>NZ_WTFF01000333.1 GCF_019400985.1 Streptomyces bambusae
CGCAGGAGCACGGTGCGGCGCTGATCGCGCTGACCATCGACGAGGAGGGCCAGGCCCGCACCGTCGAGAACAAGGTCGCCATTGCCGAACGTCTCATCGCCGACCTGACCGGGAACTGGGGGATCCGCGAGTCGGACATCCTGATCGACACCCTGACGTTCACGATCTGCACCGGTCAGGAGGAGTCCCGCGGGGACGGTATCGCGACGATCGAGGCGATCCGTGAGCTCAAGCGCCGCCACCCGGACGTGCAGACCACGCTCGGCCTGTCGAACATCTCCTTCGGTCTGAACCCGGCCGCGCGCATCCTGCTGAACTCCGTCTTCCTGGACGAGTGCGTCAAGGCGGGCCTGGACTCGGCGATCGTGCACGCCTCGAAGATCCTGCCGATCGCCCGGTTCGACGAGGAGCAGGTCAGCACCGCCCTGGACCTGATCTACGACCGGCGTCGGGAGGGCTACGACCCGCTGCAGAAGCTGATGGAGCTCTTCGAGGGGGTCAACACCAAGTCCCTCAAGGCCGGCAAGGCCGAGGAACTCCTCGCCCTGCCGCTGGAGGAGCGTCTGCAGCGGCGGATCATCGACGGGGAGAAGAACGGCCTGGAGGCCGACCTCGACGAGGCACTCCAGTCCCGCCCGGCCTTGGACATCGTCAACGACACCCTGCTGGAGGGGATGAAGGTCGTCGGTGAGTTGTTCGGTTCCGGGCAGATGCAGCTGCCGTTCGTGCTGCAGTCCGCCGAGGTGATGAAGACCGCGGTGGCCCACCTCGAGCCCCACATGGAGAAGTCCGACGCCGAAGGCAAGGGCACGATCGTCCTGGCGACCGTCCGCGGCGACGTGCACGACATCGGCAAGAACCTCGTCGACATCATCCTGTCCAACAACGGCTACAACGTCGTCAACCTCGGCATCAAGCAGCCCGTCTCCGCCATCCTGGAGGCCGCCGAGGAGCACAAGGCCGACGTCATCGGCATGTCCGGTCTCCTGGTGAAGTCCACCGTGATCATGAAGGAGAACCTGGAGGAGCTGAACTCCCGTGGCATGGCGGCCGACTACCCCGTCATCCTCGGCGGCGCCGCGCTGACCAGGGCGTACGTCGAACAGGACCTCCACGAGATCTACGAAGGCGAGGTCCGCTACGCCCGCGACGCCTTCGAAGGCCTGCGCCTCATGGACTGCCTGATGGCCGTCAAGCGCGGCGTTCCCGGGGCCACCCTGCCCGAGCTGAAGCAGCGCCGCGTAGCCAGGCGGGACACGCCACTGCTGATCTCGGAGCAGGGGCCCGAGCCGGGCGGGCGTTCCGACGTGGCCGTCGACAACCCGGTGCCGGCCCCGCCGTTCTGGGGGACCCGCGTCGTCAAGGGCATCCCGCTCAAGGACTACGCCTCCTGGCTGGACGAGACCGCCCTGTTCAAGGGCCAGTGGGGCCTGAAGGACGCCGACACCATCGAGTCCGACGGCCGGCCCCGGCTGCGCGGCTGGCTGGACCGGCTGCACACGGACGGGCTGCTCGAAGCGGCCGTCGTACACGGCTACTTCCGCTGCGTGTCCAAGGGCGACGACCTGATCCTCCTCGACGAGGACGGCGGCGAGCGGACCCGCTTCACCTTCCCCCGGCAGAGCCGCGGCCGGCGGCTGTGCCTGGCCGACTTCTTCCGCCCGGAGGAGTCCGGCGAGACCGATGTCGTCGGCCTGCAGGTGGTCACCGTGGGCAGCAGGATCGGGGAGGAGACCGCGCGGCTGTTCGCCGCCGACTCCTACCGCGAGTACATGGAGCTCCACGGCCTGTCCGTGCAGCTGGCCGAGGCCCTCGCCGAGTACTGGCACGCCCGCGTCCGCGCCGAACTGGGCATCGCCGGATCCGATCCGGGCTCCATGGACGGCATGTTCCGCACCGAGTACCAGGGCTGCCGCTACTCCCTCGGCTACCCCGCCTGCCCCGACCTGGAGGACCGGGCCAAGATCGCCGACCTGCTCCGGCCGGAGCGGATCGGGGTGCACCTGTCCGAGGAGTTCCAGCTCCACCCCGAGCAGTCCACCGACGCCATCGTCGTCCACCACCCCGAGGCGAACTACTTCAACGCGCGCTGAGACCCGTACGTACGGAAAGGAGTCGACCATGCCGGCTGCTCTGGCCGCCACCATCGAACGCCCCCGCACCTCGCCGACCCTCGGTGTCCGTGAGCTGCTGGCCGCGGGCCGCAAGAGCTTCTCGTTCGAGTTCTTCCCGCCCAAGACCGAGGCCGGCGAGCGCACGCTCTGGAAGGCGATCCGCCGGATCGAGCCGCTCGCCCCCTCGTTCGTGTCCGTCACCTACGGCGCGGGCGGTTCCTCCCGGGACCGCACGGTCGAGGTGACCAAGCGGATAGCCGCCGAGACGACCCTGCGCCCCGTCGCCCACCTGACGGCCGTCGGGCACACCGTGGCCGAGCTGCGGCACATCATCGGGCAGTACGCCGATGCCGGCATCCGCGACGTCCTGGCGCTGCGCGGCGACCCGCCGGGCGACCCGAAGGGCGAGTGGCGGCCGGAGCCCGGCGGCTTCACGCACGCCCACGAGCTGGTCAGCCTGATCCGGCAGCTCGGGGACTTCACGGTGGGGGTGGCCGCGTTCCCCGAGCGGCACCCGCGGTCGCCCTCGTGGACCGACGACGTCCGCCACTTCGCCGCCAAGTGCCGGGCGGGCGCGGACTACGCCATCACCCAGATGTTCTTCCACGTCGAGGACTACCTGCGGCTGCGCGACCGGCTGGCGGCGGTCGGCTGCCTGACCCCGATCATCCCGGAGATCATGCCGGCCACCGACTTCCGCCAGATCGCCCGCTTCGCCGAGCTCAGCGACGCCCGGTTCCCCGCGGCGCTCGCCGCCCGGCTGGAGGCCGCCAAGGACGACCCGGCCGCCGGGCACCGGATCGGGGTGGAGTACGCGACGTGCATGGCCGAACGGCTGCTCGCCGAGGGGGCGCCCGGCCTGCACTACATCACCCTCAACAAGTCCACCGCGACTCTGGAGATCCATCAGAACCTGGACCTGAAGCTGGACCCGGGTCCGCACGCCTGACCCACCCTCCGGCCCGTCTGCCGGCCCACCACTTCACCTCACCCCACCTCACCATCACGGAGCAGCTTTCATGGACTTCAAGGTCGCCGACCTCTCCCTCGCCGAGTTCGGCCGCAAGGAGATCACCCTGGCCGAGCACGAGATGCCCGGCCTGATGTCGATACGCAAGGAGTACGCCGAGGCCCAGCCGCTGGCCGGGGCGCGGATCACCGGCTCGCTGCACATGACCGTGCAGACGGCCGTGCTGATCGAGACCCTGGTCGCGCTCGGCGCCCAGGTGCGGTGGGTGTCCTGCAACATCTACTCCACCCAGGACCACGCGGCCGCCGCGATCGCCGCCGCCGGCATCCCGGTCTTCGCCTGGAAGGGCGAGACGCTGGAGGAGTACTGGTGGTGCACCGAGCAGGCGCTGACCTGGCCCGGAGCCGACGGTCCGGCTGCGCCTGATGGTCGGCCCTCGTACCTCGGTCCGAACATGATTCTGGACGACGGCGGTGACGCCACCCTGCTCGTCCACAAGGGTGTCGAATTCGCCAAGGCCGGCTCCGTGCCCGACCCCGACACGGCCGACAACGACGAGCTGCGGATCGTCTACCAGCTGCTGCGCGACAGCAGCCTCGACTGGGTCAAGCTCGCCGCCGGCATCCGCGGCGTGACGGAGGAGACCACCACCGGTGTCCACCGCCTCTACGAGATGCACCGCGACGGGGCCCTGCTCTTCCCGGCGATCAACGTGAACGACGCGGTGACGAAGTCGAAGTTCGACAACAAGTACGGCTGCCGGCACTCCCTCATCGACGGCATCAACCGCGCCACCGACGTCCTCATCGGCGGCAAGACGGCCGTGGTGTGCGGCTACGGCGACGTCGGCAAGGGCTGCGCCGAGTCGCTGCGCGGCCAGGGCGCACGCGTCATCGTCACCGAGATCGACCCGATCTGCGCCCTGCAGGCCGCCATGGACGGCTACCAGGTCACCACCCTGGACGAGGTCGTGGAGACCGCCGACATCTTCATCACCACGACCGGCAACAAGGACATCATCATGGCCGCCGACATGGCCAAGATGAAGCACCAGGCCATCGTCGGCAACATCGGCCACTTCGACAACGAGATCGACATGGCCGGGCTCGCGAAGACCGAGGGCATCGTCAAGGACGAGGTCAAGCCGCAGGTCCACACCTGGACCTACCCCGACGGCAAGGTCCTGATCGTGCTGTCCGAGGGGCGCCTGCTCAATCTCGGCAACGCGACCGGCCACCCCTCCTTCGTGATGTCGAACTCCTTCGCGGACCAGACCCTGGCCCAGATCGAGCTCTTCACCAAGCCCGAGGAGTACCCGACCGACGTCTACGTCCTCCCCAAGCACCTCGACGAGAAGGTCGCCCGCCTGCACCTGGCCTCGCTGGGGGTCAAGCTCACCGAGCTCCGCCCGGAGCAGGCCGAGTACATCGGGGTCGCGGTCGAGGGCCCGTACAAGCCGGACCACTACCGCTACTGACCCCCGGGCCGGCTCCGCGCCCCCCCGAGCCGCCGCCCCCGCCGAACCGCCGCGGCCGGATCCCGCCACCTGCCCTTGAACCCGGCTCAAGGGCAGGTGGAACCCCGTGGCCGGGCCCGGGATCACAGTGCCAGGATCGGATGTCCGTGCCGAGGGCAAGCAGTACTTCCGACCACCCAGATGGGACGCAACCGATGAACCCCAATCCGGCCGGTAGCCAGAACCCCTACGCAGCCGTCCCGCCCGGCGGCGCCACCTACCCGCCTTACGCACAGCCCGCGCCGGACACGGCCGGGAGCACCAAGCTCGGCACCACCCTGATGGTCCTGGCGACCGTACTGATCGGCCTGATGGCCGGTCTCTTCTTCGCCTACGACATCTCCGTGATGCCGGGTCTGGCCGACGCCGACGAGCGCACGTACGTCACCGCGATGCAGAACTTCAACGCGGAGATCGACGGCAACGGCCTCTTCGGCATGGCCTTCATCCTCGCCCTGCTGGCGGCCGGGGCCTCGGCGGTGATCGAGTTCCGCAAGGGCCGCCGGACGGTCGCCCTGTTCGTCGGCGCGGCCGCCGTGGCCTACCTCGTGGTCCTCATGATCACCTTCACGGTCAACATCCCGCTGAACAACGAGCTGAAGGACCTCGGCGACGCGGCGAAGCTGACCGACTTCTCGGTCGTGGACAAGTTCAAGACCACCTGGGTGTCCACGAACATCGTCCGCACGCTGCTCTGCACCGCCGCCCTGACCGCCCTCTCCCGCGCCCTGGTCCTCTACGGCCGGGCCACGGCCCGCCGCTGACGCCCCACCAGCGGGCACGTGCAGGAGGCCCCCCGCCGGCCGGCCCGGCGGGGGGCCTCCTCGTCACTTCAGGGCGCCGTACGCGAACAGCGCCCAGGCCAGGAAGCCCAGCGAGGCCGTGCACAGCAGGGTGCGCCAGACGTTGGCGCGGACCCACGGGGCCTCGAAGGCGCGGCGGACGGCGGCCGGGTCGGCGATGCGGTCGACCGGGCCGGCCTTCTCCAGCGCGTTGTTGAGCGGGATGTTGACCTTGTTGGTCAGGCCCATCGCGGCCACGTACGCCACCAGGGCCGCGATCAGCGGCGGCAGGACGTCCCGGCCGTCGGCGGGGACGTGCAGGCCGACCGCCAGGGCGGTGAAGACGAACGCGCCGATGTAGCCGAGGACGAACCAGCCGTTGAGGATCGCCACATTGATCTTCTGCATGACGTCGATGACCGTACGGTCGTCGGTCCGCTTCAGCCCCGGCATCACCGAGACGGAGAAGCCGTAGAACAGGCCGCTGACCAGGCCCATCGTGATCGTCGCCGCGATGAGCGACGCGAGCCGTGCCGTTTCCACGTGGATTCCCCCTGCTCGTGGTCAGGTCATGGACAAGTCATCGAACAGTCAAGTCACGGGGATCATACGGCGGTCGGGCCCTCCGGTCGCGGTGGATTCGAGTGCGTCTCGACGGCCTCTTGAGCCCCGCGCGCGACGGTGGCTGAATCCGGCCTTCAGATCTGGAGGAGCCCCATATGACCATCGCCGACGCCCCGCCCGTCCCGCCCGTTCCGCTCCTGGACCGGGCCGCGGAACTGGCCGACATCAAGGCCCTGGCCGTCGCGGGACCCGACGAGCGGGCCACGGAGCGCCAGCACGCCAAGGGCAAGCTGACCGCCCGCGAGCGGATCGACCTCCTCCTCGATGCGGGCTCCTTCCGCGAGATCGAGACCCTGCGCCGGCACCGTGCGAGCGGATTCGGACTGGAGGACAAGCGGCCCTGGACCGACGGTGTGGTCACCGGCTGGGGCACCGTCGAGGGCCGTACAGTCTTCGTCTACGCCCACGACTTCCGCATCTTCGGCGGGGCGCTGGGCGAGGCGCACGCCGAGAAGATCCACAAGGTGATGGACCTCGCGGAGGCCGCCGGCGCGCCCCTGGTCTCCCTCAACGACGGCGCCGGCGCCCGCATCCAGGAAGGCGTCAGCGCCCTGGCCGGCTACGGCGGCATCTTCCAGCGCAACGTCCACAACTCCGGGGTCATCCCGCAGATCTCGGTGATGCTCGGGCCGTGCGCGGGCGGCGCGGCGTACTCGCCGGCGCTGACGGACTTCGTCTTCATGGTCCGCGAGACCTCGCAGATGTTCATCACCGGCCCCGACGTCGTGCGCGCCGTCACCGGCGAGGAGATCAGCCACAACGGGCTCGGCGGCGCCGACGTGCACGCCGCGACCTCCGGCGTGGCCGCCTTCGCGTACGACGACGAGGAGGGCTGCCTGGAGGACGTACGGCACCTGCTGTCGCTGCTGCCCTCCAACAACCGCGAGACCGCGCCGCGCGAGGACTGCGACGACCCCGCCGACCGGCGCACCGACGCCCTGGTGGACATCGTCCCGGTCAACCCGCAGCAGTCGTACGACATGCGGCGCGTGATCGAGGAGGTCGTCGACCACGGCGAGTACTTCGAGGTGCAGCCGGCCTGGGCGCCGAACGTGGTGTGCGCGCTGGCCCGGATGGACGGCCACGTCACCGGCTTCGTGGCCAACCAGCCCGCCGCCCTCGCCGGGGTCCTCGACATCCACGCCAGCGAGAAGGCGGCCCGCTTCGTACAGTTCTGCGACGCCTTCTCCATCCCGCTGGTCACCCTGGTGGACGTACCCGGCTTCCTGCCGGGCGTGGACCAGGAGCACGGCGGCATCATCCGGCACGGTGCCAAACTGCTCTACGCGTACTGCAACGCCACCGTCCCCCGCATCTCGCTGGTGCTGCGCAAGGCCTACGGCGGCGCGTACATCGTCATGGACTCCCGCTCCATCGGCGCCGACCTGGCCCTGGCCTGGCCGACGAACGAGATCGCGGTGATGGGCGCGGAGGGCGCCGCGAACGTCATCTTCCGCCGCGAGATCACGGCCGCCGACGACCCCGACGCGATGCGCACGCAGAAGATCAAGGAGTACACGGCCGAGCTGATGCACCCCTACTACGCCGCCGAACGCGGCCTGGTGGACGACGTCATCAGCCCCGCCGAGACCCGCTCCGTCCTCGTGGACGCGCTCGGGATGCTGCGCGCCAAGTACGTCGACCTGCCCTCGCGCAAGCACGGGAACCCGCCGGTATGAGCGGCGGCGAGCACACGCACGCCCTGTGGCGGATCGTCAGGGGGCGGCCGGACGCGGTCGAGACGGCGGCGCTGGCCGTCGTCCTGGCCGCCGCCCTGGTGGCCCGGGCGGCGGCACCGGGGCGGGCCCGGCCGCGCAGCACCCCGACCCGCTGGGACCGGACCCGCGGCTTCCCGCCGGCCCGGACCTGGAGGAGGGGCTGAG
>NZ_WTFF01000334.1 GCF_019400985.1 Streptomyces bambusae
GTTCACGCCCGGCCCCGGCCGCGCTGCCGGCCAGCTCCCGCCCGTCCGGCCCGTCGTCGGCCGCGCACGCGGGCACGGCCGGGGCCAGTGCGCAGGCGGCGAGGGTCGCGCCGGCCACCCAGTGGAGCACGCGGGAGCGCTGGATCACCTGCTCAGATTCACATAACGGCCCAAAACCGGCATCCGGGGCGGGCCGTTCAGGGCCGCGGACCCCACGGACAAGCCCCCGCCCGGGCTAGGGCCTGTCGTCAAATTCCCGTCGTCGCCCGAAGGGCGGCCCCGCGGCGTCTGGTGCGTGCTCTCGGCGTGCCGGGTGGAAGCCCTCGTACTGGACGTACTTGGGGTTTCGCCCGGTGCGGCGAGAGTGCGTGCCTGGGGGCACCTCCCAGCGGTAGCTGGGGGAGCGTCGCGGGGCAGACGGGAATTTGACGACAGGCCCTTGGCCCATGGACGGGGGCCGGAGCGGGCTGCCGCTGTTTGCACAGCCCTGATACGTCCGGTCCGGGTCGCCGCGCGGAAGGGCGGCCCTGCCGTACCCGGTCCGGGCCGCGCGAAACGGCGGCCCCGCCGGCCCTACTGCGGGTTGCCCGTGGAGACCACCAGCGTGAACTCGGTGTCCTTCTTGTCCACGTCCGAGCTGGCCGCCGGCAGCTGCTCCAGCACCGTGTCCTGGCCGTACACGGCCTCGTCGCGCTGCTGGATCGTGTACCGCCAGCCCGCGGCCTGGATGCACTCCTTGACCGAGGTCAGGTTCTTGTAGCGGAAGTCGGGCGCCGAGACCTTGTTCGGGTCCTTGTAGGACTTGTAGGCCTCCTTGCACTTCGACGCCTCGATCGTGCGCGTCGTGTCCGGACCCTTGTGCCCCGCCTTGGCCGACCCGGAGCCCGACGGGTTCGGGGCGGCGGAGTTGCTGGAGCCGCCCCCGTTCGCGGTGCCGCCCTTGCCGCCCTCGTCGTCCTTGTTGCTCACCACGATCGCCGTGATCAGGCCGCCGATGGCCAGCAGGGCCACCGCGATGGCACCCACGACCACCGAGTTGTTCCGGCGCCCCGAGGAGCCCGCCGAGGACTGCTGCGCGCTCGGCGAGATGGTGAACGGCGGCGGCGTCTGCGGCGCCGGCTGCGCGAACTGCTGGTGCGGCAGCGGCGGCGGGGTGTGCGCCTGCGGCGGGTACGCGTACCCCGCCTGCGGCGCCGGCGTGGGCGGCCCGTACGGCGAGGCCTGGTACGGCTGCTGCACCTGCTGCGGCGCGCCCTGGAGGCCCGAGTCCACCGGCGGGAAGACCGCCGAGCCGACGCCCGCGCCGCTGGAGACGGGGCCGCCGGCGACGATGACCGGGGCACCGGCCTGCCCGGCCGCCTGCACCCGCGCGATCTCGTCGCGCATCGCCGCCGCCGTGGGGAAGCGCTCGTTCGGGTTCTTCTTCAGCGCCCGCGCGACCAGCGCGTCCATCGCCGGGGTGAGCGAACGGTTGACGGAGGACGGCGCGACCGGCTCCTCCTGCACGTGCGCGTACGCGATCGCCAGCGGCGAGTCCGCCTCGAACGGCAGCCGCCCGGTCAGCAGCTGGAAGAGCATGATGCCGACCGAGTACAGGTCGGAGCGGGCGTCGACGGCCCGCCCCAGCGCCTGCTCCGGGGAGAGGTACTGCGGGGTGCCGACGACCATGCCGGTCTGGGTCATGGAGGTGACGCCGGACTGCATCGCGCGGGCGATGCCGAAGTCCATCACCTTGACCACGCCGCGCTTGGTCATCATGACGTTGCCCGGCTTGATGTCCCGGTGCACCAGGCCCATGTCGTGGCTGGTCTCCAGCGCGGCCAGCACGTCGGACGTCACCTTCAGCGCCTTGTCCGCCGGCATCGCGCCGTACTGGGCGATGTCCGACTGGAGCACCGAGCCGAGCGGGCTGCCCTCGACGTACTCCATGACGATGTACGGCATGACGGCGCCGTCCAGCTCGCCCTCGCCGGTGTCGAAGACCGAAACGATGTTCGTGTGCGACAGTTTTGCTACAGCCTGCGCCTCGCGCCGGAAGCGTTCCCGGAAGGACTGCTCCCGCCCCAGCTCGCTGTGCAGGGTCTTGATGGCGACCTGCCGGTCCAGCGCCGAGTCGTAGGCGAGGTACACGGACGCCATGCCGCCCTCGCCGAGCAAGTCCCGCAGCTGGTAACGGCCACCGGCCAGGGAGCCGCCTGCGTACCGGCCCTGTGTGCCGTCCTGGCTCATGACTGTTGCTTCCCCTCGGGCAGTTCTGGACGCGCCTGGCTGAGCGCATATCGCGCCCAGTCTGCCGGAGGGCAAGCACACGTCAAGCCAGGTGCCCGTTCCGTGACCACCCTGCCACCGCGCGCCACAGTCCGAACGGCGACCGGTTCCGAGGCTGTAGCGTTCATCGGAGCACCCCGAACGAGAGCCCACAGCACACCCGCGGCTGCGGCCTTAAGAGACGACGGCGAGGACCTGATGGCACCCGAACCCGAGGGAAACGGCGCCGGGACGGCCGAGAGTCCTGAGCACTGGGGCGCCGGCGGCCTGGTGGGCGACGGACGGTACCGGCTCACCCACCGGCTCGGCCGCGGCGGCATGGCCGAGGTCTTCGCCGCCGAGGACGTACGCCTCGGCCGCACGGTCGCGGTGAAGCTGCTGCGCGCCGACCTCGCCGAGGACCCGGTCTCCAAGGCCCGCTTCACCCGCGAGGCGCAGTCGGTCGCCGGCCTCAACCACCACGCCGTCGTGGCCGTGTACGACTCGGGCGAGGACCGGGTCGGGCCGAACACCGTCCCGTACATCGTCATGGAGCTGGTCGAAGGCCGCACGATCCGCGAGCTGCTCCTGAGTTCCGAGGCCCCCGGCCCCGAGCAGGCGCTCATCATCGTCTCGGGCGTGCTGGAGGCGCTGGCCTACTCGCACCAGCACGGCATCGTGCACCGGGACATCAAGCCCGCCAACGTCATCATCACCAACACCGGCGCGGTGAAGGTGATGGACTTCGGCATCGCCCGCGCCCTGCACGGCGCGCAGGCCACGATGACCCAGACCGGCATGGTCATGGGCACCCCGCAGTACCTCTCCCCGGAGCAGGCGCTGGGCAAGGCCGTCGACCACCGCTCCGACCTGTACGCCACCGGCTGCCTGCTCTACGAACTCCTCGCGCTGCGCCCGCCCTTCACCGGCGAGACCCCGCTCTCGGTGGTCTACCAGCACGTGCAGGACGCCCCGGTGCCCCCCTCCCAGCTCGGCGAGAGCATCCCGCCGGAGCTGGACGGCCTGGTCATGCGGGCCCTGGCCAAGGACCCCGACGACCGGTTCCAGAGCGCGGAGGAGATGCGCGGGCTGGTCCAGTACGGCCTGGAGATGCTCCAGGAGCAGGGCGCGGGCAGCGGCACGTGGAACACCGGCCCGGTCACCATGGCGCTGCCGCACGCCCGCAACGGGTCCCCGACAACGGCCATGACGGGCCCCGGCCCGCAGTACGCCGCGCAGGCCACGACCTCGCAGTTCCAGCAGTACCAGCAGCAGCCGATGGTGCCCCCGCTCAACCCGGACGACGGCTCGGCCTTCCCCGGCGGCGGTTACGACGACCGCGGCCGCGGCGGCAACGGCTCCGGCCGCTGGAAGATGTGGCTGTTCGCGGCGCTGGCCGTGGTGGCGATCGCGGCGGGCGTGGTGTTCGCCCTGGACAACGTCGGCGGCAAGAAGAAGGAGCCGCACACGCCCCCGGCCAGTTCGCAGACCACGCCGGGCGGCAACCAGAGCTCCGAGCAGACGCCCGAGAACAGCCCGAGCGACCACACCCCGGAGAACTCGAAGACCTCGGAGCAGAACGCGCCGTCGCCGAGCCGCTCGCGCTACTCGCAGAGCCCGAGCCCGAGCCCGTCGCCGTCGCCCAGCGAGGAGATCTCGCCGAGCCCGTCCCCGTCGGCGAGCAAGTCGCCGTCACCGAAGCCGTCGCCCTCGACCAAGCCGACCATCACCCAGCCCACCTTCGGGCCGGGCACCTTCGAGGAATAGGGCCGCCGGCGACCACCGGAAAGGCCGCGTCCAGGGGGCGTTGTTCAAGGCCCGTTCCGGAAGGCCCGTTCCGGAAGGCTGGTTCCGGAGGGCCCGTTCCGGAAGGCCGCTTCGGGAACGGCCCGTTCCGGAAGGAAGGCGCCTTCCGGAATACGACTTCCGAATTACCCGCGAGCGTGCGCGCGGTGGCGACCCGTCAGCGACGTCACCGCTTCTCCGCCTGGAGTCGCGCCACGTACGCGGCCGCCTGCGAACGGCGCTCCATGCCCAGTTTGGACAGCAGGCTGGACACGTAGTTCTTGATGGTCTTCTCGGCGAGGTGCAGCCGCTCGCCGATCACGCGGTTGGTCAGGCCCTCGCCGATCAGGTCGAGGATCTTGCGCTCCTGCTCGGTGAGGTTGGCCAGGCGGTCGTCGCCCCTGGCCTTGCCGTCGCGCAGCCGCTCCAGCACACGGGCCGTGGCCACCGGGTCCAGCAGCGACTTGCCGGCCGCGACGTCGCGCACCGCGTTCAGCAGCTCGGCGCCGCGGATCGCCTTCAGCACGTAGCCCGAGGCACCAGCCATGATCGCGTCGAACAGCGCCTCGTCGTCCGCGAACGAGGTGAGCATCAGGCATTTGACGTGCTCGTCCTGGGCGCGGACCTCGCGGCAGACCTCCACACCGCTGCCGTCCGGCAGGCGTACGTCCAGCACGGCGACGTCGGGGCGCGTGGCGGGAATCCGGGCGAGTGCGTCGGCGGCGGTGCCGGCCTCGCCGACGATCTCGATGTCCTGTTCGACCGACAAGAGCTCATAGACCCCGCGTCGCACCACTTCGTGGTCGTCCAGGAGAAAAACCTTGACTTTTCCGTCATCGCGCACGGAATCCATCTTCACACACTCACCTCTTCCCTGCCGCGGTTACCCGGGATAACGTGCCGTTGTTCCGGCCCCCTGCAAGGCTGTGACCAGTACGTGTTCCCACAGCCGTGGATTTACTTGGAAATCCAAGCAAAATCCCAGGTCAAACGGGGTTTCGCAGTTCTGCGGCGCACTGGGTAACGTGCTTTGCGCAGGGCACTCGCCGGGATACCTGTCACGCCTGAATCCCGCCGAGTCGCACCCACCCCGTGCGCGGGTACGGATCCAGGTGGAGCCGCACTGGTCCCCGGAGAACCCGGGTGCCGGACCGACGGAGGAGCACACGTGACCGTGGAGAGCACTGCCGCGCGCAAGCCGCGACGCAGCAGCGGCACCAAGCGAGCGGCGGGCGCCAGCACGCGCAAGACCGCCGCAGCCGCACAGAGTGCTGCCGAGCCCCAGCTCGTACAGCTGCTGACGCCCGAGGGCGACCGGGTGGAGACCGCGGACAACGCGGAGTTCCTGCCGTACGTCGAGGACATCACGGCGGAGGACCTGCGCGGCCTGTACCGCGACATGGTCCTGACCCGCCGCTTCGACAGTGAGGCCACCTCGCTCCAGCGCCAGGGTGAGCTGGGCCTGTGGGCCTCGCTGCTGGGCCAGGAGGCCGCCCAGATCGGCTCCGGCCGGGCGCTGCGCGACGACGACTACGTCTTCCCGACCTACCGCGAGCACGGCGTCGCCTGGTGCCGCGGGGTCGACCCGACGAACCTGCTCGGCATGTTCCGCGGTGTGAACCACGGCGGCTGGGACCCCAACAGCAACAACTTCCACCTGTACACCATCGTGATCGGCTCGCAGACGCTGCACGCGACCGGTTACGCCATGGGAGTGGCCAAGGACGGCGCCGACTCGGCCGTCATCGCCTACTTCGGCGACGGCGCGTCCAGCCAGGGCGACGTCAACGAGGCCTTCACCTTCTCGGCCGTGTACAACGCGCCCGTGGTGTTCTTCTGCCAGAACAACCAGTGGGCCATCTCGGAGCCGACCGAGCGCCAGATGCGGGTGCCGCTGTACCAGCGCGCGGCCGGGTTCGGCTTCCCGGGCGTCCGGGTGGACGGCAACGACGTCCTGGCCTGCCTCGCGGTGACCCGCTGGGCGCTGGAGCGGGCACGCCGCGGCGAGGGCCCGACCCTCGTGGAGGCCTTCACGTACCGCATGGGCGCGCACACCACCTCCGACGACCCGACGCGCTACCGGCGCGACGAGGAGCGCGCGGCCTGGGAGGCCAAGGACCCGATCGAGCGGCTGAAGGCCCACCTGCTCGCCTCCGGCGACGCCGACGAGGCCTTCTTCGCCGAGCTGGAGCAGGAGAGCGAGAAGCTCGGCAAGCGGGTGCGCGAGGCCGTACGCAGCATGCCCGACCCCGACACCATGGCGATCTTCGAGAACGTCTACGCGGACGGGCACGCGCTCGTCGACGAGGAGCGCGCGGAGTTCGCGGCCTACCTCGCGTCCTTCGAGGAGGGTCACTGATGGCTGCCGAAAAGATGTCGATCGCCAAGGCGCTCAACGAGTCGCTGCGCAAGGCCCTGGAGACGGACCCGAAGGTCCTGATCATGGGTGAGGACGTCGGCAAGCTGGGCGGTGTCTTCCGGATCACCGACGGCCTGCAGAAGGACTTCGGCGAGGACCGGGTCATCGACACCCCGCTGGCCGAGTCCGGCATCGTGGGCACCGCCATCGGCCTGGCCCTGCGCGGCTACCGCCCGGTGGTGGAGATCCAGTTCGACGGGTTCGTCTTCCCCGCCTACGACCAGATCGTCACCCAGCTGGCCAAGATGCACGCCCGGGCGCTCGGCAAGGTCAAGATGCCGGTCGTCGTGCGCATCCCCTACGGCGGCGCCATCGGCGCGGTCGAGCACCACAGCGAGTCCCCCGAGGCCCTGTTCGCCCACGTGGCGGGCCTG
Organism: Streptomyces bambusae; assembly: GCF_019400985.1. Taxonomy (GTDB): domain Bacteria; phylum Actinomycetota; class Actinomycetes; order Streptomycetales; family Streptomycetaceae; genus Streptomyces; species Streptomyces bambusae_A. Next base: position 6,826 of record NZ_WTFF01000334.1, read on the forward strand.
AAGGTGGTCTCCCCGTCGACTGCCAGCGACGCCTACTGGATGCTCCAGCAGGCGATCCAGAGCGACGACCCGGTGATCTTCTTCGAGCCGAAGCGCCGCTACTGGGACAAGGGCGAGGTCGACGTCGAGGCCATCCCCGACGCCCTGCACACCTCCCGCGTGGCGAAGGCGGGCACCGACATCACCCTGGCCGCCTACGGCCCGATGGTGAAGGTCTGCCTGGAGGCCGCCGCCGCGGCCGCCGAGGAGGGCAAGTCGGTCGAGGTCGTGGACCTGCGCTCGATGTCCCCGGTCGACTTCGACGGCCTGCAGCGGTCGGTGGAGAAGACCCGCCGCCTCGTCGTGGTCCACGAGGCGCCGGTGTTCCTGGGCGTGGGCTCGGAGATCGCCGCGCGGATCACCGAGCGGTGCTTCTACCACCTGGAGGCGCCCGTGCTGCGGGTGGGCGGCTACCACGCCCCCTACCCGCCGGCCCGCCTGGAGGAGGAGTACCTGCCGGGCCTGGACCGGGTGCTCGACGCCGTCGACCGCTCGCTGGCGTACTGAGGAGACCCGCCGTGACGATCCGCGAATTCAAGATGCCCGACGTGGGCGAGGGCCTCACCGAGGCCGAGATCCTCAAGTGGTACGTCCAGCCGGGCGACACCGTCGAGGACGGCCAGGTGGTGTGCGAGGTCGAGACCGCCAAGGCGGCCGTCGAGCTCCCCATCCCGTTCGACGGCGTGGTGCACGAGCTGCGCTTCCCGGAGGGCACCACGGTCGACGTCGGCCAGGTCATCATCGCCGTGGCGACCGGTGACGCCGGCGCCCCCGGGGCCGAGGCGCCCGTCGCCGAGGCTCCGGCGGCCGCCGCGCAGGCACCGGCACCGGCGCCGGCATCGGCGGAGGAGGCCGAGCCGCAGGGCCGCCAGCCGGTCCTGGTCGGCTACGGGGTCTCGCAGTCCTCGACCAAGCGCCGCCCGCGCAAGGCCGCGGCGGCCCCCGCCGGTGCCGCCGCGACCGCCGGGCACGCGGCCCACGCG
>NZ_WTFF01000335.1 GCF_019400985.1 Streptomyces bambusae
CTCATGCCCGGGGCCCGCCGGGCGGGGCGCGGGGCGCGGGGCGGCGGGCGGGGGCCGCGGTCGGGGCGGACGGCACGGGGAGGTCCTCGGCGCCGAGGGCGGTGCCGGCCGGCTGCTGGGTGCGGGCCGCGTCGCTGGCGGCCTGGTCGGCGATCGCGTTGAGGTGGTCGCCGTCCTCCTGGTGAGCGGGGACGTAGCGGAACTGCACGTCCCGGTCGGCGAGCAGGGCGTCGATGCGCTCGACGAGCTCCCGGTTGGCGACCGGCTTGCCCGCGGCCGTCTTCCACCCGTTGCGCTTCCAGGCCGGCAGCCACTGGGTCACGGCCTTCATGGCGTACTGGGAGTCCATCCGCACCTCGGCGGCGGTGCCCGGCGGCAGTTCCTCCAGCAGGCGCTCCAGGGCGGTGAGCTCGCCCACGTTGTTCGTGGACCGCCCCAGCGGGCCGGCCTCCCAGCGCTGCGGGTGGCCGTGGGCGTCGGCGATGACCCAGGCCCAACCGGCGGGCCCGGGATTCCCCTTGGCCGCCCCGTCACAGGCGGCGATGATGCGTGTCGACATCCTCCGATCATGCCTCACCCGCGGCCGTGGCCCCGCCCTCGGGGAGTTCGTCGCGCAGTGGCCGGATCCGTCCCGGCGGCGGGCGGGGCACGGCGCCGAGCACACTAAGGTCAACAGCTCATGAACTGGTCCCGACCTGTGGAGAACGGCATGCGGTTAGTGATGGATCTGGACGACCCGGCGGCCACGCTGGAGACCGCGGGCGGCAAGGGGTCCGCGCTGGCGGAGCTGGCGCGGGCCGGGCTGCCCGTGCCGGACGGGTTCCACGTCACGACCGCCGCGTACCGGGAGTTCGTGACGAGCACCGGGCTGGGCGAACGCATCGCCGCCGCCCTGGCGGAGGACTCCGCCGGGGCGCAGGACGTCGGGGCGCAGGGTGCCGGGGCGCAGGGTGCCGGGGCGCGGATCCGCGCCGCCTTCGGCGAGGCCGAGCTGCCGGACGCGGTGCGCGACGCGGTCGTCTCGGCGTACGCGCGGCTCGGCGACGGGGACCGCACGGTGGCGGTCCGGTCCTCGGCCACCGCTGAGGACCTGCCGGACCTCTCCTTCGCCGGCCAGCAGGACACCTACCTCGGCATCCGGGGCGAGGCGGCGCTGCTGCGGGCCGTCCGCGACTGCTGGGCGTCCCTGTGGACCGACCGGGCGATCGCCTACCGGGCCCGCGCCGGCATCGCCCACGAGGACGTGGCGCTCGCCGTCGTGGTGCAGGAGCTGGTGGAGGCGGACGCGGCCGGGGTGATGTTCACCGTCGACCCGCTCGGCGGCCGGGCCGACCGGCTGGTGGTGAACGCCGCCTGGGGTCTGGGCGAGGCCGTGGTCAGCGGCCTGGTCACACCCGACACGATGGTGGTGGAGCGCCGGACCCTGGCCGTCGTCGAACGGCGGACCGCCACCAAGGAGGTCATGACGGTACGGACCGACACCGGCACGCGTGAGGAGCCGGTTCCGGCCGACCGGCGGGAGGCGGCGGTGCTGACCGACGCCGAGACCGCCGAACTGGCCCGGCTCGGGCTGAAGATCGAGGAACTGTACGACGAGCCGCGCGACGTCGAGTGGGCCCGCAGCGGGCCGGACGGCGGCTTCCGGATCCTCCAGGCCCGCCCGGTCACCACGGTCGCGGCGCCGGTGCCCGAGGTGTGGAACGACAGCACCGGCATCGACGCGCTGTGGACCAGCGCCAATCTCGGCGAGGCCGTCCCCGACGTGATGACGCCGGCCACGTGGTCGTTCGTCCAGCGGTTCATGGGCGACGTGATGGTCGCCGCCCGCCTGGAGGGGCGGCCCATGTACGGCAACATCGGCGGGCGCCTGTACATGAACCTGTCGGTGACGGCCTCGCTGGCGGCCGCGTTCGGGCAGAGCAGGAAGTTCGCCGAGGCCAACGAGCTGGTCTTCGGACGGCTTCCGGAAGGCGTGACGATTCCGCTGCTGCCCGCCTCCCGGCTGCGCGTGTGGCGGGAGACGGTGGGCGAGGCCGCCGGGGTGGTGCGCCGCATCCGCGCCAACGGCAAGAAGCTGCCCGGCTTCCTGGCCGAGGCGCCCGGACGCTGCACCGAGCTGCGCGCCGAAGTGTCCGCGGCGCCGAGCGCCGAGGCGTTGCTCACCCTGTGGCAAGGGGCGGTCTCGGACCACTTCCGGCTGTGCTGCCACATGCTCCAGGCGGCCACCCGCCAGGACGGCGACTCGCTCGTGACCGTACGCGCCGCCCTGCGCGGGCTGGTCGGCGAGGAGCAGGCCGACCTGATGACCACGGGCCTCGGCGACGAGGGGCAACTGGCCAGCATGGGCCCGCTGCTGGGGCTGGAGCGGCTCGCGCGGGGCGAGATCGACCGGGAGGCGTACACCGGGACCTACGGGCACCGCGGCCCGCACGAGTTCGAGGTGTCGGCGCCGCGTCCGGCGGAGGATCCCCAGTGGCTCGACCGGCAGCTGGCGGCCCTCGGCACGGTCGAGGAGGACGCCGGCGTACGGCTGGAGCGCCAGGGCCGGGCCCGGGAGGCCGCCTGGGAGCGCTTGGCCGCCGACCACCCCCGGCGGGTACGCAGGATGCGCGGCGCGGTGGACCGGTGGGCAGCCTCGGCGCGGCTGCGCGAGGCGGCGCGGACGGAGGTCGCACGCGTCTTCTGGCTGCTGCGGGACGTCGTCCTGCGGGCCGGGCAGCTGACCGGGCACGGCGAGGACCTCTTCTTCCTGCCGGCGGAGGAGATCCTGACCGTGCTGGGCGGGGACGAGGCGCCGCTGGCGGCCGTGCCGGCGCGGCGGGCGGCGTACGAGCTGTACCGGTCGCTGCCGACGTACCCGACGCTGATCCGGGGCGAGTTCGACCCGCAGGTGTGGGCGGCGGACCCGGACCGGCGCGCGGACCTGTACGACGCGCAGCGGGTGGTGCCGCCCTCGGACACGGTCAGCGGCTCGCCCGCCTCGGGCGGGGTGGTGGAGGGCGTCGCCCGGGTGGTGGCCACGGTGGAGGAGGGCGAGGTGCTGCGCCCCGGCGAGATCCTGGTGACCACGGTGACCAACATCGGCTGGACTCCGCTGTTCACCCGCATCTCGGCGATCGTGACCGATGTCGGCGCGAACCTCTCGCACGCCTCGATCGTGGCGCGTGAGCTGGGCATTCCGGCGGTGGTGGGCTGCGGCAACGCGACGACGCGGATCCGGACGGGCGACCGGATCCGGGTGGACGGCGGACGCGGGACCGTGGAGGTCCTCGGGACGAAGGAGACGAAGGAGACGGAGGAGGCCGGGGCGAACGGGGCGACCAAAGCGACCGAGGCGACCGGAGCGGTATAGCCCCGGCCGGCTCCTTCGGCAGCCCGTCCGGCTCCCCGGCAGCCCCGGCGCCTCCCCCGGCAGAGCGGCGGCCGGCTCCCGGCGGAGCACCGGCCGCCGCGGTGTCAGGCCTTCGCGGACGCCGCCGGCCGGGGCTGTTCCGCCGGCAGGTGGTCGCGTACCAGGCGGCGCTGCCCCCAGCAGGTGGCCGCGAGTACGGCGCCCAGGGCCGCCCAGGCCATCGGACCGGCCGCCACCGCGGCGGTGGCGGCGAGCGGCCCTCCGCTGCGCTGGGCGGACTGGGCGAGGCCGTGCACGCCCAGGTAGGCGCCCTGGGACTCGTCGGGCGCGAGGGCGACGGACAGTTCCCAGGACACGATGGAGTGCAGCATCTCGGCGAGGGTGAGCAGAACCGCCGTGGCGCACAGGGCCGCCGTGGCGAACCAGGGCCCGCCGACGGCCGACGCGGCCAGGGCCGCCGCGCCGAGGACGAACGTCACGGCCAGCGGCCGCAGCAGGTCGCGGGCCGCTTCCGTCGTGGCGCCGAACCGGGCGAGCGGCACCTGGAAGAAGACGACCAGGGCGCTGTTGAGGACCATCAGGAGGGGCGCGAGCCCCTCGGAGGCGGTGGTGGCGTGGACGATCCACAGCGGGATGCCCACGCGGAAGACGGAGTCGTGCAGTGAGAGGACGGCGTCGCTCGCGGTGTAGAGCAGGTAGGTGCGGTCCCGCCACGGGCTCCTCGGCGCCTGCGGGCTCGCTCCGTCGGAGCCGGCCACCACGCGCGAGGGCGCGGACGGTTCGCCGCAGCGCAGGGTGAGGGCGGCGACGGCGAGGTAGGAGAGCGCATCCCCGATCAGCAGGGCGCGGTAGGCGCCGGAGGTGGCGACGCCGAGGGCCGCCGCGGCGGCGATGCCGCCCAGGGCGAAGCCGACGTTGGACACGGTCCGGTTGACCGCCTGGTAGCGGACCCGGTCGGAGCCGCTGACCCGGGCCGCGTAGAGCTTGGTGACGACGCCGGCCGCCCGGTCGCCGAAGCTGCCGACGGCCGCGTAGAGCAGCAGCAGTCCGTACGCGTCGGTGGTGAGCAGGGCGAACGCGGCGAGGGCGCGGACCAGTTGGAGGACGATGAGCAGCCGGGTCAGGGGCATCCGGTCGGCGATGCGCCCGGCGACGGGTGAGCCGGCGATGCCGACGGCGCCGGAGAGGGATATCAGGAGGCCGACCTCGGCGATGCCGAGTCCGGCGACGGCGGTGAAGTAGAGGGCGGCGGTGCCCGCCCACAGGCCGTTGCCGGTCTTGTCGACGAGCGTGATCCACAGCATGCGGCGCCCGTCCGGTCCGCCGGGAATGCGGGCGGGAGGTGGTGCGGGGCGTGCTGCGGGGCGTGGTCCGGTGCTGCCGGTGGTGCTCTCTCCTCGGGTGCTCAACGGTCCCCCTTGACGCGAAGCTTTGTATTGATACATACTCTTTAACGTGGCAACACAATATGCCGTCACCGGCACGACCGCCAGAGAGATCGCCGCATCCGTCGAACAGGGCGTCACCGAGGGCACCTTGGGCCCGGGCGCCGCACTGCCGCCGGTGCGCCGGCTCGCCGACGAGCTGGGCGTCAGCCCGGGCACGGTGGCGACGGCGTACAAGGAGCTGCGGCGGCGCGGCATCGTGGTGACGCGGGGCCGCGGGGGGACGACCGTCGCGCACGCCCCCGTGGTGGGCTCGCGGAGGCCGCCGAAGGTTCCCGCGGGGATCCGGGACCTGGCCGGCGGGCACCCCGATCCGGCCTTCCTGCCCGTCCTGACGCCGCCGGCCGGCATCGCGCCCGTCCACGGCTCGCACCGCGGAAATCCGCGGCTGCCCGCGCTGGAGGAGCTCTCCCGTGCCTGGTTCGCCCGTGACGGGGTCCCGCACGAGCAGGTGACCTTCGCGCACGGCGCGCTGGACTGCATCGCCCGGCTGCTGTCGGTCGAGCTCACGCCCGGCGACCCGGTGGCCGTGGAGGACCCGGGCTTCCACCATCTGCTGGACCTGGTGCCGGCGCTCGGCCTGCGGATGCTGCCGGTGGCCGTGGACGACGAGGGGATGCGGCCGCAGGAGCTCGACCGGGCGCTACGGGCCGGCGCCCGCGCGGTACTGTGCAGCCCGCGGGCCCAGAGTCCGCGCGGCGGCCGCTTCACCGCGGCGCGGCGGGCCGAACTCCTGGCGGTGCTGGGCGCGTTCCCCGAGGTCCTGGTGGTGGAGGACGACCACAACGCCGACATCTCCGGCGTACCGCTGCACTCACTGGTGACGGGCGGGCTGCCGCGCTGGGCGCAGGTGCGCACGGCCTCCAAGCACCTGGGGATCGACCTGCGGTGGGCGGCGCTGACCTGCGACGCGACGACGCGGGCGCGGCACGACGGGCGGATGCTGCTGACGTCGGGCTGGGTCAGCCACGTGCTCCAGGAGACCGCGGCCCGGCTGCTGGCCGATCCCGCCACGCAGGCGCTGGTCGCGCGGGGCCAGGAGGCGTACACCCGGCGGCGTACGGCGCTGCTCGACGCGCTCGGCCGGCACGGGATCACCGCGTACGGGGCGAGCGGGCTGAACGTGTGGGTGCCGGTGCGCGACGAGTCCGCGGTGGTCAACGGACTGCGTACGCACGGCTGGTGGGTGGCGGCGGGCACCCGCTTCCGGATCGCCGCGCCCCCGGCGGTACGGATCACCAGCGCCACGCTGGAGGAGGCGGACGCGCGGCGGCTGGCGGCGGACTTCGCCTCGGTCCTGGGCGAGGGCGAGGCCACGTACGGGGGGTGAGCCGGAGCCGGAGCCGCGGTGCGCGGGGGCCCCGGACGGAACGCCGCGTGCGGGGACCGCGGACGGGGACGGAACGCCGCGTGCGGAACGCCGCGTACCCCCGCGGCGGGATGCCGCCGCGGGGGTACGTTCAGGAGCAGGTGTCCGCCGTGCCCGTCACTTCCAGGTCAGGCCCTTGCCGAGGGTGAAGGGGTCACCCCAGTACTCGGCGGAGGCGACCTTCGTGGTGGCCGACGGCGCCAGGGCGACGGCGCAGGACGTCTGCGTCTGGCCCTTGACGAAGCCCTTGGGCAGCGAGGACTTGTCGCACTTCTCGAACTTGCCGATGATCATCAGGTCCTGGGCGTCGGTGCCGTCGCCGAGGTGGCCCTTGATGTGGCCCACCGTGGCGTAGGACAGGTCGGTGTCGCCGACGTTCTTCACGGTGTAGCGGATGTAGTACGGCACCTTGCCGCTGGCCTTGTCGCCGAGCTTGAGCGGCGCGAGGTCCTCGGGCTTGCCCTGCTCGATGGCGGTGACGGTCAGCTCGATCGTCCCGTTGGTGGACGTGCCGTACTTGAACGGGAACTGGGCCGCCTCACCCAGCTTGAGGGTCTGTCCCGCCTTCGCCGTACCGCCGGCCGCGCCCCCGGGGGCGGCGGTGGTCGGCTGCGAGGACTGCGTCGGCTGGGCGGACGGGGCGCCGGACTCCGTGGACGACGGGGCCGTCGAGGGGCCGGCCGTCCCGGTGCCGCCCTGGTCCTCGCCGTTCTGGCAGCCCGTCAGGGTCAGGATCCCGGCGGCCGCCACGGCGATGACACCCTGTGCGGACTTCCGCACGCCGAACTTGCTCACGTTTTCTCCCCCATGACTGTGGTGGTGACTGCGTATCTGACTGCGTGTCGAAGACCGCTTCTGCGATCTCTTGATCTCATTCTTATGTGAGGAACATGAGATTCCGGTAGGGCGGCGGGGCCTGTGTGACGGTTTCATGACATGGCCAGCACAGAAGCGAGACCTGTCATCGCCGCAGGTCAGGGACTGACCGAGAGGACGGCAGCGGCGACCCCGGGGCCGCCCGGGACCTTCCCGGGGCAGAGCGCGGCTCGCATACTGAGGGCGTGACCGACTACGTCAAGCACCTGCCCCCAGGGGCCTTACCGCACGGCGGCGTCCGTACGTGGGGCGTGGCCCGGGCCGAGCGCTGGAGGGCGGCGGGCACGCCGGCGTGGTTCGCCCCTGCCGCCGGAAGCTGGGCCCTGGCCGGGCTGGTGGCGCTGGCCCTCGTCCTGGTGACCGGCAACGGCACCGGCCCGGCGCGGGGAACGGACTGGTGGTGGTTCTGCGGGGTCGCGCCGCTGGTGGCACTGCCGCTGTGGTTCCGCCATCTTCCCGCGGCCACCCTGCTGTTGGCCCCGGCGGCCGCACTGGCCGCCGCCGTGTCGCTGGGCAGGGCAGCCGCGCCCGGGGGCGCACAGAGCGCGGGGTGGGTGCTGGGCATCGCCCTCGCCGGGTGGGCGGCCGCCGGAGCGGCGGTGCGCCTGCGCAGCCGCGCCCGGAAGAGCAGGCCTCGCCTGGTGGGGGCGGGGATGTGGGGCTCCGGCCCCGCCGGGCAGGTGGCCGAGCGGGCGGCCCGGGGCGGGGTGGGCAGGAGTGACATCGGGTGGTGGGTGGGGCCTGTGGCGCCGGCTGTTCACGGTACAGGCACGTCCCGGGGCCCGGGTGCTCCCGGG
>NZ_WTFF01000336.1 GCF_019400985.1 Streptomyces bambusae
CGCCGAGAACCTGGCGGACCGGGCGGCGGGGGCGGCCGCCGATCCGGCGGCCTGGTCGGCCAGCGACCCGGTTGCAGCCGTGGGGCCGGACCCCGCCGCTGCCGCGGGGCCGGAACCCGTCCCTGAAGCGGTCGCGGTCGCGGTCACGGTCGCGTACGCGGTCACTCTCGTCGCGGGCGCGCGCCCCGGCTCGGCGGTCGCCGCCGCCACCGGGACGGTCGCGCTGAGGACCGCAGCGATACAGGCCGTGCGCAGCAGCCGACGTGACATGGGATCACCTCCGAGGCTCAGGCTCGGATGCTGCCACGCGCGGTATGACAAAAAGCCCAGGCAGGGCGGCGCCGACACCCCGTCTCACCTGATCGGCGGCCGCCGGACCGGCACGGACGGGCCGGCCTCAGGAGGCGTCACCGCCCCGCTCCCGGACCGGCTCGGCCCACACTTCCGGCGGTGCCCGCCCGCCGTACCTGACCCGCGCGCGCCGGGCGGCCGCCCCGGGGCGGCCGTTTCGGCCCACATCTCCGGCGGGGCCCGGGGCCGGCGGTACCGGCCCTCGCCTCCCGGGGTGGTCGGTTCGGCCCACGCCTCCGGCGGTGCCCGGGGGGCTCGGGTGTGACTGAGCGCTCCAGTTGGCGGATGAGTGCTTCAGTTGGCGAGTTGGTCTGCGGAAACCAGCCACCGCCAGCGCCGACGCTCGGTGACAAGGGTGCTGACGGCCAGCAGGGTCACGGGGACCGCCGCCCAAGCGGGCCAGGCCAGCCACGAGGAGATCACAGCTGCGGCGAGTTGGAGCAGCACCAGCAGGACCGTGGCCCAGCCCGGCACCGCAATGATCACGTTGGCCTTGTCCCCCCGGGTGGAGAAAAGAGTCGGAAGGCCGATCAGGGCCACTACGGACACGGCGGCAAGAAGCCATGAGTGGCTGGCCAGGGCCCAGGGGGTGGCCACCCACGCGACGAGCTCCGTCGCGAAGCGCAGGGCGGACGCGGCGCGGTCGTCCGGTCGTCCCGAGGTCGTTTCTCCACCAGCAACGTCGGTCACCTGCGGACGATCTCACGGCGCGCGGCCAGCTGCCAGGGGTTTGGGGCGCCACCGTCGCACCAGGACTTCTCGTATGCCCGCAGCCGGGACGCACGGGACGCTGAGCGCTTCAGTTGGCAAAAACCGCCAACTGAAGCGCTCAGTCACATCGGCGGCCCGTGGCAACAGCCTTGTGCCCGGGGAGGGCGGCCAACGGGCCCGCGCGGGCCCGGTTGCCTGGGGACGGGCCGGCCGCGCCTCCGGCGGGGCCCGGCAGCCCGTGGTACCGGCCCCGCGCGGGGCCGGTCGCCGCCCAGGCGGGTCGGCCAGGCCCCGGTGGAGCCCGGCTCCGGGGGGTCAGTCCCGCAGTAGGCGGGACTTGGCGGTGGCGAATTCCTCCGGGGTCAGGAGGCCCTCCCGGACCAGTGCCGCCAGTTGTGCGAGCTGGGCCGTGAGGCCGCGCTCCCCGGGCCCCGCCGGCCACCCGCCCGGCGGGGCCACCAGGTCCGGGTCCGGGGCCAGATCCGCGTCCCTGTCCACTTCCATGTCCACGTCGACGTCCATGGCCATGTCCATGTCGGCCTCGGCGGCCGCGTCCCTCTCCCGGGCCGTCTCCGCCGCGAAGGCCGTCTCCGTGGTGAAGTCCGGCCCGGTGGCCCACGGCACGTGCGCCGGGGCCGGTTCGTGGTGGACGTCCGGCTCCGGCGGGGCGGGGGCCTGGGCCGCCTCCCACACGTACGCGCCCCGCGCCAGCAGCCCCCGCAGCAGCGGGCGGCCCGCCGGGCGCCGGATCGGGTGGACGACCGGACCGACCGGGCGGATGAACATCACGCCACCCCCAGCCGGTCCGCGGGGATCCGTACCGAGCCGGCGATCCGGCCGCCCGCCGCCCGTACGGCGATCGCCGCATCCTCGGCCCACACGTGCTCCACGAGCACCAGCAGCGCACAGCTGCCCCGTTCCAGCAGGTCCGCGGACTCCCGCACGTCCTCCGGCCCGATCAGCCGCGCCGCCTCGCGGTGGGTCAGCAGCCCGGACAGTTCGACGAACTCGTCGAACTCCGCCGCCAGCACCTCGCCCGCCGCCGTCTTGGTGACCACCAGCCCGTCGATGAGGCGGACGTTTCCGGTCTTGCGCAGCCCCATCACGGCTTCCACGGCCGGCACCCGCAGCTGCTCCTCGGGGAAGGCGAGCACGATGAACTCCACTGGTCCCATGTCCACGGCTCCCGATCGTTTCTGACGACTCCTCGGCAGACTACGACATACCGGGGCGTAAGACCCGTACGCTTGCTACGTTTCCCATATGACCGCATTGACGGCAAAGGTGGCGGACTCCGCCCCGTCGCCCGGCGCATCCCACCCCCGGCGCCGGGGCGCCGAGCTCACGCTCCTGGCCGGGGCGGTCCTCGTCTCCGTCCTCGGCCACCTCTACGCGGGCGTGGCCACCTCCGGCCGCATCCCCGAGCAGTCGGCCCGGTACGCCGCCGGCCTCGCCGTCGCCGCCCTCCTCGCACACCTCGCCGTACGCCTGTTCGCCCCGTACGCCGATCCTCTCGTGCTCCCCATCGCCGTCCTGCTCAACGGCCTCGGCCTGGTCCTCATCCGCCGGCTCGACCTCACCACCCCCGGCCACGCCGCGGCGGACGCCCAGCTGCTGTGGTCGGGGCTGGGCGTGGTGCTGTTCGTGCTGGTCCTGGTCGTGCTGCGGGACCACCGGGTGCTCCAGCGGTACGCCTACCTCTCGGTCGTCGCCGCACTCACGCTGATGCTCGTCCCGGTCTTCTTCCCGGCCGTCAACGGGGCCCACATCTGGGTCCGGTTCGCCGGCCTCTCCTTCCAGCCCGGCGAATTCGCCAAGATCCTGCTCGCCGTCTTCTTCGCCACCTACCTGGCCGCCAACCGCACCGCCCTGGCCCTGACCGGGCGGCGGATCCGGCGGCTGCGGCTACGGCTGCTGCCGGGCCGGGTGCTCGGCCCGATCCTGGCGATCTGGCTGCTCAGCGTCGGCGTCCTGGTGCTGGAACGCGACCTGGGGACCTCGCTGCTGTTCTTCGGGCTGTTCGTGATCATGCTGTTCACGGCCACCGGGCGGATCGGCTGGATCGCCGTCGGGCTGCTGCTCGCGGGGCTGGGCGCGTACGCGGTGGGCACCTTCGAGCCACACGTGCACAGCCGGGTCGAGGACTGGCTGAACCCCTTCGCCTCCATCGAACGCGGCCAGGGCCCCGGCCAGCTCGCCCAGTCGCTCTTCGCCTTCGGCGCCGGCGGCCTGCTCGGCGCCGGGCTCGGACACGGCCGGTCCTTCCTCATCGGCTTCGCCGCCAAGTCCGACTTCATCCTGGCCACCGCGGGGGAGGAGCTCGGGCTGGCCGGGGTCACCGCGATCCTCGCCCTCTACGCCCTGCTGGTCGCCCGCGGCTTCCGCGCCGGCCTCGCGCTGCGCGACCCGTTCGGGCGGCTGCTGGCGACCGGGCTCGCCTCGATCGTGGCGCTCCAGGTCTTCGTGATCGCCGGCGGGGTCACCGGGCTGATCCCGCTCACCGGGATGGCGATGCCCTTCCTCGCGCAGGGCGGCTCCTCGGTGGTGACCAACTGGATCATCGTCGCGCTGCTCGTCCGGCTCAGCGACAGCGCCCGCCGCCCCGGGGCCGGCCCCGAACCGGACCCCTGGGCGAGGACGCGTACACGGAGCACTCGTACACGGGGGACGCGTACGCGTACGGACATCCGCCCGCCGGAGCCGGAGGCCACCGCGTGATCCGCTACATCCGCTGGTGCGCGTACTTCTGCGTCCTCCTCCTCGCCGCGCTCCAGGTCAACCTGGTCCGGATCCAGGTCTGGGAGGCCGCCGCGCTCGACGCGAACCCGGCGAACAAGCGGGGCGCCGTCGAGCGGTACGCGCGGCCGCGCGGGGACATCCTGGTCGACGGGCGCCCGGTCACCGGCTCGCGCGACAGCCGCCAGCTGCTGCGCTACGAGCGCACCTACCGCGACGGCCCGCTCTACGCCCCGGTGACCGGCTTCTCCTCGCAGACGTACGGCACCAGCTTCCTCGAACGCGCCGAGGACGACGTCCTGGCCGGCACCGCCCCGGCCCTGGCCGCCTTCCCGCTCTGGCACGACCTCGCCCGCAGCCGCCCGGCCGGCGGACGGGCGGTCACCACCGTCCGGGCCGGCGTGCAGAGCGCGGCGTACGCGGGCCTGGCCGGCAAGCGCGGGGCGGTGGCGGCCCTGGAGCCCGCCACCGGCCGGATCCTGGCCCTGGTCAGCAGCCCCTCGTACGACCCCGGGGAGCTCTCCGGCACCGGCTCCGCCGTCGAGGACGCCTGGGCCCGGCTGAACGCCGACCCGGACCGGCCGATGCTCAACCGGGCGCTGCGCGAGACGTACCCGCCCGGCTCCACCTTCAAGATCGTGACCGCGGCGGCGGCGCTCGACGCGGGCGTGGTCACCGATGTGGACGCGCCCACCCGCACCCCGGACCCGTACCTGCTGCCCGGCACCCGGACCCCGCTGCCGAACGCGTCCACCGGCTGCGAGGACGCCTCGATGGCCGAGGCCGTGCAGTGGTCCTGCAACACGGTGATGGCGAGGATCGGCGTCCGGGTGGGCCTGCGCGGGATGGTCGAGGCGGCCGAGCGGTTCGGATTCAACGACTCCGGACTGCGGGTGCCGGCGTGGGTGTCCCGGTCGAACTTCGACACCGACATGAGCCCGGACCAGCTGGCGCTGTCCGCGATCGGGCAGTTCAACACCACGGCGACCCCGCTCCAGATGGCCATGGTCGCCGCCGCGGTGGCCAACGGCGGCGAGATCGCCCGGCCCCGGCTGGTGGAGCGCACCACCCGGCGCGACGGCACCCAGGTCAAGGGCGGGGTCCGCGGCTCGCTGGGCCGGGCCATGAACCCGGCCACCGCGCTGCGGCTGCAGGAGCTGATGGTCAAGGTCGTGGACGAGGGCACCGGGCGCAACGCGGCGGTCCCGGGGGCGGTGGTCGGCGGCAAGACGGGCACAGCACAGCACGGGGTCGGCAACGCCGGCATCCCGTACGCCTGGTTCATCGGCTGGGCCAGGGCCGAGGACGCGCCGGTGCCGGCGGTGGCGGTAGCGGTGGTGGTCGAGGACGCGGCCGCCCGCCGCGGCGACATCAGCGGCAACGGCGCGGCCGCCCCCATCGCCCGCGCGGTGATGCAGGCGGCCCTGTCGGCGGACCGGTACCCGGCACCCTGAGGTACGTCCGCGACGGCGTACGAGCCTCCCCGGGCCGACATGGCAATGGTCCGATTCCCCACCGACGCGCCCGAGTTCGACGGCTTCAAGGGCCGGGGTGAAGTCCGTCGACGTCGGCGCCGTCGTCGCCGCCGCCGACGTCGTCCTCCGCGTCCTCCGCATCCTCCGTGGCCTCCGTCCTCCGCGTCCTCGTCGGCCGGACGGTCCTCAAGCCTCCGCGCCCTCCGCGACGGTCGCCGCGACCTCGGCCACTCGGGCCCGTTCCTCGGCCGCGAAGCGTTCGCGGTCGAGGGCCTCGGCGACCTCCTCGTCCTGGGTCATCAGCAGGTCCAGGTTCGCGTCGCCGAGGTCGAAGACCCCCATGTCGACGTAGGCCTTCTGCAGCCGTTCGCCCCACAGCCCGATGTCCTTCACGCACGGCACGATGCGGCTGAACAGCAGCTTGCGGAACAGGTGGAGGAACGCGGACTGCTCGGAGAGCTCCTCGGCCTCCTTGCGCGGTATGCCGAAGTTCTCCAGCACCTCCACCCCGCGCAGCCGGTCCCGCATCAGGTAGCAGCCCTCGATCACGAACTCCTCGCGCTCGCGCAGCTCCGCGTCCGTCAGCTGCCGGTAGTGGTCCCGCAGCGCCATCCGCCCGAACGCCACGTGCCGGGCCTCGTCCTGCATCACGTACGCGAGGATCTGCTTCGGCAGCGGCTTGTCGGTGGTGTCGCGGATCATCCCGAACGCCGCCAGCGCGAGGCCCTCGATGAGCACCTGCATGCCCAGGTACGGCATGTCCCAGCGCGAGTCGCGCAGGGTGTCGCCCAGCAGCCCCGCGAGGCTGTCGTTGACGGGGTAGAGCATGCCGATCTTCTCGTGCAGGAAACGACCGTAGACCTCGGCGTGCCGGGCCTCGTCCATCGTCTGGGTGGCCGAGTAGAACTTGGCGTCCAGGTCCGGGGCCGACTCCACGATGCGCGCCGCGCACACCATCGCGCCCTGCTCGCCGTGCAGGAACTGGCTGAACTGCCAGGAGGTGTAGTGCCGGCGCAGGTCGCCCCGGTCCTTCGCGGTCAGCTTCGCCCAGTGCCGCGTCCCGTACAGGGTCAGCACGTCGTCCGGGGTCCCCAGCGGGTCGTACGGGTCGACCTCCAGGTCCCAGTCGATGCGCTTGGCGCCGTCCCACTGCTTGTCCTTGCCCTTCTGGTAGAGGGCGAGGAGCCGGTCGCGTCCGGCGTCGTACTCCCAGCTGAAGCGGGCCGATCCGGTGGCCGGGACCTGCCACGCCGCTGCGCCGGGGTCCTGGGTGTAGAGCTCGTACGTCGACACTGACGGCCTCACTTCCATGCACCGTACGGGACTTCGGGACTGGACAGTTGGCAGTGCAGCACGTTGGTAGACACAGGGTCAACAAGTCGTGCGCAGGGGATTGACGGTCTTGCTGACAAGCAGTCTTATAAGTGCGACCGCTGGTAACCCGACCGATCCGACGTGACCCCCGCCCCGCCCGACCGCCCCGACCGGCCCCGCCGGCGACCCCCTTCGAGGTGTTCCACGCCATGACGACCACGACCGACCGCACGCTCCTGCACGACGCGCTCGGCCCGCTCAAGGACCGGGAGCAGATCGCCGAGCGGCTGCTGGAGTCCTCCGCCAAGCACTCCTTCGACCCCGACCGCGAACTCGACTGGGACCAGCCGCCCGCCGAGGGCAAGTGGTACTGGCCGCCCGAGCTCGTCTCCCTCTACGACACCCCGCTGTGGAAGCGGATGTCCGAGGAGCAGCGGATGGACCTCGCCCGCCACGAGGCCGCGTCCCTGGCCTCCCTCGGCATATGGTTCGAGATCATCCTCATGCAGCTGCTCGTCCGGCACATCTACGACAAGTCCCTGACCAGCAACCACGTCCGGTACGCGCTCACCGAGATCGCCGACGAGTGCCGGCACTCGATGATGTTCGCCCGCATGATCAAGACCTCCGGCGCCCCCGCCTACCCCGTCTCGCGGCTCAACCACAACCTCGCCCGCGTCCTGAAGACCGTCTCCACCACCCCCGGCTCCTTCGCCTGCACCCTGCTCGGCGAGGAGATCCTCGACTGGATGCAGCGCCTGACCTTCCCGGACGAGCGCATCCAGCCGCTGGTGCGCGGCGTCACCCGCATCCACGTGATCGAGGAGGCGCGCCACGTCCGGTACGCGCGGGAGGAGTTGCGCCGCCAGATGGCCACCGCGCCGCGCTGGGAGCGGGAACTCACCCGGATCAGCTGCGGCGAGGCCGCACGGGTCTTCTCCATCGCCTTCGTCAACCCGGCCGTGTACGAGAACGTGGGACTGGACCGGCGCCAGGCCGTCGCCCAGGTCCGGGCGAGCGGCCACCGCCGCGAGGTGATGCAGACCGGGGCGAAGCGGCTGACGGACTTCCTCGACGACATCGGCGTCCTGACCGGCGTCGGCCGGAAGCTGTGGCAGAGCTCCGGACTCCTGGCCTGAGCCGGCCCCGGTGCGGCTACGCTGCGGGCATGACCCGGACGACCAGCCGGACCACGCCCGCGGCCCCCGCGGCCTCGGACCCGCCGACCTCCTCC
>NZ_WTFF01000337.1 GCF_019400985.1 Streptomyces bambusae
CGGGCCTGCGGCGTGGAACCCCCCGCCGTCATCGGCCCCTCCCCGGGGGAGAGCGCCCCCGCGGCCGGCGCCGCCCGCACCCGCCTGACGCTGGGCCTGCTCGCGGTCGCGGGGCTGCTGATGCTGTTCCAGCCCGGCGTGGGAGCGGTGGCCCTGATCGCCGGGCTGGCGCTGCTGTGGACCTCCCCGCAGTGGGGAACCCGCCACAAGCTGCTCGGTACCGCCACCGCCTCGACCGTACCGGTCCTGCTCCTCCTCGGCTCCCTGTTCCTGGCCGCTTCGGGGATCGACCCGATGGAGCTCCTGCTCGCCGTCGCCCTCTCGGTGGCCGTCCCCGCCGTCGGCGCCGCCACCCTGCTCCGCGCCACCCGCCACTGACCGGGCGGCACCGGCACCACCCGTACGCCTCGCGCCCGGGTACCGCGACACGTCAGCCGAGGACGAGAGTGGCGGGGACCAGGGCCGAGGCGGCGAAGACGACGGCGTGGCGGGCGTTCTGCAGGGTCCAGGTCCACCGGGGGAAGCCGTCCTCGGCGGCCTTGAGCAGGGCCGGGACGTCGATACGGGCGAGTTCGGGGTCGCCCTTGCGGGAGAAGGCGGCCCGCACCGACTTCACGGCCGTGCGGTTGCTGTAGAGGATCACGCAGTTGATCAGCAGGACGAGTGCCTGGACCGTCCAGGCCACGGGGTGGGCCCAGGAGGCGCCGAGGAGGACCAGCAGCGCCGAGGCGACCAGGGCGGCGGCGATGGAGACGGGCGCCCAGGTCTCGTGGCCGCTCGCGTCGAAGCGCATGCCGTTCTCGGCGAGGACGGTGGTACGCACGCCCTGGCGGCGCAGCTCCGCGTGGGCGGAGGCGGTGGCCGTGGCGCCGTAGCGGCTGCGGACGACCGGGATGCTGACGAACGCGGCCGCGGCGAGCAGCTGCGGGACGGCTATCAGGACATTCATGGTGGGTGTCTCCCGTTGGCATCGATCGATCGGGGCACGTGGACCGGTCCGGAACTCCGGACCGACCGGGGCACGTGGCTCGATCGATCGCTTTCGGCTTCGTGGCAAGGAGCATCCCGGCACGTCCTGACTGCCCGCTGACAGCGCGCCCATAACCGCTCGCGCCGGCTGTCAGCGGGTGACGGACGCCCGTCAGACGGCTGTGTCGTCCGGGGTGGCGGGCTGGGCGAGGTTCGAGTGGCGGTAGGAGTAGGCGAAGTAGATGACCAGGCCGATGACGAACCAGATCGCGAAGCGGAGCCAGGTCGCCACCTGCAGGTAGGTGATGAGCCAGATCGACGCGATCACGCCGATGGCCGGGGTGACGGGCATGAAGGGCGTGCGGAACTGCCGCGGCAGGTCGGGGCGCCGATAGCGGAGCACGATGACGGCGGTGCACACGACCGCGAAGGCGAGCAGGATGCCGATGTTGGTCAGCTCCGCCGCCTCGCCGATCGGCACGACGCCCGCGATGGCGGCGGACGCCACGCCGACGATCCAGGTCACGCGGGTGGGGACGTGCCGGGTCGGGTGCGTCTTGGCGAACCAGTGGGGCAGCAGTCCGTCACGGCTCATGGAGAACCACACGCGGGTCACGCCGAGCATGAACGTGAACATCACGGTGAGGATGCCGATGATCGCCCCGACCGCGATGATGTCGGCGACCACGGGCAGCCCGGCCGCCTTGAACGCGGTGGAGAAGCCGCTCTCCGGGTCGATCTCCGTGTAGTTCTGCATGCCCGTCAGGACCAGGCAGGCCAGGACGTACAGCACCATGGAGATGCCGAGCGAGTAGATGATCGCCTTGGGCATGTGGCGCTGAGCGTCCTTGGACTCCTCTGCCGCCGTGCTCATCGCGTCGTAGCCGAAGACCGCGAAGAAGACCGTGGCCGCACCGGTGAAGACGCCTCCCCAGCCGAACGGGAAGAACGGCGTGTAGTTGTCGGTGTTGATGTGGAAGAAGCCGACCACGATGACCAGCAGGACCACGAGAACCTTGAGGACGACGACGACCGTCTCGAAGCGGGCGGCGTTCTTGATGCCCAGGTTGAGCAAGTAGGCCGTGAACAGGCACAGGACCACCGCGATGAGGTCGACGCGGTGGCCCTCCCCGGTCCCGGGCGCGCCCAGCATCCAGGTGGGCAGGGCCGTGCCCGTCTCCACCAGGAGGAAGTTGAAGTAGCCGGAGATGCCGATGGCGACGACGGCGACGATGGCCGTGTACTCCAGCAGCAGGTCCCACCCGATGAACCAGCCCGCGATCTCGCCGAGGACGGCGTACCCGTAGGTGTACGCGGATCCGGCCTTCGGGATCAGCCCGGCGAACTCCGCGTACGAGAAGGCCGCCGCGGCGCTGGCCACGCCGGCGATGAGGAAGGAGATCAGTACGGCCGGTCCGGCCGTGCGGTTGGCGACCGTTCCGGCCAGGGTGAAGATGCCGGCGCCGATGATGCCGCCGACGCCGATGGCGGTGAGCTGCCACAGGCCGAGTGTGCGCGTGAGCTGTTCGCTGGGCGCGCCTTCGGCCTCTTCGATGTGCTCGATCGGCTTGCGCCGCAGTACGCCCTGTCCCATCCTCAGCCCCGCCATGTACTGCCCCTTTCCGCCTGCCGGCTGACGCGGCCTCATCATGGCGGAAGCACCAGGGCTGCGGAATTAGGCGCTCCGCACATGCCCCGGGCCGCGCCCCGCCCGGGCATCCGCCGCCGGAGGTCACGGCAGGGCCCGTTCGCCCGCTCCGGACCGGGGCGGAGATTATGGCCTGGATCACAGTGCATTTGCGCCGTGCTCCGGTGAATGCGCCGAGGGCCGTCGTGACCGACGGGTACGGTTTGGCCATGGATGTTTCCGGAACGAGCGCTACCGATGAGAACACCCGGCGACCGGAGGCCGTCAAGGCCGCGGCGCGCCAACTGCTGCTGGAACTGGGGGCCGCAGGGCTGACCCTGGAGGCGGTCGCCGCGGGCAGCGGCCTCGCCGTGACCGAGGTGGAAGCGGTCTTCCCGGATCGGGACGGCCTGCTGACCGCACTGATCATCGACGCCTACGACGAGTCCGCCGCCGCGATGGAACGGGCCGATCGGGCCGCCCAGGAGGCGAAGGCGTCGGCCGGTGCGCGGCTGCTCGCCGTGACGCGCGCGCTGCGCGCGTGGTCCTTCGCCAACACCGGCGAATTCACGCTGATCTACGGCTCGCCCGTGCCCGGCTACCACGCCCCCCAGGACACCGTCGCGTCCGCGGCGCGGACCCCCGCGGTGCTGGCCGGCATCGTGCGTTCCGCGCTGGAGGCCGGCGAGCTCACCCCGCCCCGCCGGACGGTGCCCGGGCCGCCGCTGCTGCTGCCCGAGGCCGTGGAGGCCTTCGGCGGGGTGCCCGGGGCCCCGTTCTCGGACGTCATCGAGCGCGGCATCGTGCTGTGGAGCAGCATGATCGGGCTCCTGGTGTTCCAGGTGTTCAGCCGTACCCACGACAGCGTCCGGGACGAGTCCGCGTACTTCGACTTCGCCATCGCCGTGGCGGCCGAGGGCATCGGACTGGAGGTTCCGCTGGACGAGGACACAGGAACCACCGGCACCACCGAGCAGAACGACACCACCCACACCGACTAGAGCATCCGTGCCGCGACGTGCGCGGCACCGGCGGGAACAGGGCCGTGAACACCACCAGAACCGTCTGTTTCGTCATCGCGGCGCTGTCGTCGTATGCCGCGCTCGTCTACCGGCTGTGCCAACTCAGGTCCAGCTGGCGGGACAACGCCTACCGCACCCTCCTCGTCACGCTGCTGCTGCAGTGCCTCACCTTCACCATGGGTGCCGTCGCCATGGGGAGCCAGACCTTCCTGGGCGTCGGGAACCTCGCCATCCTGCTGATGCACGTGGCCGCGGTGGCCTTCTGCGTCAGTGCGCAGATCATCCTGCTGCGCTGGGCGACCGCCTCCGAGGAGACCGAACGCAAGGCCCGCGCCTGGCTGCTGACCGGCATGGCGCTGAGCGTGCTGCTGATCGCGCTCTTCTTCGTCGCCGACGGCCCGGGCCGGCCGGCGACGGACTTCAACACCGGCAGCGGCCAGCCGCTGGTCCTCACCTACCTCCTGGTCTTCATCGTCTCCCAGGCGGTTCCGTGCGTCACCATCTTCCGCCAGTGCGGGCCCTACGCCCGGATGGCCGACAACGCCTCGCTGCGCAAGGCCCTGCGCATGCTCTCCGTCGCCGCGGTGGTCCTCTTCCTGTACTGCACGGCCCGGACGGTCAACATCCTCACCGCGGCCTGGGGCGTCGACATCGGCGCCTGGACGGTCGCTGCCAACGTGTTCAGCGCGGCGGGCATCGTCACCCTCTCGCTCAGCCTGACGCTCTCCTCGTGGGAGCCGGCCGTCGCCAGGCTGGTGGAGTGGGCGCGCAGCTACCGCTCGTACCGGGCGCTCTACCCGCTCTGGCGGGACCTGTACGAGTCCTCGCCGGACATCGTCCTGGAGCCGGCGGGGTCGGCCTCGGTCTCGGACCTCAACTACCGGCTGCACCGGCGGGTCATCGAGATACGTGACGGATGGCGGGACCTGCGCCCCTACATCGACCGGGCCGGCGACGGGGGCAGCGGCGTGGCCGTGGACGCCGGGGCGGGTACGGAGGCCCGGCAGGCTTTCGCCGAGGCGGCGCAGATCAGGAAGGCCCTGCACGCCAAGCGCACCGGCACCCTCCCGGACGACAACAAGGACGCCGGCGACTTCAACGACCGGAACACGGACAACTTCACGGCGGAGGTCGCCTGGCTCACCCAGGTCGCATCCGCCTACCGCAGGATCGGCAAGGCGGGGTGAGACTCCCGCCCGGTCCGACACCGTCGGACCGGGCGGTCAGCCCCGTCGCAACCGCCCGGTTCCCCCGTTGGTTCCTCGAACCGGGCGGTTGTGCTGTGCGGGCTTCGGCCGGCCCCCATCCCCCGAGGGCCGGCCGAAGCCGAACCGAAAGAACTGACAACCCACTTGGCTACCCCCGTGAGCGAAGTTAGCTGGCAGCTATCGGCGAGGTCCACGGTGGCGGAGTCTCGGTCGATTGTCAACTGACCGCTAATCTGCAAAACTTGCGGTTAGCTGAGGGCAAAAATGCCGAGGAGGTGACGGAAGGGAGATGCGCAGTGTCCGAGACTGACGACCGGCCCCTGCTGGCAGTACGTCTGGACAACCTCTTCAAGACGCTCCGGCCCAAGGGCAGGCACTGGACCAATGCCGAGGTCGCGGAGGAGCTGAAGAAGGCCAACCCCGACCTCAAGGTCGGCGGTGTGTACCTGTCGCAGCTGCGGACGGGCAAGCGCTCCAATCCCTCGCCGGACCTCCTGGCCGCCCTCGCCCGCTTCTTCGGCGTGTCGGTCGCCTACTTCTTCGACGACAAGGTCGCCGAGTCGGTACTCAGCGAGGTGGCCGCCATCGAGGCGCTGCGCCAGGCGGGAGTGCGCTCGGTGGCGATGCGCGCGGCCGGCATGAAGAAGGAGAACCTCCAGGCCATCACGGCCATCATGGACCAGTACCGGAAGATGCAGGGCCTGCCGCCCGTCATGGACCCCGCGGAGCCCCCTGACCCCTCCGGCCCGGCGGGCGCGGAGTGAGGATCACCGGCAGGGCGCGGTCGGGCGACCAGGACCGCCGCAGCCGGCTCAAGAAGCTCCGCAAGGACGGCGCCCGGCGGCTCGAGGAGCTCGACCTGCCGGAGGGGGCCGATGTGGCCGAGCTCTGCCGCTACCTCGGCGAGATCCGCGACCGCCCCATCACGCTCGTCCCGATGCAGATGCCCGCGTCGCAGCCGTGCGGCATGTGGGTCGCCGCCCGCGACGAGGACCTGATCTTCTACGACGCCAACACCACCAGCGCGCATCAGGAGCACATCATCTTGCACGAGCTGGGCCACATCATCTGCTGCCATCGCGGGGCGGGCTGGCTGGACGAGGCGAGTGCCCGCCTCCTCTTCCCCAACCTCGACCCCGACCTCGTACGCGACATGCTCCTGCGCGCCACCTACGACGACGTGCAGGAGCAGGAGGCGGAGGTGATCGCCTACCTGCTCTCCCAGCGGATGGGCCACACCGAGGAGGGCCAGGAGCAGCCCGCGGCCCCCGAGGGCGAGGCGTCCGCCCGGACGGCCGTGCTCAGCCGCATCGAGCGGACCCTGTTCTGACGTGCCTCCCTTATCCCCCGGTGGCCGCCACCTCCTCGGCCAGCACCGACACGGCCCGTCGTACGTCGTCCTCGGTGTGCTCGCTGGTGAGGAAGAAGCGCAGCCGCGAGAGCCCCTCCTCCACCGCGGGGTGGAAGATCGGATCGGCGATGATGCCCCGGTGGTACAGCCGGTCCGCCACGCTCAGGGTCCTGGCCGAGTCCCCCAGGAGGCACGGCACGATCGGGCTGTGGGCGCTGGAGCCCGTCGCCAGACCGGCCGAGGCGGCCAGGTGGAGGAACAGCTCCGCGTTCCGGCGCAGCGAGCGCACCCGCTGCGGCTCCGCGACGATCAGTTCGGTCGCGGCCAGCGCCGCGGCCGCATTGGCCGGGGTCAGTCCGACGCTGTAGACGAAGCCGGGCAGGGTGTGCCGCAGCCACCGCACCGTCCGGGCCGAACCGCCGAGGTAGCCGCCGCAGCTGGCGAAGGCCTTGGAGAGCGTGCCCATCCACAGGTCCACGCCGGACCGGTCGACACCGAAGAACTCGCCGACGCCGCGCCCGTGTTCGCCCACCGTGCCGATGCTGTGCGCCTCATCGACCATCAGCAGGGCGCCGTAACGCTTCTTCAGCTCGATGACGGCGGGCAGGTCGACCAGGTCGCCGTCCATGCTGTAGGCGCCCTCGACGGCGATCAGCACCCGTCTGAACCGGGACCGGTTGACCCGCAGCAGGTACTCCAGGCGGCCCGTGTCGTTGTGGTCGAACGGACGCCGCGCCGCCCCGGACAACGCGCAGCCCTGCAGGATGCTGTCGTGGGCGAGCGCATCGTGCAGGACCAGGTCCCCCGCCCCGACGAGGTGGCCGATCGCGGTGACGTTCGTGGCATGGCCGCTGACCAGGGCCAGGCAGTCCCCGACACCGAGGAACTCGGCGAGCGCCCGCTCCAGCCGTACGGTCAGGTCGCGTTCGCCGGACAGCACCCGGCTCGCGGAGACCGAGGTCCCGTACCGGTCCACCGCCCGGTGCACAGCCTCGTTGACCGCCGGATGGCCGGAGAGGCCCAGGTAGTTGTAGCTGCCGAACGACAGGTACGCCCGGCCGCCGATCACCGTGGTGTCGCGGATGGTGCCCTCGTGGACCCGGAAGTAGGGGAAGTCCGCGCCGCTGCCGACGATCGCGCCCAGGCGCTCCTCGAACTGCCGCACCTCCGGGAAGTCGTCGACGCACGCACTCGCCCCGCCCCGCTCCGGACCGCTCCGCGGGGGTTCGGACTCGTCGCGCGCCACGCCGTGCCGGCGGTCCCGCTGCCGCGGGAGGAACACGTCGGGCGGCGGCAGCTCCCTCACGTGCGGGGCGACCAGGCCGATCAGCTGCTCGATGGTGAGTCCGCGGGCGAAGGCCTCCTCGACAGGGAAGTCCGGCACCCGGTTGGCGAGGGTGACCGCCAGCTCCTGCAGCATCAGGGAGTCGAAGCCGAGGTCGGTCGTCAGCACCATCCGCGGACTCAGGTCGGAGAGGGGGAAGACACCGGTCAGCGACACCGCTTCCAGCACGAGGGACGCCGCCGCGGCCGCGCCGTCCGCCCGTACGTCCGCAGGCGCCGGCTCGGGCCTCGCGTCGGGCCGTGCGCCGTGGGGCACGCCGGGCGACACCCCGGC
>NZ_WTFF01000338.1 GCF_019400985.1 Streptomyces bambusae
GCCCAGCCCGGGCCCGGCACGCCGTGCGAGCACACCGGGCGGCCCGAGGACGCCGCGCGGCTGCTCGACACCGCCAAGCTGCTGGCCGCCCGCTACCGGGCGGCCGAGGACCGGCCGTACCTCGCCTCCGCGCTGTACTCCCTGACGGTCGTGCCCGCCACCCGGGTGCCGACCATGGGCGTCGACCGGCACTGGCGCGTCTACGTGTCGCCCCGCTTCGTGGCGGCCACACCGGTCGCGGAGCTCGCGGGGGTCTGGGTGCACGAGGTGGCGCACCTGCTCAGGGACCACCACGGGCGCTCCGACCGGCTGCCGGCCGCCGACCAGCGGGACACCGTCCGGGTCAACATCGCCCAGGACTGCGAGATCAACGACGACCTGCTCGCCGACGGGCTCCTGCTTCCCGCGGGCCGGGTCGAACCGAAGGACTACGGCCTGCCCGAGGGCGGCCTGTTCGAGACCTACCTGCCGTCGATCCCGCCCACCCCGGCCGGCTGCTCCCTGGACTGCGGCTCCGGCGCCCACGGCGTCCCCGTTCCCTGGGAGCTCGGTGACAGCGCCGGCCCGGCCCGCCTCGGCCCCGTCGAGGCCGACGCGCTGCGCCGTACGACCGCCCAGGCCATGCGCGCGCACCAGCGCGCCCGCGGCCGGCTGCCCGCGGGCTGGCAGCGCTGGGCGCAGGAGGTCCTCGAACCCACCGTCGACTGGCGCCAGGCCCTCTCCGGAGCGGTCCGGGAGGCCGCCGCCTGGGCCGGCGGAGCCGTGGACTACACCTACCGCAGGCCCTCCCGCCGCACGCCCGCGCTGCGCGGGGTCGTCCTGCCGAGCCTGCGCCGGCCGCTGCCCCGCGTCGCGATCGTCGTCGACACCTCGGGATCGATGGGCGAGGACGACCTGGCCGCCGCCCTGGGCGAAGTCACCGGCGTGCTGCGGGAGGTCGGGGTCCGGGGCAACCGGGTCGCCGTCCTGGCCTGCGACGCCGACGTGCACGCCGTCGCCCGCGTGACCAGTGCCGAACAGGTGGTGCTGGGCGGGGGCGGCGGCACGGACATGCGGGTCGGCATCGACGCCGCCCTCGCCGGGCCGGAGCGCCCGAACATCGTCGTCGTCCTGACCGACGGCTACACCCCCTGGCCGCAGGAGTCCCCCTCCTGCCGGCTGATCGCCGCCCTGATCGGTGAGGACGCGCCCGCGCCACCCGCCTGGATCGAGACCGTCCGGGTCGGGCCGGCGTAACGGCCACCCGGCCCTACGCCGGGACCGCTGGACGGGGCCCGCCGGACGGGTGGCCCGTGCCGCGCCACCGCATCGGGGCGTGCCCGGCCGGGAACACGCCCTGTGTGCCGGTGATCGTAGGGACGTCCGGGTGGCAGTACCGCGACTGGTCCGGGGTGCTCTATCCCCCCGAGGTGCCGCAGCGGTTGTGGCTGGAGGAGTACGCGCGGACGTTCCCCACGGTGGAGAGCAACAACGCCTTCTACCGGCTCCCCGAGCCGGAGACCTTCGCGGCATGGCGGGAACGCACCCCCGCCGGCTTCGTGTTCGCCGTCAAGGCCAGCCGGTTCCTGACGCACATCAAGCGGCTGCGCGAGCCCGAGGAGCCGGTCCACCGCCTGATGGAGCACGCCGCGGCCCTCCGCGACCGGCTCGGCCCGGTGCTGCTCCAGCTCCCGCCCACCCTGCGCGCCGACCCGGAGGCCCTCGACGCCTGCCTGCGTTGTTTCCCGCGCGGCACCCGGGTGGCCGTCGAACCGCGCCACGACTCGTGGTGGACCGACGAGGTCCGCTCGGTGCTGGCCGACCGCGGGGCCGCGCTGTGCTGGGCCGACCACGGTTCCCGGCCGGTCACCCCGCTGTGGCGCACCGCCGACTGGGGGTACGTCCGCTTCCACGAGGGCCGGGCCGCGCCCTGGCCCGCGTACGGCAGGACCGCTCTGCGCAGTTGGGCCGCCCGCATCGCCGGGACCTGGCCGGCTGACGCAGACGTCTTCGCCTACTTCAACAACGACCCCGGCGGGGCGGCGGTCCGGGGCGCCCTGGAGTTCACCCGCCTCACGGGCGGGCACGAGGCACGTACCCCGCCGACAGGCTGACGAGGACCGGTCGACCGGTCCCGGACCCTCCGGCGCGCACCCGGGTGGCGGGCGTGCGCGCCGGCGTGAGGGGGCGCGCGGCGCGGCGGATGCGCCAGCTGCCGCGAACCGGTCGGGACCGGCGTGCACATTCGGTGGGTCTTTCGGCTTGGCTGGTGCGTGAGAGCACTTGCTGTCGTTGTTCCGGCTGCCGGTACACCTGGGGGACCGGCAGCCGAAGGGGGAGCCTCCACCTTTGACCCGGAAGGATTCGCGCCACCGTGGATCTTGTCGAGAACGCCGTCCTCGTGCTGATAGCGGCCGCCACCGCCCGCCCGCCCGTACCTGACCCGGTCAGGGAGCGACACGGGGGCGCGCATGGGTGAAGGAGAGTTCGACCCGTCGGGGGACCGGACGGTCTCCAGCGAGCTGTCCGGTGTGCTGCCGGTGGACTTCCTGGCGTTCCACTCGCAGCACCACCGCGTCTACCTGCACTACGCGCATCTCCAGCTGGGTGCGCGGCGGATCGCGGTGGACGTCGTCGACGACGTGTTCACGTTCCTGCTCAAGGTGTGGCCGCAGGTGCTGCGGCAGGAGAGCCTGCACGGTTTCGCGTGGGCGGTGCTGCGCGAGCACGTCGAACGGCGGCTGGCGGTCCTGGACCGTCCGGTGGCCATGGTGGAGACGGCGTGGTTCGCGGCCCTGCGGCGCACCTCGCGCAAGCGGCTGGAGCTGCTGGAGTCGAAGCTCGGCCTGTACGCGGCCATCGCCGACCTGCCGGAACGCCATTACGACGTCATGGTGCTGACGTACCTGGCGGGGTTGGAGGGTGAGCTCGTGGCGCAACTCATGGGCATCGCGCCCGCGACGGTCCGCTCGCACATCCGCACCGCACGCCGGGTGCTGGCCCGCAGGATCGGGCTGGACTGGGTCCCTGGAGAGGAGAAGGAGCAGTGAGCGACACGATGCGCAATCGCGACGCCGTGTCCGTGGATGTGGGCGAGGCCCTCAAGGACGCGGAGGTCCTCACCGATGAGTACGCCGGCTTCGACGAGTACTCCGCCCGCCGCCGGATCGCCCGGCGCGTGGTGGCGGACCGGGCCCGCAGCGTGGCCGCCCGCCCGTCGCCGCCCGCGGTTCCCGCGCAGTGCCCGCTGGCGGCGGCGGCCGACCGGCAGCTGATGCTCGACGCCGCCTGCCACGTGCGGGCCGCCCGTACCCTGGACGCGGTGGCCCAGGTGGTGGTCGCCAGCCGGGAGTTCACCGGACGCGCGCTGGCCCCGGGCGCCTGGCCGCACAGCCAGGAGGCGGCCCTGCTGTTCGGCTGCCTCCTGCGGCTCGGCGGCCTGACCGAGGGCGCCCAGTTCTGGCTGCAGTACGCCGCCGGCGCCGGGTCCCGTACCGCCGCCCGAGCCCTGTACCTGCTGCACCTGACCCGCGCCGAGGTGGCGACCGCCCGGCACTGGAACCGGCAGGCGGCCGCACTGGACCCGGACGAGGGCCTGCCGTTGCTGCCGCCCGTCCCGGACGACCTGGAGGACGCCCTCGGCGCGTCGGTGATCTGGACCTCGCCGCCCATCACCACCCAGGACCTCACCCGCATCAGCCCCTCGCCGGACCCGGACCCGTACACCGAGCGGCGGCTGCCCGCAGCGCTGAAGCAGGCCGTGGTCGCACTGGTGCCGCAGGAGGACCTGGACCTCGGGGAGGTGCTGACCTCCAGCGCCTCGTTGGCGCACGCGCTGGCCCGTGGCGCCCGGCTGGACCCGCCGGACCACCTCGTGGAGGTGGCGGGGGAGGGCGGGGACCCACAGCCGCGCCCGTCAGGCGTGGCCCGGGTGCCACGCGTGGCGGACGGGCAGCCACCCCCCGCCGCGCTGGCCGGCGTGCACCGGGCGCTGCGGGTCCTGGAGGTCGTCCACCGCTACTCGGGAGGGGTCAGCCTGGCGCAGATCGCCCGTGAGACCGGGCTGCCCCAGCTCAAACTGGCCCGGGTGATGACCCGCCTCGTCCGGACGAACCTGGCGGCCCCGGCCGGCCCGGGCGCCTATGTGGCGGGCCCCGCCCTGCGGTTGTCCGCCGCAGGAGGCTCCGCGGAGCTGGGGCAGTTGCAGCAGACGCTCGCCGTGGTGCGGGACGCCGTCGGAGCCGCCGTGTACGTCGGGCGGTACCAGGACGGCGAGGTCGCCATCACCCAGTACGCCGACGGGCCCGAGGCCCCGGTGGTGGACGAGTGGGTCGACTTCCGGGTGGCGGCGCACGCCTCGGCGGTCGGCAAGGCCCTGCTGACGCAGCTGGATCCCGAGGACCGCAGAGACCATCTGGCCCGGTACAGGACGGTCCGCTTCACCGAGCACACCGTGGACACCGAACAGGCGCTGTGCCACGAGCTCGACACCCGGCCGCCGGGCGTCCCGCTGTTCGACCTCCAGGAGTACGCGCTGGGCACGGTGTGCGCGGCCGTACCGATCAGGTCCGGCCCGAACCCCGAGTGCGTGGCCCTGTCCCTGCCCGATCCCGACCTCCGCCGGCTCGGCCGGGCCGCGCGGATCCTGCAGAGCGAGGCGGCCGCCGTGCTGCTGGCCCTGCTCGTCACAGGAAGCGCCTCCGCGCCCGCGTTAGCCCCGTCCGGGTCCTGACCCCGCCGGCCGGGGGCACCCCCTGAACGACCGTGCCGCCCCTACGGGGAGGGGTG
Source organism: Streptomyces bambusae (assembly GCF_019400985.1). Taxonomy (GTDB): domain Bacteria; phylum Actinomycetota; class Actinomycetes; order Streptomycetales; family Streptomycetaceae; genus Streptomyces; species Streptomyces bambusae_A. The sequence goes on from NZ_WTFF01000338.1 coordinate 4,768, forward strand.
GCACGGTCTTGCCGTACCGGGCCCCGCCAGGACAGCGGGACGCCCGCCCCGTCCCGCGCCACGGGGCGCCGGACGGGGCGGGCGGACGGACCGGTCGTCAGTCGTTGATGCAGACGTTGGCCGCGGCCGGGTTGAGAATGCCGATGATGTTGATGCTGTTGCCGCAGACGTTGATCGGGATGTGGATCGGAACCTGAACCACGTTGCCCGAGAGCACACCGGGGGAGCCCACGGCCACACCGTTCGCGGTGCTGTCGGCCAGGGCGGTGCCAGCGGTCCCGGCGAACGCCAGGCCTGCGGCCGCCAGGGCGAGCGCCGCGTTCTTGACAAGACGTGACATCGGAGAACTCCTCCATGCTGATTCCGGCGGCACACCGCGGTGCCGCACGACCGGGAACGGCCCGGCCCGCACCTTCTCTTCGGCAGCTCGGGGCGCCGGGTTGGGCGCTGGAGGCCGTAATCCCTCGAAAGGGCGACCGTCCGACAGCCGACCGGTGCAGCCCGGTCGGACCCCCGTCCCCGCCCTTCGCACGGGCGCGCGATCAGCTTCGGTCGAGGGCGGACCGCGGGAACGACCCTTACGGAACAAGGGCGATCGACGCGTGCGGAGCAGCCCGCGGCACCGCTCTGCGGGGGCCTCGCGGACGGCGGAAGCGGAACCCGTTTTGGAGCGGTGGGACCATCCTCAATACGATCCGCCGATGATCACAAGAAAATGGCTGGCGGCCGGGGTCTGCGCACTGCTCGCAGCCCTCTCCGTCGGACTCTCCCCGACGACCGCCGCGGCCGGTGAGCCGACGGCGAAGGAACCGCCCAAGGTCGAGCTGGTGCTGGACGTCAGCGGCTCGATGCGTGCCACCGACATCGACGGAACGTCCCGGATGGCCGCGGCCAAGCAGGCGTTCAACGAGGTCATCGACGCGGTACCGGACGAGGTGCTCCTCGGCATCCGCACCCTCGGCGCCACCTACCCCGGCGACGACCGGCAGCTCGGCTGCAAGGACACCAAGCAGCTCTACCCCGTGGGCAAGCTCGACCGGACCGAGGCCAAGACGGCCGTCGCCACCCTCGCCCCCACCGGCTGGACCCCGATCGGCCCGGCCCTCCTCGGCGCGGCCGCCGACCTCGACGGCGGCAACGGCACCCGGCGGATCGTCCTGATCACCGACGGCGAGGACACCTGCGCCCCGCTCGACCCCTGCGAGGTGGCCCGCGACATCGCCGCCAAGGGCATACACCTGGTGGTCGACACCCTCGGACTGGTCCCGGACGCCAAGACCCGCGACCAGCTGACCTGTATCGCCGAGGCCACCGGCGGCACGTACACCTCGGTGCAGCACACGAACGAACTCTCCGGACGGGTGCGGCAGCTGGTCGACCGCGCCGCCGACCCGGTCGTCACCCCGGTGGCCACCCAGGGCGCCGCGGCCTGCCAGGCCGCACCCCTGCTGGCGCCCGGCCTCTACAGCGACCGCGAGGCCTTCGGCGAGCACCGCTGGTACCGGGTGGCCGTCCGACCGGGCCAGGAGCTGCGCGCCTCGGTGAGCATCGCCGCCGACCGCGCCGTGAACAACGACTACGGCGTCCTGCTGCGGGCCACCACCGTGCACGGGCGCGAGATCGTCCGCGGTTCGGAGGCCGGCACCGGGCGCACCGACGTGATCTCGACCGGCCTGCGCTACCCGAAGGGCCCGGTCGACGACGAGGAAGAGGAGGGCCGCACCGGTTCGGACGGCAAACCCGCCGCCGAGACCGTCTGCCTCCAGGTCAGCAACTCCTTCTCGGCCCCGGCCGGGGTGAAGACCACCCCGGGCATGCCCGTCGAGCTCACCGTCGACCTCGTGGACGGCCCCGACCGGTCGTCCGACGCGGCCGCCTTCGGCCTCGGACGCGGCTGGTGGTTCCTCGCCGCCCTGGTCCTGGCCGGGCTGCTGGCCGGCCTGGTGTGGGGCTGGATCTCCCGCTGGCGCATCTCTGTCTGGAGGACCAACTGATGCGGGCCGTACGCGTACTGACCACCGCCCTGCTGGCCGGCGCCGCCGCTGTGGCCGCGACGGGAACGGGCGTGGCGGACACCCCGTCGGCGTCCCCAGGCCGGGGCAGCACCAAGGACGGCGCAGCCCAGGCCGCTCCGACCGAGGCCGGCACGGGCTTCCGTACCGCGACGCCGTTCCGGCCCGGACAGAAGGCGACCGCCGCCGCCTCCACCGGCGACCACCTGTACTGGGTCGTGCCCTTGGACTCCCAGCAGCGGGCGACTGTGAAGGCCACCGTCACCCTGCCCGCGGCCGCCTCCCGGCACGGCTCCTCGACCTGGCAGCTCGACGTGTACGACGGCCTGCGCCGCCGGCAGGCGTGCACCTACGGCACCCAGACCGTGTCGGCGCCCAAGGACGCGGCCGCGGTCGACCTGTCCTGCACCCTGCGCACGGTCCGCCCCGGCGCCGAGCCGTGGGCCAACGACCCGCTCCCGGGCAGCTACTACGTCCGCCTGACGGTCGTCGGCCTGCAGAAGGAGGACCTGGGCCTGCCGGTGAAGGCGGCGGTCGAGGCCGACGTCAAGGAGACCGGCGGGGCGTACCGGACCGACGGCGCGCTCGGCGCGCCGCTGGTGTCCGGTGCCGTCGCCCCGGGCCGGCCGGGCTCGCTGCGCGAACCCGAGGACGGCTGGTCCGGCGGCCGGTGGTCCGACCGCTGGGTGTGGACGGCGGCCGGCGGCGCCCTCGGCGCCCTCGCGGGCGTCTTCGGCTACTCCCTCACGCGGGGCTCGGGCCGGCCCCGGCCCCGGAGCTGAACCGGCGTGGGGGGGGCCCCCCCCCCCCGGCGGCCGCCCCCCCCCCGGCCCCCCCCACTCGGAAGGGGTGAATCTGGCCGACACCGGGGAAGCCCCGCCGGGGGTCCCAGGCTCGGGCCCGTGGCTCGGGTGTGGCGGCGAGGAGCGCGTGCGGGCAGCGGCCGGCCGGGGGGAGGGGGGGTGGCGGGCGGGCCGCCTCGGGGCGCCG
>NZ_WTFF01000339.1 GCF_019400985.1 Streptomyces bambusae
AGCGAGCGCTGGGCCTCGGTCACCCGGCGCAGCTCCCGGGTACGGGCCTCCGCCATGAGCCGCCACACGGCGCGGGCCACGGCGCTGAACGGGGTCGGCCGGGGCACCTCCAGCAGCGGCAGCCCGTGCCGCTCGCACGCCGCGGCGAGCTCGGCGGGCACCTCGGCGTGCAGCGGCGCCACACCGAAGCCGAGCGCCGCGACCCGCGCCCGCACCAGCTCCCGTACGTACCCGTCGACGGCTTCGGCGGTGCCGCCCGCCGTCGCCTCTGCCTCCGCGTCCGCCGTCGCCGCCGCCGGCGCGAGCCAGGACCCCGCCGTCAGGAGGAGCTCGCCGCCCAGGAGATAGGGGGAAGGGTCCGCCATCTCCGAGGCGTGGACGCCGTGCACCTCGGCCTGCGCGGCCCCCGCCGGGCCGCCCGGCAGCAGGCTCAGCCCCAGCTCCCGCTCGGCCAGCAGGGCGCCGAGCGGCAGGGGCTCGCCCGGTCGGGGGTCGGGGCCGACCCGGGCAGGCGTAGCCATGGATACTCCGTACAGGTCGAGGCGGGGATGTGGATAAAACATACACTTCGCGCCGGCCCGGCCCCGGCTTACGCTCGAAGGACCGCACACCCGCCGGCCGCGAAGGCCAGAGAAGAGGCACCCCATGAGCACGCAGCCGCGCGGCCCCGTCGACTCCTCCCGCATCCCGCGGTACGCCGGTCCCGCCACCTTCGCCCGGCTGCCCCGCCTCGACGAGGTCGGCTCCGCCGACGTCGCCGTCGTCGGCGTGCCCTTCGACTCCGGCGTGTCCTACCGCCCCGGCGCCCGCTTCGGCGGCAACGCCATCCGCGAGGCCTCGCGCCTGCTGCGCCCGTACAACCCGGCCCAGGACGCCTCCCCCTTCGCCCTCGCGCAGGTCGCCGACGCCGGTGACATCGCCGTGAACCCCTTCAACATCAACGAGGCCGTCGAGACGGTCGAGGCCGCCGCCGACGAGCTGCTGTCCGCCGGCTCCCGCCTGATGACCCTCGGCGGCGACCACACCATCGCGCTGCCCCTGCTGCGCTCCGTCGCCAAGAAGCACGGCCCGGTCGCGCTCCTGCACTTCGACGCGCACCTCGACACCTGGGACACGTACTTCGGCGCCGAGTACACGCACGGCACGCCGTTCCGCCGCGCCGTCGAGGAGGGCATCCTCGACACCGAGGCCCTCTCCCACGTCGGCACCCGCGGCCCGCTGTACGGCAAGCAGGACCTCGACGACGACGCCAAGATGGGCTTCGGCATCGTGACCTCGGCCGATGTCTACCGCCGCGGCGCCGACGAGATCGCCGACCAGCTGCGCCAGCGCATCGGCGACCGCCCGCTGTACATCTCCATCGACATCGACGTGCTCGACCCGGCCCACGCGCCCGGCACCGGCACCCCCGAGGCGGGCGGCATGACCTCCCGCGAGCTGCTGGAGATCATCCGCGGACTGTCCTCCTGCAACCTGGTCTCCGCCGACGTGGTCGAGGTCGCCCCGGCGTACGATCACGCCGAGATCACCTCGGTCGCGGCGTCGCACACCGCGTACGAGCTGACCACGATCATGAGCCGCCAGATTGCCGCCGCCAAGGGTGCCCAGGGCAACTGACCAGGGCAACTGAGGGCCCAAGGCAAGCAGGGCGCGCCGAGCGAAGGGCACGTAGAGCGTGACGCACGACCACGACCTGGTACTCCGGCCCACCGAGGCCCAGATGCGGGCGGCCCTGGCGCCGCCGGCCGGCCGGACGGGCGGGGACCTGGTCGTGGAGACGCTGCGCGGCCTCGGTGCGACCACCGCCTTCGGCCTGCCGGGCCAGCACGCTCTCGCGCTCTTCGACGCGGTCGGCCGCTCCGACCTGCGCCTGGTCACCCTCCGGGTGGAGAACAACGCCGGCTTCGCGGCCGACGCGTACGGCCGGATCACCGGTGAGGCGGCGCCGCTGCTGCTGTCCACCGGCCCCGGCGCGCTGACCGCGCTGCCCGCCCTGGCGGAGGCGGCGGCCGCCTCCGCCCCGGTGCTGGCGATCTCCTCGCAGGTGCCGGCGGCGGGCCTCGGCGGCGGCCGGCGCGGCTACCTGCACGAGCTGCGCGACCAGGCGGCGTCCTTCCGCGACGTCGTCAAGTCCGTGCACACCGCTCGTACGCAGTCCCAGATCCCCTCGGTGATCGCCGAGGCCTGGGAGTCCGCGCTGACCGCCCCGCACGGGCCGGTCTGGGTGGAGATCCCGGAGGACGTGCTGGCCGCGCCGACGGTGATCCCGCAGGTCACGGGCGTGGACGCGACGCCGCACGAGCTCGCGCCGCGGCCGGAGCTCACCGCGCTGGCCGCACACTGGCTGCAGAACGCCGCCCGGCCCGTGATCATCGCCGGGGGCGGCGTGGTCCGCGCGGACGCGACGGCCAAGCTGAGGCAGCTGGCGGAGCGGATCGACGCCCCCGTGGTCACCACCTTCGGCGGCAAGGGCGCCTTCCCCTGGAACCACCCGCTGTCCCTCCAGTCCTGGCTGGAGGACCGGTACACGACCGACTTCCTCCAGGACGCGGACGTCCTCCTCGTCGTCGGCTCGGGCCTGGGCGAGCTGTCCTCGAACTACCACACCTTCCTGCCCGCCGGCCGGGTGATCCAGATCGAGGCCGACCTCGGCAAGCTGGAGTCCAACCACCCCGCCCTCGGGATCCACGCCGACGCCCGCCTCGCGCTCCAGGCCCTGCTGGAGACGGTGGGCGAGCGCCGGGACCCCGGCGCACCCGCCCGCGTGGCGGCGCTGCTCGCGGCCGTCCGGGACCGCCTGGCCGCCCAGGACCTCACCCTGGAGCAGTCCCTCCTGACATCGGTGCGCGCGGCCCTGCCGCCCCGCTCGCCGTCGTTCTGGGACATGACGATCCTGTCGTACTGGGCCTGGTCCGCCTTCGACGCCCGCCACCCCAACACCATGCACTCGGCCCAGGGCGCCGGCGGGCTCGGCTACGCCTTCCCGGCGGCCCTCGGCGCCTGCGTCGCCGAACCGGGCACCCCGGTCCTGGCCGTGTCGGGCGACGGCGGCGCCATGTACTCGATCGCCGAACTGGCCACCGCCGTCCAGCACGGCCTGGACGTCACCTGGCTGATCGTGGACGACGGCGGCTACGGCATCCTGCGCGAGTACATGACCGACTCCTTCGGCCGGGCCACCGCCACGGAGCTGGCCCGCCCGGACTTCACCGCCCTGGCCGCCTCGTTCGGCGTACCGGCCGTCACGACCTCGCCGGAAACCCTCGCCGAGGACCTGAAGAAGGCCCTCACCACCCCCGGCCCGTCGCTGGTCGTCCTCCCGGCGACCTTGAGGATGTTCGCCCCGACCCATCTGGGCTGAGCCCGCCGCCCCTCCGGCCCGGGCCCGCCGCCCGTCCGGCCCGAGCCCGCCGCGAGGCGGTGGCGCGCACTCGTTCGCAGGAGTGTGCCGGAGCCGCCGGATGCGGGTGTTCGACTGTTGCGGTGGGATGAAATCCGCAGGTCCCCGTGTTGGTGCCTTCCGGTAGGACAGGACGATGGGGGAGGTCACGTGGCGGCGGAGCGGAGCGGGACAGCGCCAGGATGGGCGCGCAGACTGGCCGGGTACACCTGGCGGTACAAGGCGAACGTGCTGCTCGCGCTCGGGTCCTCGCTGGGCGGCATGGCCGTGATGGCACTGGTCCCGCTGGTCACCAAGGTGATCATCGACGATGTGATCGGGGACCGGTCCAAGCCCATGGGGCCCTGGGCCGCGCTGCTGATCGGCGCCGCGGTCGCCGTCTACGTGCTGACCTACATACGCCGCTACTACGGCGGCCGCCTCGCCCTCGACGTGCAGCACGACCTGCGCACCGACATGTACGCGACCATCGCCCGGCTCGACGGGCGCAGGCAGGACGAGCTGTCCACCGGCCAGGTCGTCGGCCGGGCCACCAGCGACCTCCAGCTGATCCAGGGCCTGCTCTTCATGCTGCCGATGACCATCGGCAACTTCCTGCTCTTCGGCATATCCCTGGCGGTCATGCTGTGGCTCTCGCCGCTGCTCACCCTGATCGCCCTGCTGATGGCCCCGGCCCTGTGGTTCATCGCCAAGCGCAGCCGGGTCAGGCTCTTCCCCGCCACCTGGTACGCCCAGGGCCAGGCCGCCGCCGTGGCCGGCGTGGTCGACGGCGCCGTCACCGGCGTCCGGGTGGTCAAGGGCTTCGGGCAGGAGGAGCAGGAGACCGCCAAGCTCCGCGAGGCCGGCCGCCGGCTGTTCGCCGGGCGGCTGCGCACCATCCGCCTGAACTCCCGCTACACCCCCGCCCTCCAGGCGGTCCCCGCCTTCGCCCAGGTCGCCATGCTCGCCCTCGGCGGCTGGATGGCCGCCCGCGGCCAGGTCACCCTCGGCACCTTCGTCGCCTTCTCCACCTACCTCGCCCAGCTGGTCGGACCCGTCCGGATGCTCGCCATGGTGCTCACCGTCGGCCAGCAGGCCCGGGCCGGCGTCGAGCGGGTCGTCGAGCTCATCGACACCGAGCCCACCATCGAGGACGGCGCCACCGAGCTCCCCGCCGACGCCCCGGCGACCGTCGAGTTCGACAAGGTCTCCTTCGGCTACGACCCCGACAAGCCGGTGCTCGACGGCTTCTCCCTGAGCGTGCGGGAGGGCGAGACCGTCGCCGTGGTCGGCGCCTCCGGCAGCGGCAAGTCCACCCTCTCCCTGCTGCTGCCCCGGTTCTACGACGCCACCGGCGGCGCCGTCCGGATCGGCGGCCACGACGTCCGCGAGCTCACCTTCGACTCGCTGCGCGCCGCCATCGGGCTGGTCCCCGAGGACTCCTTCCTCTTCTCCGACACCATCCGCGCCAACATCGCGTACGGGAAGCCGGAGGCGACCGAGGAGGAGGTGCTCGCCGCCGCCCGTGCCGCCCAGGCCGACGGGTTCGTCCGGGCGCTGCCCGCCGGGTACGACACCAAGGTCGGCGAGCAGGGCCTGACCCTCTCCGGCGGGCAGCGCCAGCGCATCGCGCTGGCCCGCGCCATCCTCACCGACCCCCGGCTGCTCCTCCTCGACGACGCCACCTCCGCCGTGGACGCCCGCGTCGAGCACGAGATCCACGAGGCCCTGCGCTCCGTGATGGCCGGCCGTACCACCGTGCTGATCGCGCACCGCCGCTCCACCCTGGCCCTCGCCGACCGGATCGCCGTACTGGAGCACGGGCGGCTCGCCGACCTCGGCACCTACGAGGAGCTGGAGCAGCGGTCCGCGCTGTTCCGCAGGCTGCTCACCGACCCCGACGCGCTGGCCGCCGGCTCCCCCCGGCAGCCCGAGCCCGAGTCCCGCGCCGACGCCGCCGTCCTCGCCGACCTCGAACGCGACCTGGAGATCGAGGCCGAGATCGACTCCGAGCCGGTCAGCGCCAAGCGGCGGGCCGTGGACGGGATCACCCCCGAACTCTGGCGCCGGGAGGAGGAAGAGGAGGAGCAGGACCGGGCCCTCGCCCCGGCCGCCGGCAGCGGCGCGCCCGGCGCCGGGCACTCCATGGCCGGCGCGGTCGCCGGGATGCCGGCGACCCCCGAGCTGCTCGCCCAGGTGGCCGCGCTGCCGCCCGCCACCGACACCCCCCGGGTCGACGAGGAGCGGGCCGCCGCCCCCGAGGACAGCTACGGCCTGCGCCGCCTGCTGCGCGGCTTCTGGGCCCCGCTCGCGGTCAGCCTCGGCCTGGTCGCCGTGGATGCGGGAGCCGGCCTGCTGCTGCCGATCCTGATCCGGCACGGCATCGACGAGGGCGTCCAGCGGCTCGCCCTCGGCGCGGTGTGGGCCGCGTCCCTGCTCGCGCTGGGCGTCGTACTGGCCCAGTGGGCCGCGCAGATCGCCGAGACCCGGGTGACCGGCCGGACCGGCGAGCGGGTCCTCTACTCCCTGCGCGTCAAGATCTTCGCCCAGCTCCAGCGGCTCGGCCTGGACTACTACGAGCGCGAGCTCACCGGCAAGATCATGACGCGGATGACCACCGACGTGGACGCCCTGTCGACGTTCCTGCAGACCGGCCTGGTCACCGCCGTGGTCTCGGTGTTCACCTTCTTCGGGATCCTCGTCGCCCTCCTCGTCCTCGATGTCGGGCTCGCGCTGATCGTCTTCGCCACCCTGCCCCTGCTGGTCGTCGGGACGATCGTCTTCCGCCGCAAGTCCGTACGCGCGTACGAACTGGCCCGCGACCGGGTCAGCCTGGTCAACGCCGACCTCCAGGAGGCCGTCTCCGGGCTGCGGATCGTGCAGGCGTTCCGCCGGGAGCGGTCCGGGGCGCAGCGGTTCGCCGAGCGGAGCGACTCGTACCGCCAGGCCCGGGTGCGCGGCCAGTGGCTGATCTCGGTGTACTTCCCGTTCGTCCAGCTGCTGTCCTCCGCCGCCGCGGCCGCCGTGCTGATCGCCGGCGCGGGCCGGGTCGAGGCCGGCACCCTGACCACCGGCGCGCTGGTGGCGTACCTGCTCTACATAGACCTGTTCTTCGCCCCGGTCCAGCAGCTCTCCCAGGTCTTCGACGGCTACCAGCAGGCCACCGTCTCGCTGGGCCGGATCCAGGACCTGCTGCGCGAGCCCACCAGCACCCCGGCGGCCCGCGAGCCGCTGCCGGTCGGCGGGGGCGACGGCGGCGGGCTGCGCGGCGAGATCGCCTTCGAAGGGGTCCGCTTCCAGTACTCCACCGCCGAGGAGCGCGGGGAGCGGGGCAGCGAGGCGCTGGGCGGGATAGACCTGCGGATACCGGCCGGGCAGACGGTCGCCTTCGTCGGCGAGACCGGCGCCGGCAAGTCCACCCTGGTCAAGCTGGTGGCCCGGTTCTACGACCCGACCTCCGGCCGGGTCACCGCCGACGGCACCGACCTGCGCGACCTGGACCTGACGGCCTACCGGCAGCGGCTCGGGGTGGTCCCCCAGGAGCCGTACCTCTTCCCGGGGACGGTCCGCGACGCCATCGCCTACGGGCGCCCCGGGGCGAGTGACGCCGAGGTGGAGGCGGCGGCCCGCGCGGTCGGCGCGCACGACATGGTCGCCACCCTGGACGGCGGCTACCTGCACACCGTCGCCGAGCGCGGCCGGAACCTGTCCGCGGGCCAGCGCCAGCTGATCGCCCTGGCCCGCGCCGAACTCGTCGACCCCGACGTGCTGTTGCTCGACGAGGCCACCGCCGCGCTGGACCTGGCCACCGAGGCCCAGGTCAACCAGGCCACCGACCGGCTCGCGGGCAGGCGAACGACCCTGGTGGTGGCCCACCGGCTGACCACCGCCGCCCGCGCCGACCGGGTCGTGGTCATGGACCGCGGCCGGGTCGTGGAGGACGGCACCCACGCCGAACTCCTGGCCCGCGGCGGCCGGTACGCCGAGCTGTGGCGCACCTTCATCGGCGAGGACGAGCCCGCGGCGGCCTGACGCCGCCCCGCCCGGCCGCGGCCGTCCCGCCATCGGTCCAGGCCCCCGGAAGCTCCTTGCGCAACGCAACCTTCCGGGGAACCTGCGCGTCGTACGGACGTGCGCACGTCGTACGTATGGCAGTACGGGCGGCGTGCACGACCTAGGGGGAGACATGGGCGGGGCGTGGGGTGTCCGGGCGCGGGGCGGCCGGGCGGGAAGGATTCGGGCGGAAAGGGTCCTGGCGGGAAGGGTCCGGGCGGGAGCCGTCCGGGGGAGCCGGCGTAGCGGCGGCCCGGCCGTGGCGGAAGGCCGCCGCCGGGCCCTGGCCCTGGGGGGGTTCCCCGCCGGGCCCGCGGTGGG
>NZ_WTFF01000034.1 GCF_019400985.1 Streptomyces bambusae
CCGCGGCCCCGGCCGCCCCCGCCGGCGCCGCGGCGGGCACGGCCTCCGGCGGGACCTCCGCCGGTGCTGCCTCGGCCGGCGCCGTGACCTCGGCCGGCTTCACGGCTCCCGTCACCGGCGGGATCTCCACGCCGTACCGGCTGGCGGGCGGCATGTGGTCCAGCGGCTACCACACCGGCGTCGACTTCATCGCCGCCTCCGGCACCACCGTCAAGGCGGTCGGCGCGGGCACCGTCGTCTCCGCCGGCTGGGGCGGCGCGTACGGCAACGAGGTCGTCATCCGGCACGCCGACGGGCACTACTCGCAGTACGCCCACCTGTCCCAGCTGTCCGTCTCCGTGGGCCAGAGCGTCACCGGCGGCCAGCGGATCGGCCTCTCCGGCTCCACCGGCAACTCGACCGGCCCGCACCTGCACTTCGAGATCCGCACCGGCTCCGGCTACGGCTCCGACGTCGACCCGCTCGCCTACCTCCGCTCGAAGGGCGTGACCATCTGACGGCGGCGGGGTAGCGGCAGCGGCAGCGGCTTCGACTGAGGTCGCGGCTGCGCCCGGGGACACGTGAGGCCAGGGCCCGAGGGGGGTCCTGGCCTCACGCGCTGTTATTCCGCGCCCGTCGGGTGGTATAGATCACGGCCCGTCAACCCCTTCCTACGGTGGCGTAGGTCACGTCGAGCGGTGAAGGATGTGGTCCCGTGGCAGTGACGACAGAGACGACTACGACGACGACAACGACGATCAGCTCGACCTTCCGGCCCATCGGCTCGTACGCGGCGATCGGCGACAGCTTCACCGAGGGTGTGGGGGACCCGGGTCCCGGGGGGAGCTTCGTCGGCTGGGCCGACCGGCTCGCCGTACTGCTCTCCGACCAGCACCCGGAGGACAGCTTCCGCTACGCCAACCTGGCCGTGCGCGGCCGGCTGCTGGACCAGATCGTGGACGAGCAGGTGCCGCGGGCCAAGGAGCTCGCGCCGGACCTGGTGTCCTTCTGCGCCGGCGGCAACGACATCATCCGGCCGGGCAGCGACCCCGACGCGGTGGCCGAGCGGTTCGAGGCGGCCGTCGCCGACCTCGTCGGCTCCGTCGGCCGGGTGATGATCACCACCGGCTTCGACACCCGCGGGGTGCCGGTCCTCAAGCACCTGCGCGGCAAGGTCGCGACGTACTCGGCGCACGTGCGCGCCATCGCCGACCGCTACGACTGCCCCGTGCTCGACCTGTGGTCCCTGAAGTCCGTCCAGGACCGCCGGGCTTGGGACGACGACCGGCTGCACCTGTCGCCCGAGGGCCACACCCGGGTCGCGCTGCGGGCCGCCCAGGTGCTCGGCCTCGACGTCCCCGCCGACCCGGACCAGCCCTGGCCGCCCCAGCAGCCGCGCGGCTCGGCCGAGGTCACCCGGGACAACATCCACTGGGCGCGCGAACACCTCGTACCGTGGATCGGCCGACGGCTGCGCGGCGAGTCCTCCGGCGACCACGTGGAGGCCAAGCGCCCGGACCTGCTGCCGCTGTAAGAGGGGCCGGAGGGCCGGCCGGGCCGAACCGGAACCCGTCCGGCCCGGCCGAAGGCGGCACCGACTCGGCCGGTCGGCGCACGGTCCGTGGGGGTGGGGCGGAATCCGGTCGGTCCGTGGGGGGCGGGGCGGAATCCTGACGGACCGGTGTGCGTTGGGTACGACGTAAGCCCGCAGGGACCACCCTGCCCCCACCTCCCAGGAGGCGCCTTGACCGGCTCCCGTCCCCTGCGTCCGCAGCTGCGCGCGATGCGGCCCGAAGCCTTCGGCGCGGACCCGTCCGGCGCCCGCCTGGAGCGGATCCGCCGCTCGCCGAACTTCGCCGACGGCGTCTTCCAGAACCCCGTCGGGGCCCGGACCAGGGCCGCCGGGTCGATGCGGGAGTTCGCCAAGATCTACTTCCACAAGGAATCGCGGCTGCGCCGCAGCCCCGGCGCGCCCATCCCCGTACACCCGACGACGCTGGCCGACCTCGCCAAGCCCCCGGCCACCGGGCTGCGGCTGACCTGGCTGGGCCACTCCAGCGTGCTCGCGGAGATCGACGGGCGCCGGGTGCTCTTCGACCCGGTGTGGGGAGAGCGGTGCTCTCCCTTCCCCTTCGCCGGACCCAAGCGGCTGCACCCCGTACCGCTGCCGCTGGCCGCCCTGGGCCCCGTGGACGCCGTGGTGATCTCGCACGACCACTACGACCACCTCGACATGCCGACCGTCAAGCAGCTGGCCGGCACGGACACGGTCTTCGCCGTCCCGCTCGGCGTCGGCGCGCACCTGGAGCGCTGGGGCGTCTCCGCCGACCGGCTGCACGAGCTGGACTGGAACGAGACCACCCGGATCGCCGGCCTGTCACTGACCGCCACCCCGGCCCGCCACTTCTGCGGCCGCGGCCTGCGCAACCAGCAGCACACCCTGTGGGCGTCCTGGGCGGTCGCCGGCGACGAGCACCGCATCTTCCACAGCGGCGACACCGGCTACTTCCCCGGCTTCAAGGACATCGGCGCCGAGCACGGCCCGTTCGACGCGACGATGATCCAGATCGGCGCGTACTCGGAGTACTGGCCGGACATCCACATGACCCCCGAGGAAGGTCTCCAAGCGCACCTTGACCTGCAAGGATCCAAGCCGCACGGTGTGCTGCTCCCGATCCACTGGGGCACCTTCAACCTGGCCCTCCACGCCTGGGCGGAGCCGGGCGAGTGGACGGTCGACGCCGCGGAGGAGGCCGGCCAGCCGGTGGCGCTCCCGCGCCCGGGCGAGCCCTTCGAGCCTGCCGGAACACTGCCCGTGGATCCCTGGTGGCGCCCGATCGCGCGCCCGATCGCCCACCCGTGGCGTCGTCCGAAGATGGCCGAACCGGTGCCGAGCGAGCCTCCGGTCGGCGATCTGGACCTGGCCGGCGAGCGGTGACGGCTCCCTTCTTCGCACGGGTCACCCCGTATGGTCGTGCACACGCGGACCGTGCGACTTTCCAGCGGCAGGGCGCCAGATGATCGAGTCGATCCCGGCGTCTCGCGTAGTCACTGATCACCAGCGCCCGGGGGCTCCACCGCCAGGGCGTGCCCGACGTGTCTCGAGATGGAACAGACGGTTTGATCACGGAGTCTGTGGCGGGAGTGTCGCCCCGGATGGCGGCACCCGAACGGGAACCCTGTTCGATTGACCAAGCCCGCTGAACGGAAAGCGGAAGCCTTCTCAGGTCACCCCCACCGAGCCGGGCAAGCCAGCTGGGCAGCTGGCCGGGGGCGAAGTCGTTGCTGAAGACCTCCGGGCGTCGGCCGCAGCGGTAGACGTCCTCCTTGATGCTGCCGTGCGGCCGGAACTCCAGGCCGTGCAGCAGGGTCTGGTAGCCGGGACTCGCGGTGGAGACGACCAGCCGCCTGGTGCCCACGGCCTGCCGGAGGATGTAGCGGAGCAGTTGGGCGTGGACCGCCGGGTCGGCGCAGTACGCCGCGCCGAGGAAGAGTCCGCCGGCGGCGAGTTCGTCGGCGTGCTGCTGGAGCAACGGTTCGGTGGAGTCCGCGGTGCGCTCGCCGACCGTGAGCAAGCTCGCCAGGCCGACCGGCCTGCCGTCTGCGTTCCGGACCAGGTGGAAGGCGGAGATGTCGTCGGCGGCCCGGCGCTCGGCCATCCGGTCTGCCCGCCGCGGGTCGAAGCCGCCGGCGAGGGCCCACTCGCGCATCAGCCGACCGATGTGGTCGGCATCCCCTGCAGTCGCGGTACGGAACTGCGAGGAGCGCTGCGTCGCCGGGAACAGTTCCTGCCGCAGCAGCGGATCGCCGGTCAGGAAGACTCCCTGTTCGACCAGTTCGGCGCGCTCAACCGGATCTTGGGCGTGCTCCAGCAGCGCGATCCGGTATCCGGCGGCCCGGGCGCGGGCGGCCTCGTGGTCGCCCGGCTGCCGCCACCGGTAGGCGAGTTCGATCACGTGGCGGTACGGCTCGTCGAGCGCCAACCCCAACCGCCCACGGGTGACGATGCTCAAGTCCGCGAGCGCCGTGAAGAGTTCGGGCCCACCGGCCAGCAGCTTCTCGTCGGCTTTCCCGACAGTGGCGAGCAGCCGGAGGACATGATGCCGGCGTCGGCCGGGGAGTTCCCGGGCGAGCCGTTCGACGATCTCGGTGGCGAGGTGGTCCGCCACCGCCCCGGGCGCGGATGCCGGAGTCCCGGACCGCAGCGCCCGGTGCACGGCCTGCGCGAGCAACGGCAGGCCGCCTGCCAGGCGTACGGTGAGCTCGCGAGCCTCGATGCCCTCGTCCCCTTGCCCGGCTCCGGCTCCGGCTCCGACCATGAGGTCGTCGTCGGGCAGGGGCGGGACCGTCACGGTGACGGCGTCCGGGGGCCACTCGTCCAGGCGGCCGTGGAGCGGGCGGCGGCTCACCACCAGCAGCCGAGCGGCGGCGCCCAGCGCCTCGCGCACGGCCTCTCGTCCGCGGGGCCCGTCCGCGCTGTCGAGCACCAGTAGTCCGCCGAGCGGAGAGGGATGACCCCGCCACAGGGCGGCGGCCTGCGGACGGTCGAGATCGACGGCACAGGCCGCGTCCAGCGCGGCGGCGAGCCGCGACTTCCCGACGCCCAGCGGACCGGTCAGGTTGACCAGCGGGTGCGCGGCCACAGCCGACCGCAATTCCTCCAGGACGGCCGACCGCGACCCGTGGATTTCACTCATCCCGCACCCGAACCCCTCATGATCTTCACCGGCAGCGGCAGGACCATACCCAGCCGACCGCCCAGGCGTCCGGCGATCACTCAGACTGCTTGCAGGGCAGGAGGGTTGAGACTGTCGTGAGACTGCGGCAGCCCGTCCGGTCGGTAGCGTCATGCCCGCCGGATCCGGAGGGGGAACACCCCTTCCGGGACCGTATTTGGCAGGTACACCTCACTTGCGATCCGCCACTGGAAGGAACAACAATGAAGTTGGCCCGCACATTCGCGGCGGCCCTCATGGCCGTGATCGCGGCCTTGTTCGTGATGCCCTCCGGCGCCACAGCCGCCACCGTCGCCGTCGCCACGGTGCCCACCACGGACAAGTACTTCACCGGCGACGGCTTGGGCCCGTACAACCTCGTCCAGCAGATAGCCGTCAACTCGGCCTACGCGCAGGCCGCGGCGGAAGGCTACCCGGCCTCTCTCTGCCACATCACCCAGGGGCCCACGCCGCCCGCCTTGGTGTGGGGCGAGACGTACCAGTCCCTCGTGAAGATCCACTGCTTCCCGCCGCCGCCGGCGGGCTCCGGCCCGATCGTCGCCGTGCCCAACGGCAAGTGCGTGGACGTCAAGGACGGCAGTACCAAGGACGGTGCCATCGTCCAGCTCTACAACTGCCACGGCGGCAACAACCAGATGTGGGTCCTGGAGCCCGACAAGACCATCCGCTCCATGGGCCACTGCCTGGACGTCCAGTACGCCAAGACGGACAACGGCTCGCGCCTCGGCCTGAACTCCTGCCACGGAGCCGCCAACCAGCAGTTCGAGCTGCTGCCCGGCGGCAAGCTGCGCAGCGTCCACTCCGGCAAGTGTGTGGACGTGGTCAGCTTCTTCACTGCCACCCGCCTCGTCATCTGGGACTGCTCCGACGCCCGTCCGTACCAGAACTGGCGCGGCTCGGCCCTCGGCCTCTGAATCCCCGGACCCCCATGAGCACGGCCCCCGTCTCCCACCGGGGGCCGTGCCTCTGCGTCAGCGGCCCGCCCTGCGCCCGCACGACTCGTTGAACCAGCGGTCCACCCCAGGCCCCGTGAGGAAGGACGTCCCGTACGTGGCGCCCGAGGGCGGAACCTCGACGAATGCCCCCGGATGTCTGCTTCGCCGTTGGCGTTGGAAGCATCCTTGGATGCGGTCGGGAGCCTCGGACCTGTCCGAGGTCTCGAACAGGACGCACAGAACTGCAATGATCTGAGGGCAAAGACCATGCCCGGCCGCGTCGGTCGACCTGGTCCGATCCGCGATGGAGGAGAATCACCGCACAGTGCGCATCCCGTCCCGATCTGACCGGCGCAGACAGGCGTTCTTCGGTCAGGCCATCGCGTGATCATGAAGGTCGAGGGCCGAACGGCCGCGATAGAAGCGCTACTTGACACGGCGGCGAGACCCGTAGTGATCAACCTGACGGGTCCCGTCGGCAGCGGGAAGTCGGCGATCCTGGCCGAACTTGCCACTGGCGTGCCCGTGGTGGACGACATCCGCAGCGAGGACGATCTGGCGCGGCTCGCGCTCCCGGCCGGGGGTCCGGTCGTGGTGGCCAGCCGCCGTCCGCTGCCGTCGTACCGCGCGTGGCGTCCGGGGGTCGAGGTGATCCCCGTCGAAGCCGGGCCGTGGCCGGATGAAGAAATCGGCCTCCTGGTCGACAGGCTCGGGATCACCCATCCGCACCTGCGTGACGGCGTGCTGCGGCTCGCGGGCGGCAACGTACTGCTCGCCTCGGCTCTCTGCCGAGCCCTGCACGCCGCGCCGGGCGGCGTACCAGGCGCGCTCGACGCCGCCGCCGACGCCGCGGCGCGCGAGGTGTGCGAGCGGCTCGGGGACGAGGCGGCCGGGATCGAGCGGGCGCTGCTGCTGGTCGCGGCCGTGGGGCAGTGCGACGCAGAGCTGCTCACCCAACTCGGTGAGGACGGGCCGGTGTTCGGCCGTCTACGCGCGTGCAGCGTAGTCGTCCCGGGCGCGCTCGGACTGGCCGTGGCCGAGCCGTTTCGCACCGTCTTCGACCAGGCCCTGCGATGGCGCACGCCCGTGGCTTACCGCTCGGCGCGGACGCTGGCCGCCGCGCACCACACGAGGCTGATACCCGCCGAGCACAGTGGCGCCGCTCGAGGCGACCGGATGGCCGGATCGCTGTTCGCGTCGTTGGACGGGCCGGTGCGGCGGTTGTTCAGCCCGGTGACGACGCCCGTGCACGTCCGTCCGGCCCGCGCCGACGATGCGTCCGACGTCGGCCGGCTGGTGCGCGTGTGGGCGGAGCGCGGTGGCATGGACGTCCGGCGCTCCGAGCGGCTGCTCGGCTCGGTGCTGCACGCCGTGCCCGAAGGCGTGTACGTCGTGTGCGACCGGGAGGACCGACCGGTCGGACTCAGCAGCACCGCGCCGATTCGCGACGCGACCGTGGCGGTCCTCGAACCGCTGCTCCAGCAGCACGCGGACGCCGCGTCCGGCGGTGGGCTCTTCATCGGACTCGCGGTGTACGAGGAGCGGCAGGAGGCGGCCCGGTCGGCGCTCTTCCGGCACCTGCTGTCCAGCGCCGTCGGCCGGGGCCGGCTGGTCACCTCGACGCCCTCCCCCGAGTACCAGGCGCTCTACGAGCACGTGGGGGTCCGCGCGCACGGGCAGCTCCGCCACGACGTGTACGGCGGGGGCTCCGCCTGCCGGGTGTACTCACAGGACTTCGCCGGCGAAGGCGGCGTGCCGCCCTGGCTGGAGCGGCTCAGACCCCCGGCTCCGGCCCCGGTGCTGCCCGACGACGCGGCCTGGCTCAGCCGCCGCATCCGGGAGGCGCTGGACGGCCTGCACCGCCCGCAGCTGCTCGCCTGCAGCCCGCTGCTGCCCGTGGCCGGCGACCCGGCCGCACTGCGCGAACTCCTCGAATCCGGCGTGCAGCACCTGCTGAAGAGCACTGTCACGACGGAGGCGGAAGCCGGGCGCATCCTGTCGCAGTACTACGTGGAGCGGTGCGGCGGGCATGAGTTCATCGCGCTCCGGCTGCACCTGAGCCGGGCCACGTACTTCCGCAGACTCAACCAAGGACTCGCCCTGCTCGCCACCGTCGTCCTCTCCAGGTGCAGGCCGGTGACGAGCTGAAGTCGACAGGGTGTCCGCCAGCGGCTCCTGCGGGCCGGCGGACACCCTGTCCGTCTCGTCAGACGGGCAGGACCCACTGCTGGTTGGTGAAGCCGTTGCAGTCCCAAATGCCTGGATACCCCGTAGGGGGTCAAAATTCAGGAGCGGTCGACGCCGCGGAGGAGGCCGGCCAGCCGGTGGCGCTCCCGCGTTCCGGCGAGCCTCCACTCCGAATCTTTCGTGCGACCCCTTCAGATGCGGGCGATCACCCGTGTAGCGTTCCCGCGCTCTGCAGCATTCAGCCGAGTACAGCCGAAGAGTCGAATCGAACCGGAGACGACGACACATGCGTTGGTTTTCCGTAAGACGCAGAACGGCCACCGCCGTCTGTGCGGCGCTGCTTCTCGCCGCGGCCTCACCCGTCGCCGCGCAGGCCGGCGGTGGGAACGCGACGGAGGAACCCGTCTACGTCCAGAAGAGGTGGATGGCGGCCTTCAACGGAGCCCGTCTGTCGCCCACCGCCCAGGTGCTGCCCGGGGCCTACCGGGGTGCCTGGGAGCACATCAAGAACATGCCGGTGGACGAGAGCGCGTTCACCGAGGTCACCACGCAGCCGCTCAACGGTGACGCGCCCCACTACCGCGACCGCTCCGCCTCCAACTCCGGCGGCGGGTTCGGCCATTCGTCGGGACGCATCTCCGCCCTCGCCCTCGACCCGGACCGCTCCGGCGTGCTGTACGCGGGCGGCGCCAACGGTGGCGTGTTCCGGTCCACGGACGACGGGGCGCACTGGACGCCGATCGCCGATCACCTGCCGGCGCTGTCCGTCGGCGCGCTCGCCACCGGGCCCGACGGGGCGTTGTGGCTGGCCACCGGCGAGGCGACCACGGCCGCCGACAACTTCCTCGGCAGCGGTGTGTACCGGCTCGCCGACCCCCTCCACGACTCCTTCGAGGAGAGCGACCGCGTCGGCGGCACCGAACTGGACTCGTCCTCCATCGGCAGGCTCCGCTTCGACACCGAGGCCGGGTACGTCTTCGCCGCCTCCTCCCACGGCGTGTACCGGCGCGCCCTCGCCGCCCCGCAGCCCGCCGCCTGGGAGCGGGTCCTCGCGCCCTGCGCGGGTGTCGGCGTCACCGGGATCAGCTGCGGCGCGAGCAGCTTCTTCGCCGACCTCGCCAACGACCTGGCCGTCCAGCCCGGCACCGGCGGCAAGCGGCTCGTCGCCAACCTCGCCTGGCGCAGCGGCGCCGGCTACAACGGCTTCTACTACTCCGACGACGCCGGCACGACCTGGCGGCGCGCCAACCCGGGCGGCGCGATCAACCCGGCCGAGATCGGCAACGCCTCCTTCGCGTACGCCGCCGACGGCAGCCGCCTGTACGTGGTGATGGAGTCGCCCGAGCTCCTCAACAAGGCGACCGGCTCCGGCGCGTCCTCCTCGCTCGCGGGCGTGTACGTGTCGAAGAGCGGCGCGGTCGACGGCCCGTACAGCCAGATCGCCACCTCCTCGAAGCTGGCCACGAGCGGCTCCGCCATGAAGATCACGCGGATCGGCGCCGGCTACCAGCCTGGCACCCAGGCCTGGTACGACCAGGTGATCGGCGTCGACCCGGCCGACCCCGAGCATGTGTACGTCGGGCTGGAAGAGGTCTTCGAGTCGCGCAACGGCGGCTCCGACTGGCAGGCCGTCGGCCGGTACTGGAACTTCGGCCTCGACTGCTTCAGCTATGACCCCGCCCTTGACACCTGCGACGAGGACGTCATCCACCCCGACCAGCACGCGATGGTCTTCTCGAACTGGAAGGGCGGCACACCGGAGATCTACGTCGGCAACGACGGCGGCGTCTTCGCCCGCCCCCTCGCCCAGACCCCCGGCAAGGGCTGGCGCAACCTCAACAGGAGCGGGACGCTGCGCACCCTCCAGTACTACTCCGTGGGCGTCGGCGCTCTCCCCGGCGGACAGGGCGACGCCGTGTGGGGCGGCCTGCAGGACAACGGCGTCAGCCTCCAGGTGCCGCAGGGCGCCACGTACACGCACAACGGACACGTACAGCAGCTCAACCCGACGGGCGAGATGAGCGAGCCGTACGGCGGTGACGGCGGTGACCAACTGGTGAACCCGGACAACGGGTGCGAGACGGTCGGCGAGTACACCAACCTCGCGATGCAGATCACCCGCAACTGCGGGTACACAGCGAGCGTCGACGGCTCCGAGGACGTCATCACCGACATCGCCCCGGGCGACCCGGGCGCCCGCTTCATCGCCCCGTTCGGCGCGGACGGTGCGGACAAGGGCTACTGGGTGGCCGGAGGCCAGTACATCTGGGGCAACACCAAGACCTGGAACTCCACGTCCGGAGCCGACTGGGACCGTCTGTACGACACCGGCGCGGGGCACTCCACCACGGCCCTCGACAGCCGGAACCGGGTCATGTGGGCCGCCTGGTGCGGCTCCTGCAACCCAGGTGCGTCCTTCGGCCGAGGCATCGTCACCAACTACGGCGGCGCCTGGCACCAGGTGACCCTGCCCGCGGACTTCCCGAACCGCTACGTCGCGGGCATCACCATGGACCCGTCCGATGCCTCGGGCAAGACGGTGTACGCCGTCCTCAACGGCTTCTCCCGGCACTGGAACGAGGGGCCCGGCGCCGGCTACGGCCACGTCTGGCGCACCACCGACGGCGGCGCCACCTGGCAGGACGTCAGCGGCCCGGCCGAGGCCGCCGACTCCTTCCCGGACGCCCCGGCCAACCGCCTCCTGATCAGCCCGGACGGCACCCTGGCGGTGGCCACCGACCTCGGTGTCTTCACCAGCAACCCGTCGACCCCGGGCCACTGGAAGCGCCTCGGCCTTCCCGCCCTGACCGCCACCGGCAACCTCCCGACGGCAGCGGCCCTCCACCTGGCCCCGAGCCCGGACGGCCGCGAGCTGTACGTGGCCACCCACGGGCGCGGCATCTGGAAGACCGCGATGCCGTAACCGACCTCACGTGCACGACGTCGCCGCCCCGCATCTCGTACGTGCGCGGGGCGGCGACGGCGCCAGGAGGTTGTGGACACCGGGCACCGGTCGAGCGCGGCTTCGCCCACCTCAATGCTCACGATGGCAGTGCAAGGGCCTGGACGCCGTCGATGCCGGCAACGTAGGCGACACCGTCCATGAAGACTGTTGGTCCGGTGAAGGGGTATTTCGGCAACCACTGCCATACCCGCTCTCCCGTGATTGCGTCGAGCGCGTACAGGAATTGCTCACCGCGATAACCCGTGGACGAACACGTCACGTACAAGCGGCCGTTGTGGTACGCGAGTGCGCGAATGTCCCGGTCGGGGTTTTCGTAGCGCCACTGAGGATCGCCCGTGGCCTGTGAGTAGGCGTAGATGGCTACCGGTCCGATCTTGTTCACGTCGCCGGTTTCGGCGAAGACGAGGCCGGCGCCCGTGGCGATGTTGTGAACATGGCCGTTCTCGCCCTGTCCGGTACGACGCCACAGTGGCCTGCCGTCGCGCAGCCCGAGGGCGATGACTCCCTCGTGGACGGCGGCGAAGACCGCCATGGGGTCGACTGCGATGCGGCCATCGATGGTGTCCGGGCGGTACACGGGGTCCTGTACGTCCGTTCGCCAGCGCACGGATCCGAATCCAGGATCGACACAGCCCACCGCCCCCTCGCTTCGTACCAGAACGACGTTCCCGGTAGGACAGATGTCTTCCAACCGGGGGTAGGCGACGGTGTGCAGGTGTCGGCCATCGGTGCGGGAGAGAACGAAGAGCTCCTTCCGGGAATTTCCCCCTACCAACGTGTTCTCCGCGCCGAGTGCGGGCGATGCGGAGAAGGAACCAGGCAGGTCTACCGACCAGCGTTCGGTTCCGGATGCGAGATCCAGCGCGATCGTCCGGTTGGTGGCGGCGTCGTCCCTCATTCCACGACAGGTTGCGTAGACGGCGTCGCGGTCCATCCGAGGCATCCACCAGTGGCCGACGTCCTGCTGGTACGTCCAGCGCTCCTCCCCCGTCTCAGGGTCGAGAAGACTGATCTTCCCGGCATCACCTGGGACGGCAATCCCCTGACGCCCGACCGCGAGGGGCGTTTCGAGCCCGGTCTGGCCGTCCCAATGCCACAGCACCCCACCGGGGCGATACGGGCGCGGACGTGGTGCAGTCACGGTGGGCGGTTGCGGAGGGACGGGTGGTGCTGCTTGGGCAACTGGCAACGGCCCCCGTTCCGCCGCCGGACCCCGCACCGTCGGCGTTCGGTGCGGCATCTCCGTCGAGGCGCGCAGAGAATCGCACACCTCGGCCGCCGACGCCGGCCGGTCCTGCGGAGCCTTAGCCATCAGTTGAGCCACAAGGTCTGCCAGCGGCCCCGGGACTTCCGGCCTCAGCGTCCGTACCGACGGGGGATCCTGCTGGATGTGTGCTTGAGTCACCCGTATCGCTGAACCGTCGAAGGGCCGCTGTCCTGTGAGGAGTTCGAACAGCACCACACCGAATGAGTACAGGTCGGCCCGGTGGTCCACATCCTGCCTGAGCAGTTGTTCCGGTGCTGCGTAGTGCGGTGTCATGATGTCCGCGCTGGTCAGGGAGCGCCCTGTGGTCACTGCGTGCTGCAGCCGGGCGATCCCGAAGTCGCACAGCTTCACCTGACCATGCTGGTCGAGAATCAGGTTCGAGGGTTTGACGTCGCGGTGCACAACGCCGGCCGCGTGGGCGTGGGCGAGAGCGGCAGCCACCTGCGCGCCCCACTGCGCGACCCGTTCCACCGGTAGCGGTCCGTGTCGGATCACAGCGGCGAGATCCGGCCCGGGCAGACTCTCCATGACCAGATAAGGGGGGTCGGCGTCCGCATCGAGGTCATGCACTACCACGATGCCCTGGTGCGCCGCGCGGGCGGCGGCCCTTGCCTCGCGCTTGAACAGTCGCCGGTCGTCGGCAGTCAGGCCCGCCAGCTCACTGCGCAGAAGCTTGACCGCCACCTGCCGCCCCAGCCTCAGGTCGTGGCCGCGCCAGACGCTGCCCATGCCGCCCTCGCCGAGTTTGGCGTCCAGCCGGTACCGGCCTCCCAGTGGTTCCGATGCGGTGCTCACCTGTCCTGCTCCCTTCCCTGATCGGGCGCGTGCTCATGCAGTGCCCGCTCGTAGGTCAGTGTGTCTGGATGGCTCGCGCCCAGCGTGACCTTTGCTTGTCGTACGAGGTTCCGCAGCAGGTCCACGCCCAGCGCTGGGAGGCCGTGTTCCAGTTCTGTCCGGGCCAGGGCGAAGCGAAGCCGTAGCGTGAAATCATCGGCCAGGCCGAGCCTGTCGTAGCCCGCGAGTGCGGCCGTGCACTCCCGCTTGAAGTCACGATGACGTCCGAGCACCCGAAGAGCATGTGCGAGCAGGCCGCGCGGCCGGAGAACCCTGCGGTCGTCGGGACCGACCCTGGCGATATTCGCGTCCACAACGTGTTGGTACAGCTCGACGGCCTCCTGCGGTCGGCCCGTGAGCAGGCACAGCTCGCCCAACTGCAGGCGGAAATGGGAGACCAGGTCGCTGTCGTTCCCGATGGCCTCGGACAGCTCCGCCACCAGCACACGGAACTCCTCCCGGGCCGGCACTGTGCGCCCCAGTTCCCGCAGGCTGCCCGCGCGCCAAGTCCGTGCCCGGAGCGCAACCCAATCAGGGCGAGGGCCACCGGTCGGTCGCTCCGCCAGAGCAGTGTCGAACTGCGCGAGTGCCTCCACGTACTGACGTTGCTCAGCCAGCAAGGCACCTTGAGCCAGATGGGGGTCCTGCTCGGTTGCCGCCTTCAGCAGATCACTGCTGAGGTTGTCCGCCATCTGCCAGACGAAATAGGAGTCGTCACCGTCCTTCCGGAGCCGCATCACCTCTGCGAAGCCCTCCGCAAGGGCACCGCGGTCATCGAGCAGTTGGACCCGTGCCCGCCGCAGCAGCAGGGCGAATTCGCCCGCGCCCAGACCCTCCGCATCCAAGGCACTCAGCGCGTGATCCACATGTGCTTCGGCTCTGGGATGGCCGCCGGCGGCGGTGTACGCGACACCCAGCATGCCGCGCGCTTCCGACGCCTCTTGGGCCAGGGCCGGGCCCGCCTCCTCCAGCGCCGCCGACGCCAACTCCAACAGAGGCACAGCCTCGGCTTGCCGGCCGTCGCGGCACAGACTGGCACCCCAGCCGTGCCGGGCTTTGGCGAGGTCCACTGTGTATCCGGGGCGTCCGTCGGCCCACCTGGCAGCCGTGCCGAAGGTATCGGCTGCCTCGCTCCAGCGGTCCAGCCGATGCAGAGCCCAGCCGCCGGCGAGCCGCACCTGGAACGCGAGATACGCGAAGGCGGGCACCGGGAATGGTGCGCCGAACTCCTCGTAGTCCATGGCCAGCGCCTCGAACTCGGTGGCCTTCGTCTCGTCGTCGGCCGCGTCGAACCTGGCCTGACGATCGTTGAGTTCGCCGAACCCGGTCGCAGCACCGGACGAATTCACCCAGGAAACCGGTCGCATTGGGGCAGGCGGTTCCAGCAAGTCGAGCAGCCTGGACGCATCGTCGGGGCGCTGCCCTGGATCCTTCATCAGCAGGGCCCGTACGGCGCTTGCCAGCGGTTCTGGGACCCGTGCTGCGTCCAGTGGTGGCGGTTCGACGTACACCTGCTGGAAGAGGATTCCGGCTGCGTGGCCGGATTCGAATGGCGGGGCGCCGGTGAGGAGCTGGTAGGCGATGCAGCCTAACGAGTACAGATCTGCGCGGTGGTCCACAGCGAGGCCCTGGACCTGTTCCGGCGCGGCGTAGGCCGGTGTTCCCACGAATCCACCGGCTCCTGCGGTCTCTCCCGCGAGCTTGGCGATGCCGAAGTCACAGACTTTCAGGGTGCCGTCCGGGCCGACCATGACATTCGCCGGCTTGAGGTCGCGGTGCACCACTCCAGCTCTGTGGGCGTAGCGAAGGGCCCGTGCCAGGATGCGGAGGGCATCAGCCACTTGTTCCGGCTCCCACGGCCCCGTCTCCTGGAGCACCTTCCCCAGATTCCGGCCCAGCAGGAGCTCCATCACCAGGAACAGGCGTTGCCCATCGGCTCCGAAGTCATGCACCACCACGATCCCCGGATGCTGCAGAGTCGCCAGTGTGCGTGCCTCCCGCTCGAAGTCAGCGGGAGACGTGACACATGAGTCAGCACCGGACGCCGGCAGCAGTGTCTTGACCGCAACCCGCCGTGCCACAACTCGGTCCACGGCCTCCCATACCTCGCCCATTCCGCCACGGCCCAGCAATCGCAGTAACTCGTACCGGCCGCCCAGCACGTCAGCCCCGCCCATCCACCCCACCTCGCAACCGCCGTTCCCGAGCAGATGACGCACGGCAGGCGACATCCGTTCCTGGGACACCTAGGTTGCCGCGCGACCGTACGGGTTGCACCGTGTTTCAGAGATCAGCTGGAAACGTCTGTGAGGCCGGTTGTCGGGCCGCCGGAACGCCGTTTACATGCCTATTTGGGAGGTCTAGCGTAAAAGTACAGGGCGACGCTCGCCGCCATCACTATCGGAGAAGGGGAGCAGTCATGTCGTGGACGATATCCGGCACCTACGTGGCCGGCTGCTCTTGCGCGGTGCTGTGCAGCTGTCCGTACGACGGCCAGCCTCGGGATGCGAAGGGCGGTACCGAGTGCCTGGGTACTGCGGTGTTCCACGTCGCCGAGGGGAATCTGGACGGCTTGGACCTGTCCGGTGTGGACTTCGCGTTCTACAACCACTTCCCGTCCAACCTGTCCTCCGGCAACTGGAAGGTCGGCCTGGTCGTGGACAGCGCGGCCAGTGACGAGCAGGCCGGCGCCCTGGAGCGCATCCTGTCCGGCCGGGAAGGCGGGCCGTTCGGCCAGCTCTCGCAGTTCTACGGCGAGTACCTGGGCATGGAGCGGGCGGGCGTCTCCCTCACGGACGGGGACCGGCCAGGCTGCACGGTCGAGGGCAGGACGGAACTCTCGTACGAGCCGTTGACCGGCCCCGACGGCAGCCCGACGAAGATCAAGAACGCCATGTTCGGGTTCGCGCCCGAATTCGAGGTCGGCAAGGCCACGGGGCGTTCCGACGCCTTCGGGCTGAGTTACGAGGCGGCGTACGGCGAGACGGCCGACTACGTCTTCAGCAGCGAGGACGTCGAAGGGGCGGCCCACGGGCGCATCTGAGCGAGCCCGCGCGTGAGCGCCGATGCGGCCCCGCGACTCCTGGCGACGGTGTTCTCCGCGGCCTCGCTGTCGCGGTGCGTGCCGATCGGCCTCCTGGTGGGCACCTTGCTCTCGCTGGTCAACCAGGGCGCGGTGATCGCGTCAGGGGACGCGACGGCCGCGACCTGGTTGCGTGTGCTGTTCAACTACCTGGTGCCCTTCTGCGTGTCCAGTGCCGGGTTCTTCAGCTGCCGGCGGGCTGCCTGGCGGGCAGCCCGCTCCACAGTGAACCGGTGAGTCACATGTCACCCATCGGCGCCATCGAGCCCTGCAGCCCTGGCAGCAGCCAGTCCTGGAACGGCGCGAGCACCGCCAGGACAAGGAAGGTGACGCCCACGATCCGGGCGAGCAGCGGACCCCGGGACCACAGCTTCTCCACGAAGATCACCACGGCCAGTCCGGCCATCGCCGCCACGTTCATCACGCCGAGCGGAACGAATACGGCCATCAGCCCGGCACAGCAGCCGACGCAGTAGGCGCCGTGGTGGACGCCCACCCGCAGGTCGCGGGCAGGTGGCCGGAAACCGGCGTAGTGCATCAGATGGCTCATGGGATCACGGCAGTGCCGCAGGCACACGTACTTGAGAGGACCGAGCTGGTAGAGGCCCGCGAGCAGGAAGGCCACCGAGCCGATCCAGCGTCCGGCGGTCGGGTGGTCCTCCACCAGGGCGCCGGTGAGGGCCAGGGCCGCGTAGGCGAGCAGCCCGAAGGCGGTCCACACCACCAGATACCCGCCCATGAACTCGACGGTGCGCACGGCCCGCGCCCAGCCGGAGGACTGCCGGCCGATCCCCCGCACCCACGTGATGGCCACCGGCGCCATGGACGGCAGCATCATCGCTGCCATCATCGTCACCCACAGCAGCAGGAACAGCGGCAGTGCCACCCCCATCGTGCCAGGCGCGACCCCCATGTCCCGAGCCTGTCCGACCGTCAGCACCCAGGCGGGCACCGCGATCAGGATCACCAGGAACCAGGCGGTCGCGAGCTCCCGTGCCGGCAGCAGCCCTCCGCCCATCCCGGTCGGCGCGGGCGACCGGGCGGATGCGACGGCGGATGTCCGGCGGTGGCGCATCGGCATGTCTTCCTTCGGGGTACTTCCAGGGGAGCATGCCTCGACCTGCGACGCGACCTGACCCGCTGGCCCGCCTGCCCGCCCGGCGGGGCGCCCGGGCGGAGAGGAGAAGACGACATTCCGCCCGGGCGGTCCGGGCGCCCGAGCCGTGGACGGCCGGCCGCGACCGTACCGGACGCCCGGGCGGGACGGGGCCTTCGGCCGGGATGACGGAGCGTCGGTGGCCGAAAGACCCTGGCAGGAGTCAACCCCACTCGCTCCCGCTGTGAAAGGGGCCGAACGGCCCCATCACGGCAGCCCCCGGCTCGCCTAACTTACGGAACCGTAGGTTCATTCCCCGAGGAAAGCCGGATCCCGTGCCCGCATCCACATCCCTGCCCGCCCAGCGCGCTCCCCAGAACGACATCCAGCTCCTGCACGCCCTCGAGGAGGTGGTCGAGCGGGAGCTCAACCGCCACCTGGGCGTGTTCAAGGAGTGGATGCCCCACGAGTACGTCCCGTGGAGCCGAGGACGGGACTTCGACGGCGCCCTCGGCGGCGAACCCTGGGCGCCGGAGCAGTCCCCGCTGACCGAGGTCGGCAAGGTGTCGATGGTGGTGAACCTGCTCACGGAGGACAACCTGCCGAGCTACCACCACGAGATCGCCACCCTGTTCGGCCGCGACGGCGCGTGGGGCACCTGGGTGCACCGGTGGACCGCCGAGGAGGCCCGGCACTCCATGGTCATGCGGGACTACCTGCTCGCCTCCCGCGCGGTGGACCCCGTGGCGCTGGAGCAGGCCCGCATGACCCACATGGCCGCCGGGTTCGCCTCCGACAACAGGCACTCCCCGCTGCACACGGTGGCCTACGTGGCGTTCCAGGAGCTCGCCACCCGTATCTCGCACCGCAACACCGGACACAGCTCGGGTGACCCCGTGTGCGACCGTCTGCTCGCCCGCGTGGCGCTCGACGAGAACCTTCACATGATCTTCTACCGCAACCTGCTCAAGGCCGCTCTCGAACTCGCCCCCGACCAGGCCATGCGCGCCGTCGCCGATGTCGTCACCGGCTTCCGTATGCCCGGCCACGCCCTGCCCGGCTTCGAACGCGCCGCCGCCGAGATCGCCCTCGGCGGCATCTACAACCTGCGCGTCCACCACGACGAGGTCCTCCAGCCCGTCCTGCGCCACCTCAAGATCCAGCACCTGTCCGGTCTCGGGCCGGAGGGGCTGAGGGCCCAGGAGGAGCTGGGCGAGTTCCTCGTCTCGCTGGACACGCAGGCGGCCCGGTTCGACGAACGGCGCACCACCATCCTCGCGCGCCGCGCCGCAGCCGGCCGCTGACGAGATCTCCTCCGTGGTGAAGCCGACCGCCTCACGCGTGCGCAGCAGCTCCGCGAGCCGCCGCATGGCGGTCGTCTTGCCCGTGCCCGGGCGTCCTTCGCGCAGAATCCTCGTCGGCACACTGCCATCCTCTGCGCACTGCCGGCTGCGCGCGCGTTCGGGCGGCGTGCGCCGCTGAACGGGTGTTCCGCCCCGCCGGCCGGTGTCCGCGCCGCCGTCCGCGGGTAGTGCGCCGCCCATGACGGCAATGGAACTCAGCAGCACCGCGTTCGACGACCACACCGCCATCCCGCGGCGGTACAGCGGGGAGGGAGAGAACCTCTCCCCGCCCCTGACCTGGTCGGAGGCGCCGGAGGGGACCGCGGAGCTGGTGTTGCTCTGTGAGGACCCGGACGCGCCGGGCGGGAGCTTCCTCCACTGGCTGGTCACCGGCATCGATCCGGGGGTCACCAGGGCCGAGGAGGGGCAGAAGCCCCGGGGCGGGCTGCCGTGGCCCAATGGCTTCGGGCGCCAGGGCTGGGGCGGCCCGATGCCTCCCCCGGGGCACGGGCAGCACCGCTACTTCTTCCGCCTGTACGCGCTGTCCGAGCCGCTCACCCTGCACGACCGGCCGACCGTCGATGCCGTACACCGTGCGGTCAAGGGCAGGGAACTGGCCGTCGGCACCCTGGTCGGCACGTATCAGCGCTGATCGTAGCCATGGGCGCCGTACAGACGGACGAAGTGGGCCGGTGTGACCGTCGCGCGGTGCGCCAGGCCGTGGGCCCGCCGTTCGTAGAGCTCGACGCGTTCCCGTCCGCCCGGGCCGATGGGCTGGACGAGCCGGCCGCCGGTCCGCAACTGCGCGACCAGCGGCTCCGGCACCTCGGGGAAGGCCGCGCAGACGATGACGGCGTCGTACGGAGCACGGGCCGGCACCCCGAGGGTTCCGTCGCCCAGGACGACCGCGGCGTTCTCGATGCCCTGCCCGGCCAGTCGGCGGCGGGCCTCCTCGACGAGATCCGGCCAGCGTTCGACGCTGACCACATACGCGGCGAGGCGGGCCAGCAGCGCGGTCTGCCAGCCGTAGCCGGTGCCGACCTCCAGGACGATTTCGCCTCCGGTGAGGCCGAGCGCGGAGACCATCATGGCGACCAGCGAGGGCTGGGTGGTCACCTGGTCGTGCGGGAGCGGTACGGGCGTGTCCCGGTAGGCGGACGCCACGTGCTCGGCCGGGACGAACTCCGCCCGTGGTGTGACCCGGACGGCCTGGAGCAGCCGCTCGTCCGTGACCCCTGCGGCCCGTGCCGCCCGGATCAGATCCTCGGGAGATGACCCGTGCCCCATGAGCTCGTGCCCCATGAGTCAGAGCAGTGGCCGGGCGAGGCCGGCGACCGGGACCGGCAGGAGCACAGCCGCAGGCAGAACCCCGCACGGCCCGACCAGGCCGGCGGCGGCGTACGCGAGAACGTCTTCCACGCCCCCAGGGTCCGCTCGCGGCCCGACCCGCGCTACCCGACCCGGGGAGCAGCGACGATTCAGCGGGCGCGAGAGAGGCAGGGGCTGATGAGACCGGACGCCGCAGCCGGACGCAGCGGGTATCGCACCGTTCCGCACACGGCTGACCTGCGGGTGGAAGCGTGGGCTCCCACTCGGGAGGAGTGCCTCGCGCAGGCCGTACGGGGAGTCTGCGCGTCGTTCCTCGACGTGACGGGGGCCGTCGGAACACACCCGCGGGACATCGTGCTGCGGGCGGACCGGGACGAGGACGTGCTGGTCCTGCTGCTGGAGGAGGTCGTGTACCGGCTCGACACCCAGGGCGAGGTCCCGGTGGACGTGGAGCTGGCCCCGGTCGACGGCGGCGTGCGCGCCGTCCTGCACATGGCCGAGGCCGGGTCGCTCCCGGTGACGGGCGCTGCGCCGAAGGCCGTCACGCTGCACGATCTCGCCATGGTCCGCGGGCCGCAGGGCTGGACGTGCTCGGTGACGCTCGACGTGTGACTCCCGTCGACTGTTGACGCGGGGTTCTCGGAGGGGTTCTCGGAACCGGGTGCCCGACGTGCTCCCCGCCGCGCGAAGCCGTGGCGCCGAGGGTCTACTGGAAGGTATGAGGCCCGGAGAGGGATGACGGGCATGGACATCACCTTGGTGCAGGAGACACCGTTCCGGTTCCGCATCGAGCGGCAGGACCCCATGCGCGTCCCCGGCGTCGTCTTCGCGACCCGTGAGCTCCTGCCGCAGGCGACCGGGGACAAGGCGCTCGAACAGGTCGCGAACGTGGCGGCCCTGCCCGGTATCGTCCGTGCCTCGTACGCCATGCCCGACGTGCACTGGGGGTACGGCTTCCCGATCGGAGGCGTGGCGGCCACGGACATCGATGCCGGCGGGGTGATCTCGCCCGGCGGCGTCGGGTTCGACATCTCCTGCGGCGTACGGCTGCTCGCCGCCGGCATCGACCGCGACCCGCTGGCCCCCCGGATGCGGCGCTTGATGGACATCCTCGGCGACACCGTCCCGCGCGGCCTGGGGCCCGGCGGGCTGTGGAAGCTGTCCGGACGCCGCCAGCTGGAGGAACTCATGGTCGCCGGGGCCGCCTACGCCGTCGAGCACGGCCGGGGAGTGCCCCGTGACCTGGAGCGCTGCGAGGACGGCGGGACGCTGGCGGGGGCGGATCCGTCACAGGTCGGCCAGCGGGCCGTGGACCGCGGGCTCCGGCAGGTGGGCAGCCTGGGGTCGGCCAACCACTTCCTGGAGGTGCAGGCCGTGGACCGCGTCTACGACGACCGGACCGCGGCCGCCTTCGGCCTGCACCCGGGCCAGGTGTGCGTCATGATCCACTGTGGTTCGCGCGGCCTGGGGCACCAGGTGTGCAGCGACCACGTCAAAGTGATGGACCAGTCCCTGCGCGCCTACGGCATCCAGCTGCCGGACCGGCAGCTGGCCTGCGCGCCGGCCGTCTCCGTGCCGGGCCGCGACTATCTCGGAGCGATGGCGGCCGCCGCGAACTACGCACGCGCCAACCGGCAGTTGCTCACCGAGGCTGCGCGTCATGCCTTCGCCGTCGCCGCCGGGGCGGAGCTGGACCTGGTATACGACGTCTCCCACAACATGGCGAAGATCGAGACCCACGACGTGGACGGCGTACCCCTGCAGCTGTGCGTCCACCGCAAGGGCGCCACCCGGGCCCTGCCGCCCGGCCACCGGGAACTGCCGGACGACCTCGCGGAGGCCGGGCAGCCGATCCTGGTGCCCGGCACCATGGGCACGGCCTCGTACGTGATGGCCGGCACCGCCGGCAACGACGCCTTCTGGTCCTCCGCGCACGGCGCCGGACGCGTCTGGAGCCGCCACCAGGCACTGCGCCGGGTCCGCGGCGAGGAACTGTGCGAGCAACTGGAATCCCATGGCGTCGCCGTACGGCCGGCCTCCTGGCGTGCGCTCGCCGAGGAGGCGCCCGACGCCTACAAGGACGTCGACGCGGTGGCCGCCGCCACGGAGGCCGGGCAGCTCGCGCGGCTGGTCGCCCGCCTGGTACCGCTCGGAGTCGTCAAGGGATGAACGACCAGGGGCCCACCCACGGGCAGGCCCCGGCCCCGCGTGACGTCAGACACCACCGGGGTCTTCGTCGCCCGTCGCACGTCGCTGCGGCTCAGCACCGAGCCCGCCGGGTTCCGGCTCATGGAGGGTGATCGCCCCGGAGGGGCAGACACCGACGGCCATCTGTGCGGCCGCGCGTAAGGCCGTGGGCGGCTGGGCGTGCAGCAGAAGCACGAGGCCGTCGTCGGGGTCCTGGTCGAACATCCCGGGGGCGGTCATGGCGCACATCCCGGCGCCGATGCAGCGCTCACGGTCGACGCTCAGGTACGGCGCGCTCATTTCTTGTCCCAGGTGACCGGGAGGCTCTTCACCCCGAAGATGTCCGCGGTCTCCGGGCGCAGGACGACCTCCTCGGCCGGTACGGCCAGCCGCAGCGTGGGGAAGCGGTCGATCAACGCGCGGAAGGCGACCCGCATTTCGACGCGGGCCAGCTGCTGCCCCAGACACTGGTGGATGCCGTGGCTGAAGGCCAGATGCCCGGCGGCCTGCCTCCGGACGTCGAGCGTGTGCGGGTCGGTGAAGCGGTCGGGGTCGCGGTTGGCGGTGTGGTACGAGAGGACGACCGTTGTGCCGGCCTTGACGGTCCGGCCGCCCAGCTCGACGTCTTCCAGCGCCGTCCTGTGGAACGTCTTGGCGACGCTCAGATACCGCAGCAGTTCCTCCACGGCCCCGTCGGTGAGTGCGGGATCGGCGCGCAGGGCGGCCAGTTGGTCCGGGTTCTGCAGCAGCGCGAAGGTGCCGAGGGACAGCATGTTCGCGGTGGTGTCGAATCCGGCGGCCAGAAGGATGAGGCTGATTCCCTTCAGCTCCTCGTCGGTCAGGTCGCTGTCGGTGAGTTCGCTGAGGACGTCGTCGGTGGGGTGGGCGCGCTTCGCGGCCACCAGCTGTGCGAGGTACTCCTGGGTCGCGGTGTAGGCCGCGATCAGCTCCTCGTCGCTCACCTCTCCGCCCATGAACGTGTCGATCTGCTCCTGGAAGGACGCCCGGTCCGCGTAGGGCACGCCCAGGATCTCGCAGATCACGATGGTGGGGATGGGCTTGGCGAACGCGGTCACGAGGTCCGTCGGCGGGCCCGCCTTCTCCATGGCGTCCAGGCAGTCGGCGGTGATCTGCTCGATCCGCTCGGTGAGCATCCGCATCCGCCGCACGGTGAACTTGCCCACCAGGGGCTTGCGGTAGCGGCTGTGCTCCGGCTCGTCCATGAGGAGGAACTCGCCGGGCGGCGCGGGCGGAATCTCGAAGTCGACGACGTTCATGAGGTCCTTGCGCGAGCTGAACCGCGGGTCCGCCAGGACCGATCGCACCATGTCGTACCCGGTGATCATCCAGCCGGGCTTCCCGCCGGGATGGGTGAAGCGGCTGATGGGGCCGTGCCGGCGGGCGTCGAGCAGCTGTGCCGGCGGGTCGAAGGGGCAGCCGCTCGGACGCTCCGTCGGCAGCGTCGTGACGGTGTGGACGGACTCGCTCATGGCCATTCCTCATCTCGCGATATGACGTGTTTGCTGATGCTCGAACGCTACGTTGCGTTCATGGTGTCGTCAATCGCGTGAACCCGTAACCGCAGGTGAAGGACGGTATATTGGTGCAATGGTCTGCGGTTGAACGCAACGGCGCGTTGCAATGGTGGGCAGTGAAGGCAATGCCGGCGGCATGCCCTCCGGGTCCCGGCTATGGTGGTCGGAGGGGGTGCCCGACTGCCGGTGAGGTCGCGATGAGCGGATCGGCCGTGCCCCGCAGCGCCGAGGGCGCCATGGGCCGGGGCTACGCACGGCATTCCCGGGTGCAGCAGCGCGCCGGCGACTACGGGATGCCCTTGCTGCACCGGGCCTTGGACGTGGTGGCCCTGCCGGAGGGCGGCATGCCCTTTCGGGTGGCGGACCTCGGTGTGGCGGCCGGGACCAACTCCCTCGGCCCCATGCGCGCCGTGGTGGAGGGGGTCCGCAGGCGTACCGGCGAGGACACCCCCGTGACGGTGGTCCACACCGACATCCCCGCGAACGACTTCAACACCATGTTCGCCACGGTCATGGACTCGCCCGGCTCCTACGCGCACCAGCCGCAGGTCTTCGCCCAGGCTGAGGCGCGCTCCTTCTATGAGCCGCTCTTCCCGCCCGCGGAGCTGCACCTGGCCTGGAGCGCGATCGCCGTGCACTGGCTCTCCAGGGTGCCCGAACCCGTTCCCGACCACATCTACTGCTCACGGGCCACCGGTGGCGTACGCCGGGCCCTGAAGGAGCAGTCCCGGTCCGACTGGGAGGCGTTCCTCACCC
This sequence comes from Streptomyces bambusae, assembly GCF_019400985.1. Lineage (GTDB taxonomy): Bacteria > Actinomycetota > Actinomycetes > Streptomycetales > Streptomycetaceae > Streptomyces > Streptomyces bambusae_A. Next base: position 24,232 of record NZ_WTFF01000034.1, read on the forward strand.
ACCGGGCGCGGGAGCTGCGCCCCGGTGGGCAGCTCGTCGTCCTGGGCGGGGCGGCGGCCGACGACGGTTCCAGCGGGGCGGACGGCCTGATGGACACGGCCGAGGCCGTACTGGCCGACCTGGTACGACAGGGCCTGATCGGGTCGGCCGAGCACGCGAGGATGACGATTCCGGCCTGGAACCGGACCAGGGAGGAGTTCCTCGCTCCGCTCCGGGCGGGGCCGCTGGCGGAGGTCCTGCGGGTCGAGGAGTACGACCTCGTGGTGCTGCCCGACATCCTCCTCGGACAACTCCGGGAGACGGGGGACGTGCAGGGTTTCGCCGATGAGGTGACGGGGTTCTTCCAGGCGGCGTTCCAGCCCTCCTTGTTCAGCGCGCTGGATCCCGGCCGCGCCCCCGGCGAGGTCGACGCCGTGGCGGAGGCGTTCGCCGCCGGGATGCGTACCCGCGTCGCCGCCGACCCGGAAGCGGTCGAAACCCACTGGCATGTCGTACCGCTGCGCATCGCACGCAGGTGACCGGCCCGGGCGCATCAGGTGAGGCGCACCGTGACGGAAGCCCCCGCCCGGCCGCCCGGCCCGCGGCGGCGCGGGGCGCTGGCCGTCCTGCTCATGGCGGCGTTCATGGGCATCCTCGACGTGCTGATCGTCAACGTCGCCGCCCCGTCCATCCAGCGTGACCTGCACGCGAGTTTCGACGACATCCAGGCGGTGATCAGCGGATACGTCCTGGCGTACGCCGTGGCGCTGACCACCGGGGCGCGGCTGGGCGACTCGTACGGCCGAAAACGCGTCTTCCTCCTGGGCGTGCTGGGGTTCGCGGCGTTCTCCGCCGGTTGCGCGGCGGCGCCGTCGGCCGGGGTGCTCATCGCCCTGCGCATCGGCCAGGGGCTGGCGGCGGCCCTCATGCTGCCGCAAGTGCTGGCGCTGATCCAGGTGATCTTCCCGGAGCGGGAACGGGCCCGGCCGCTCGCCCTGTACGGGGCGACGCTGGGGCTCGGTGCGGTGCTCGGGCAGATCATCGGCGGTGCCCTGATCCGCATGGACGTCCTCGGTCTGGGATGGCGCTCGGTGTTCCTGGTCAACGTGCCCATCGGGCTCGCCGTGGCGGCGTGCGTACCCGCCACGCTCCCGAAGCGCCGGCTCGCAGGGCGGCGCCCCCTGGACATCCCCGGCCTGCTGCTGACCGCGGCCGCCATGACGCTGCTGATCTTCCCGCTCATCCGGGGCAGCGCCGCCGGCTGGCCCGTCTGGGTCTGGCCCGCCTTCGCCGGGTCGGCCCTGGCCCTGGTCGCGCTGTGGCGCGTGGAGGGTCGGCAGGAGAGCGCAGGCGGAGCGCCGCTGGTCCCGCCGTCGCTCTTCCGCAGGCAGGGCTTCCGGATCGGGCTGGCCATCGCCCTGGTCTTCTACAGTGGCAACTACGGGCTGTTCCTGCTGCTCGCCTACGTGTTCCAGGACGGCCTGCACCTGTCGCCGCTCGCCTCGGGCATCGCCTTCCTGCCGCTGGGTGTCGGGTTCGCGGGAGCGTCACTGGCCGGCCACCGGCTCACCGCCCGGTACGGCAGCCGGGTCCTCCTCGTCGGCGCGGGGACCATGGTGGTCGGCTACGTCGTGCTCATCGCGACCCTGCTCCCGGGCCCGGCGTCCTCCGGTTGGCTCACGGCCCTCGCCATGGTGCCCGCGCTGCTGGTGTCCGGGGCCGGGCAGGGGATCGTCTCGGCGCCGCTCATCGGGGTCGTCCTGGCCACCGTCCGCCGCGAGGACGCCGGGGCGGGATCCGGCATGGTACTGACCGCGAACCAGCTCGCGAGTTCCCTCGGGGTCGCCGTGCTCGGCGCGGTCTTCCTGGCCCTGCTCGGCGCCGATCCGCAGGACACCGCGGCGCGGCCGGACGAGCGGGGATTCACCGCGGCTCTCATGGGCTGCTCCTGGTTGCTGCTCGCCCTGGCCGTGGGCGTGGGCCTGCTGGCCCGGCGCCTTCCCCGCGGCGACCAGGCCCGGCCGGCGAGCCGATAGCGCTGGTGGGGTCTGCTGTCCTGCCCTCTCCTGCCCTCTCCTGCCCTCTCCTGCCGCCCGGGGCCCGCGTCGACCCGCGGCGGCCCGCGTCGGCCCCGCGTTAATACCCCTGGGGGTATTTGACAGGCGGCGCGGCGACCTTCTACCGTCGATGACGAAATACCCATGGGGGTATCTGGAGGTGGATTCACCGCCCGAGGCCCGGGTCGGCCTGGCCTTTCCCTGGTCGGCCTGACCTTCCTGCGGTGCGCGCGCCCGCCCCTTCGGGGAGCGGGCCGCCTTCTGGCCTCTCCGATACCCCCTGGGGTATCGGAGTCATCTCTTACGGAGGTTCCCGTGTTCTTCGCCCAGTACTACCTCGACTGCCTCTCGCAGGCGTCGTACATGATCGCCGACGAGGCCACCGGCCAGGCCGTGGTCGTCGACCCCCGCCGGGACGTCTCGGAGTACCTGGCCGAGGCCGAGGCCCGCGGCTTCACGGTGGTCGGCGTGATCAACACCCACTTCCACGCGGACTTCGTCGCCGGGCACCTGGAGATGGCCGCCCGGACCGGCGCGTGGATCGGCTACGGCCGGCGGGCCGAGACGGAGTACCCGATCCGCAAGCTGGCCGACGGTGAGACCATCAGCCTCGGTGACGTCACTCTGGAGATCATGGAGACGCCCGGCCACACCCCGGAGTCGATCAGCGTGCTGGTCCGCGAGCGCGGCCAGGACGCCGTGCCGTACGGGGTGCTGACCGGCGACGCCCTGTTCATCGGCGACGTGGGCCGCCCCGACCTGCTCGCCTCCCTCGGCGTGACCGCCGAGGAGCTCGGCGCCATGCTCCACGACAGTGTGCAGAACAAGCTGATGGGCCTGCCGGACGAGGTACGGGTCTTCCCCGCGCACGGCGCCGGATCCGCCTGCGGCAAGAACCTGTCGACCGAGAAGCAGTCCACCATCGGCGCCCAGCGCGCCACCAACTACGCCTGCGCGCCCATGACCCAGGCCGAGTTCGTGGCCATCGTGACCGCCGGCCAGTCCGCCGCCCCCGGCTACTTCGTCCACGACGCGATCCTCAACCGCAAGGACCGCGCACTGTTCGACCCGGCTGCGGCCCCCCGGCCCCTGAACGCCGAGGAGTTCACCGAGCTCCGTGCGGCCGGGGCCGTGGTCGTCGACGCCCGCGACCCGCAGGAGTTCGCCGCCGGACACCTGCGCGGCGCGGTCAACGTCCCGGCCGACGGCCGTTTCGCCGAGCAGGCCGGCACCGTCCTGCCCGCCGACACCGACCTGCTGGTCGTCGCGCCCCAGAACCGCGAGGAGGAGATCGTCACCCGTCTGGCCCGCATCGGCTTCGACCGCGTGACCGGCTACCTGCGCTCCCCGGGCGACGCCCTGACCGAGCTGGCCGACGAGGTCACTCCGGCCGGCCGCCTGACCGCCGCGCAGGTCCGCACCGCCCTGGAGGGCGAGAACGCGCCGGTCGTCATCGACGTACGCAACTGCGGCGAGCGCGCCGAGCACGGCATCATCGACGGCGCCCTGCACATCGCACTCGGCGAACTGCCCCGCCGCCTGGACGAGATCCCGCGCGAGAAGCCCCTGGTCCTGCACTGCGCGGGCGGCCACCGCTCCTCCGTCGCCGCGAGCCTGCTGCGCCACCACGGCTTCACCGACGTCTCCGACATCCTCGGCGGGTACGCCGCCTGGGCTCGGCTCGACACTCCCGCCGAGGTCTGATCCGGCCACGGGCGGAAGGGCCGACCGACCCCCCGACCCCTGCCCCCGCACATACCCCTCCCCGTATTTCCCTGCGGGTCACCTCACCGCGATCACTTCACCGCGATCACTTCACCGCGATCACTTCACCACGACGGAGTTTCCATGACGACCGACGCCTCCCGTGCCGACGGCCTCACGCCTGCCGGCCCTGCCCCCGCCGGCCTCACCCCCGCCACCCTCCAGCAGCTGATCAAGGACGGGCGCGGACCGCGCCTGCTGGACGTGCGTACCCCGGGTGAGTTCCGGACGGTCCACATTCCCGGTTCCTACAACGTCCCGCTGAACACCCTGCGCGAGCACCGCGCCGAACTCCTCGCCCACCTCGACGAGGACGTCGTCCTCGTCTGCCGCTCCGGCGCCCGCGCCGCCCAGGCCGAGCAGGCCCTCGCCGAGGCCGGTCTGCCCAACCTGCGCGTCCTGGACGGCGGCGTGACGGCCTGGGAAATCGCCGGCGCACCCGTCAACCGGGGCGAAGCGCGCTGGGACCTCGAACGCCAGGTCCGCCTGGTCGCGGGGTCCGTGGTGCTGGTCACCGGCGTCGCCGGCCTGTTCGTGCCAGGAGTGCACCTGATCGGCACCGCGATCGGCGCCGGGCTGACGTTCGCCGCGATCGGCAACACCTGTGCCATGGGCATGCTGCTGTCCAAGCTGCCCTACAACCGCGGCCCGCGCACGGACCTCCGTACCGTCATCGCCTCCCTGCGGGACCGTTCGTGATCACGCTGGTCCTCGCCGCCTCCGTACTGATCGGCATCAGCCTGGGCATCCTGGGCGGCGGTGGCTCCATCCTGACCGTGCCGATCCTCGTCTACCTGGCCGGCCAGGACAGCAAGGAGGCCATCGCCACGTCCCTCTTCGTCGTCGGCGTCACCAGCCTGGTCGGACTCGTCCCGCACGCCCGCGCGGGCCGGGTGCGCTGGCGCACCGGCCTGATCTTCGGCGCGGTCAGCATGGTCGGCGCCTACGGCGGCGGACGCCTCGCCGCACACATCCCCGGCACCGCCCTGCTCATCGCCTTCGCGCTGATGATGCTCGCCACCGCCGCCGCCATGCTCCGCAAGCCCCGTGCGCCCCGTAAGCCCCGCGTGCCCCGCAAGTCCCGTAAGCCCCGTAAGTCGAACGCGGCCGAGCCCGCCCACCGCGAACTGCCCGTCCAACACGTGGTCGTCGAGGGCCTCGTGGTCGGCGCGGTCACCGGCCTGGTCGGCTCCGGCGGCGGATTCCTCGTCGTCCCCGCGCTCGCCCTGCTCGGCGGACTGCCCATGAGCGTCGCCGTCGGCACCTCGCTCCTGGTCATCGCCATGAAGTCGTTCGCCGGACTGGCCGGCCACCTCGCCGGAGCCCAGATCGACTGGAACCTGGCCCTGACGGTGACCGCCGCGGCTGTCGTCGGCAGCCTGATCGGCAGCCGTTTCGCCGGACGCATCCCCCAGGACGCCCTGCGCCAGGCGTTCGGCTGGTTCGTCGTCGTCATGGGCGTCTTCGTCCTCACCCGGCAACTGCCCCACACGGTATGGGCCGACCCGCTGACCTGGACCGGCATCGGCCTCGCTGCGGCAGCGGCCGTGGCCTGGGGCGCGGTGCGGGCACGCCGGCCGGGGCCGGCCGCGGACGCGCCCCAGGTAGGCTCTCGGGAGCGGGCCGCGCACCTCTAGCCAGATACCCCGAGGGGTATCCTGAGTGTGAGTCGGCTTCCCGTGAGGTCGGTTGCCCGTGAGAAGGAGGAACCCGGTGAAGGTGGAAGAAGAGGCGGCGACCGCGGTCCTCAACCGGCTGCGGCGCGCCCAGGGACAGCTCGCGGGCGTCATCGCCATGATCGAGGCGGGCCGGGACTGCAAGGACGTCGTCACCCAGCTCGCCGCCGTCTCCCGCGCCCTCGACCGGGCCGGTTTCAAGATCGTCGCGAGCGGCATGCGCCAGTGCCTCGCCGAGAGCGAGGAAGGCACACCCCCCATGACCGAGCAGGAACTGGAAAAACTCTTCCTCACGCTCGCGTGACGCACACGTGACGCGTGACGCGTGACGCACGCGTGACGGGGAGGGCTTCACATGCCGCCGGTCTCGGCGAGGGTGTGGGCGACCAGGGCGTTGGCGTGGCCGTGGCCCAGGCCGTGCTCGGTCTTGAGCCAGGTCACGAGTTCCATGTGCTTGGCCAGGGGCGAGGTGCGGATGAGGTCCTTCCACTCGGCGATCGGGCGGCCGTACTTCTTCTCGATGGAGGGGAAGTAGCTGGCAGGGCCTTTGGGTGCGGTGGTCATGTCGGGGTTTCCGTCCTTCTGTCCGTGTGCTGCCGGTGACGTACTTCGGTGTAGTTCGGTGTACGTCGATGTACTTCGCGTGCGGGAGTCTCGTCAGTGGACGACGTCGAAGACGTTCATCTGCAGGCCGTTGGCGTAGACCTCGTGCTCGACCAGCTTCAGCTTCTGGGTGTCCTTGTCCGTGGTGCTGAACAGCCGCTTGCCTGCGCCGAGCAGGAGCGGGAAGACGAGCAGGTGGTAGCGGTCGATCAGGCCGGCGTCCGAGAGGGCCTGGTTGAGGGAGGCGCTGCCGTGGACGATGATCGGGCCGCCCTCGGTCTCCTTCAGGGCGGCGACCTCGTCGAGCGAGCGCAGGATCGTGGTCTCGCCCCAGTTCGGCACCAGGTCGTCTTCGGTGAGGGTGGTGGAGACGACGTACTTCGGCATCACCTTGTAGTCGGCGAAGTCCGCCATGTCCGGCCACACCTGGCTGAACGCCTCGTAGCTGACCCGGCCCATCAGCATGGCGGTGGCTTCCTGCTGTTCCCGCCCCTTGATGTCGAACGCCTCGGGAAGGAACTCGATGTCCTTGAAGGTCCAGCCGGAGTTCCGGTAGCCCGGTTCGCCGCCGGGGGCCTCGACGACGCCGTCGAGCGAGATGAACGCGGTGCTGATCAGGGTTCGCATCGTGAGGTTCCTCGGTTTCTCATGCCTGGGTACGGAGTACGAATGGATTCGGTCGGTGCGTGCTCGGTGCGTGCTTGGTGCGGCTCGGTGCACGCTCGGTCATATCGGCTTCTGTGCGTACCTTCCGCGTTCTCTGACTGCCGGCGCGGAAAGAACTCATCGGTCGTCACCCGCCTGCGGGGGCCGTTCGTGCGAAGCGGCCCGACCGGCGGCCGTTGACCACCACCCCTTGTGTACGGTGTCCACATTTGGGGGGTGTGGCGGTCCACGCCCCCCGAGTGATCATGCAGGAGCCTAGACGACGTAAGTGGATGCTGTCCACATTGCTGTCCAGGGGAGTGCTCCGCGGGGTGCGCGAGGCGGCGCGGGGCACCCGCTCCCCGGGGTGCGCCCGGGCATGCGCTCCCGGCGCATTCGGGCTGCCGTACGAGCGCTCCTTCCGGAGCGGGAAGCACCCCGGTGAAGTTCCCCAACTCGGTGACCAGGGCGGGAGCGTGCGGTCTAGCGTGGGTATCCGGTGATCAACACCGGATCTCGTCGAACATCGGGAGGTCCGGGCCCCACGTACCGAGGACGCCGATGTCCGGACTCCGCGCCGCCGCCCGCCACGCCCCGTCGAGACACGCCGTCACGGGTCCCGGCCGGCAGCTACGGCCCCAGCTGATCCGCTCCGCCGTGCTGCCCACGCTCGCCGCCGGGCTGAGCGGCGCCGCCGCGGTGATCTTCACCTTCCAGCTGGGCGGACACCGTTCCGAAGGGCCGGACGCCAGGCTCTGGCCGGTGCTCACCGGCTGCGGGCTGCTCTTCGTCGGCGCGCTGGCCGCCGCCCTCCTGGGCGCCCAGCGCGCGGCCAGGACCGTACGCGACCGTTGTGAGGCGCTGCGCCGTTCCAGCGTGCGCGGGCGGCAGGAGCTCAGGACGCTCGGCGAGCGGCTGGAACGGGGGGAGCCGCCGACGCGGGCGGCACGGACCGGGACGGCGGCGGCGCAGCCGTCGGCCGACCGACCCGGCGTCGACGAATTCTGGCTGCTGTCACAGGAGTTGCGCGGCTCTCGCGAACAGGCCCAGGCCGTCCTCGTCCGACTGGCCGGCCCCGGTACCCCGTCCGACAGCGAGCAGAAGGTCGAGGTCTTCGTCAACCTCGCGCGCCGGCTCCAGTCGCTGGTGCACCGGGAGATCTCGCTGCTGGACGACCTGGAGGACACGGTCGAGGACCCGGACCTGCTCAAGGAGCTGTTCCACGTCGACCACCTGGCGACCCGGATCCGCCGCCACGCCGAGAACCTCGCCGTGCTGGGCGGGGCGGCCTCCCGGCGGCAGTGGACCCGGCCCATCGACCTGAGCGAGGTGCTCCGGTCGGCGGTGGCGGAGGTCGAGCAGTACACGCGGGTGAAGGTGGTGCCGCCGGCGGGCGGCACGGTACGCGGGCACGCGGTCGCCGACGTGGTGCACCTGCTGGCCGAACTGATCGAGAACGCCACGGTGTTCTCCGCGCCGGACACGGACGTGGTGGTGCGCGCCGAGCGGGTGACGGCGGGCATCGCGGTGGAGGTCGAGGACCGCGGGCTGGGCATGCCGGCCGACGAGCAGCACCGGATGAACGCGCTGCTCGCCGACCCGGACCGGATCAGCGTCCGCCGACTGCTGGCGGACGGCCGGATCGGGCTGTACGTGGTGTCGTCGCTGGCGCGGCGGCACGGGATCGCGGTCGAGCTGAAGTCCAACATCTACGGCGGCGTGCTCGCGGTGCTCGTCCTGCCGCAGGAGCTGTTGGGGGCGGCGGAGGCGGAGCAGGCCGAGCCCGGGGCGGTGCCGGGATCCGGATCCCGGCTCACCTCCTGGGGCACGGGCGAGGGCCCCGCCCTTCCCACACCCCTGCTGGAACCTGCCCGCATTCCCTCACCGGGCCGACTGGCACCACCGGGCCCACTGACCTCACTGGGCTCACTGGCACCACCGAGCCCATCGACCTCATCGAGCCCTCCGACCTCATCGAGCCCTCCCGCACCGGTCGTCGGCCACGGTGGACCGGGCGCCGCGGCTGCGGACCGGGCCGGCGCGGCAGCGGGGGCGGGGGCGGGCGCTGGACCTGGCCGGGGGCCGGGGGCCGGCGATGCCGTGGATTCCGGATGCGCCTCTACGGACTCCGGCCGCGCCTCGACCTCGGTTCCGCGGCCGCGGCCGGCTCTGAGCCCGGGCGCGGTGGCCGACGTACCGCCCGGGTGGGCGGGCGAGCCCGGGCTGCCCGGCCCCGAGCGGACCACTGCCACCGGTTCCCTGTGGGCCGGCATCGGGCCGGGGCCGGAACCGGGCATGCCGTGGGCGGCCCTGGCCCCGGCACCGTCGCCGACCCCGGACCGCGCGCCCTGTGACGAGGCGGCATCGGACGCGACCGCCGCCGGCGGGACCCCCGGGCGGAGCCGGACCGGCGAACCGGTCCGAGACCCGGCGGACGCCGAGCAGCACGATGAGGCCGGTCCTGGGGCGGCGGACGCCGGCGGAGGTGAGCCCTCCGGCCCGTCGAATGACGCCGACCACCCCTCGGAACCCACCTTCGGCGTGCCGTCGGACCGAGCGTGGGATCCGCCCGCCCCCGACCTTCCGCTGGACGGCGGCAGTTACGGCAGTGCCGGTGCCTCCGTCGACGGGGTGGGCGGGGTTCGCCTGACTCAGGCGGCCGATGCGGCCGATGCGGCCGGTGCGGCCGGTGCGGCCGGTGCAGCCGGCACCGACCCGGTCGGTCCGGGGGGTGAGCGGCCCGTTCTGCCTCGGCGGCGGGCCCAGTCGCACCTCGCGCCGCAGCTGCGTGACGCCCCCCCCCCCCCCCCCCCCCCCCCCCCCCGGTGCCGGCGGCGCCCCCCCCCCGCACCCCCCCCCCCCGCCCGCCCTCAACCCCCGCTCAGCCCCGCCCACGCCCTCGACCCCGCTGCCCGGCCGCGCTCGACCCCGGGCCCCCCCCACGGCCCCACCCCCCGCCTGCCCGTCCACCACCCGCACCCCCACACACCTA
>NZ_WTFF01000340.1 GCF_019400985.1 Streptomyces bambusae
CGGCCCGGCCGACGGCGGCCGAGGCAAGGGCGGCGGCCGTGGCCGCGGGGCCGGAGCCGGGGCCGCCGGGGCCCGGGGGCGTGAGCCACAGTGATCCGCTCATCGGGCGCCCCCGCCCGTCCCGGAGCGCGGGTGGCCCCACGCCGCCAGCTCCCGGTACCAGGGGTCGGCCAGCCGCTGCGTCCACGCGTCGCCCGCGTGCACGGGCAGCAGGGGCTGCCCGGCGAGCTCGCGGTAGATGTGGCGGAAGCCGTCCACCGACTGGTGCAGGGTGAACTTCTCCACCACCCGCTGCCGCGACAGGCGGCCGAGCTCGGCGCGGCGGGCGTCGTCGCGCAGCAGGGCGAGGGTGGCCCGGGCCATCAGCTCGGGTTCGCGCGGGGGGACGACCAGGCCGGTGTCGCCGACGGCCTCGCGCACCCCGCCGACGTCGGTGGAGACGGTGGTCCGGCCGCAGGACATGGCCTCGATGATGCTGAAGGGGAAGCCCTCACTGATGCTGGAGAGCATCACGATGCTGCCCGCCGCGTACGCCTCGGCGACCTTGTCGATGCGGCCCTCGTACGTGATCCCGTCCGCGACCCCGAGTTCGGCGGCCAGCTCCTCCAGGCGCATCCGGTAGCCCTCGCAGCCGGCCGGGACCGGGCCGAAGAGCCGCAGCCGCAGCTCGGGCAGTTCCGCGCGCATGAACGCGTAGGCGCGCAGAAGGGTCTCCAGGTCCTTGATCGGGTCGATGCGGCCGCACCAGCTCAGCGTCGGCACCTCCGGTTCGGGCCCGGCCTCGGGGAAGGCGTGCGGGTCGACCCCGTTGTAGACCGTGCGGATCTTGTCGGAGGGGGCTCCGCCGCGTTCCTCCCAGCGGCGGTTGTAGCGGTTGCACGGGGTGATGAGGTCGGCCTGCCGGTAGCCCTCGGAGTTCAGCTCCCGGTAGAAGCCGAGCAGCAGCGCCTTGACCGGCCAGCGCTGGGCGGCGGTGCGGTAGCCGAGGTAGCGCTCGCGCAGGTAGATGCCGTGCTCGGTGAGCAGGAACGGGACGCCGTCGAGCCGCTTCGCCGCCAGGGCGGGCAGGGTGGCCAGGCCGCTGCTGACGGCGTGCGCGACGCTGTCGGCCGGGATCCGCACGGCGAGCGGGCGCAGGGCGTGCTCCAGCAGGTCGGTGGCGGTCAGGGCGTCGTGGACGGTGGGCCGGGCGGCCGCGGTGGCCAGGCCGGGGCGGTTCCACACGGCCATCAGCGTGCGCAGGACCGTTTCGGAACGCAGGACGGTGGCCAGGCCGCCGGTCCGGGCGAGCCGGGCGAGTTCGGTGAGGGCGGCGGAGAACCCCCCGTCCTCCGCCGGGTGCTGCCCGTCGCCGCCGGTGGCGTGCGCGGGGTCGAGGAGCGAGAGCAGGAACTGCTCGTAGGTCTCGGTGAAGCGGCGGTGGGCCCGGCCGCGCGGGACGGCCCGCCGGGAGCCGCGGGGCGGCGGCCCCCACAGCGGGACGGCGGTGTGCCGGTAGACGTTGCGCGGCAGTTCCCAGCTGACCGGCTCGCGTCCGGTGCCGGTCAGGGCTGTGACGTTGAAGTCGACCTCCGGCATGCCTCGGACGAGCTGGTCGCACCAGGTGCTGACGCCGCCGTGGACATGTGGGTAGGTGCCTTCGGTGAGCATGGTGACGTGGCGCCCATGGCTCATGTGGTATGTCCCCCCAGGACGTGATGAAGGGCCGGCGCCCGTGGGTCTGCGGGCGCCGGCGCTGAGTGGTGCCGTGGTGCTGTGCTGCCGTGGTGCTGTGCTGCCGTGGTGCTGTGCTGCCGTGGTGCTGCGGTGTCGGCCGGTCAGCCGGTCAGCTGGGCAGCTTGAGGGTGATGGCGCTCTGGAGCAGCTCCGGGCCGGCCCAGGCGGAACGGGTGCCGGCGTAGGCCGTGCCGAAGTCGGAGGTGCCCAGCAGGAGCTGCTTCTTCGTACCGTTCGGCGCGGTGACCGGGGCGAGCACCCCGGCGGGGGCCTTGACGGTGACGGTGGTGCCGACGCGGTAGGCGGTGACCTGGCCGGCGGCGAGCGCCTTGTCCCAGGCGGCGCGGCGGCCGAGTTCGACGCCGGTGTCCTTCATGCTCTGGTTCACGATCGGCGCGCTGGGCGCGTAGAGCGCGCGGTAGGTGTCGAGGACCTGGTCGAGCACGGGGTAGAGCGTGCGGTCCTCGGCGAGGTTGGACTGGTGGACGTAGTGCGGCCGGGGGTCGTTCGCCAGCACGTGCCGCAGGGCGGTGCGGGCCTCCTGCGGGACGATGTACGACAGGTAGCCGGTGGCGGTGTCGAGCGGGGCGGGCAGGCAGCTGGAGGTGGCCGGGTTGTCCTCGCAGACGCCGCTGCCGCCGTCCGCGCGGCTGGTGTAGATCCAGTTGTACTCGTCGGCCATCTCCGCGTTGGTGCCCGTGTTGTAGTACACGTTCATCGGGTGGCGCGGGACGGTCCGGGCGGCGCCGACCGGCCGCTGCTCGGGCTCGCGGGAGTTGTCGCTGCCGGTCCACTTGACCCCGTTGTCGGCGAGCGCGCCGGCCAGGTTGGGGTTGTCCTGGTCCTGCTGCGGCAGGGTCTTGAGGCCGGAGTGCTCGCCGGTGACGAGCTCGGTGCGGTCGAGGGCGATGCCCTTGCCGGCCGCCCAGTTGACGTTGTCGCGGATCTGGGCGGAGATCTCGGCCCGGCTCATCCAGCTGACCGCGCCCTGGGCGTTCTTGACGCAGGTCCACGGGACGGTGGTGGTGTCCTGGACGCAGCCGAGGAAGGGGTGGGTGTAGGTGTGGTTGAGCCAGCGGAACTTGGCGCGGTCCGCGACGAGCTGTGCGGTGAGGGCGTCGGTGCCGCCGTTCTCCGCCTTCCACTCCTCGCCCGAGCCCGCGTTGAAGAGCATGTCGAGCTTGAAGTTCTTGCTCTGCTGCCACTGCACCGCGTACTGGGCGTCGGCGGCGGTCATCCGGACGGTGCTCTCCTTGCCCTCCCCGCCCGGGCAGGCGTAGTCGCCGGGCGTGCAGTTGAGCTCCTTGTTCCAGCGGGCGTCGGGCGCGAGGACGTCGTCGACGTGGACGGCGAAGTAGTTGCGGCTGCGGCCGAGGTGCACGCCCTGGGTGAGCCATTCGACGATGCCCCGGGCGAGCAGCCGGAACTGCCGCTGGTGCTGGTTGTAGCCGAAGGTGACGACGAGCTCGCTGCGTCCGTCGTGGGCGTACTCGCCGACGAGCGAGGCCCGGCCGGAGCCGGCGGGCGCGTCGAGGTAGCTGGTGTAGCCCGGCCGGGGCCGGCCCATGAAGCCGTAGCTCTCGGGGATCAGCGGCGAGTTGTCCTCGAAGGCGACCTGCCCGGCGAGGTAGCCGAACGGGCCCGCCTTGCCGGCGGCGGTGACGGCGGCCGGGACCCCGTCGAGCTGTCCGCTGTACCCGCCGTTGTCGGTGTACTCCAGGCCCACGCCCGGGTGGGCCCAGGTGTAGGCGTCGACCTGGCGGATGCCGTACGCCGTCTCGTACGCGACGAGCGCGGCCATCTCGGCGCTGCCGTCGCCGAAGGGGTTCTCGTTGGGCAGGACCACCCCCTGGTACCTGGCGCGCGGGCGGCCGTCCACCGTGTCGGCGAGGAACGCCGCGTCGATGACCGGGCGGCCGCTGTCCCCCAGCGCGACCCGGGTGTAGGGGACCCCGGTGTCGCGCAGTTCCGCGGTGATCGCCTCGACGGAGCTGCCGCCGTCGTCGACGACGAGCACCTTCAGGTCGATCCGGGGAGTCACGGCCGTCTCGGCGGCCGTGGCGGGTGTCGCCACGGAGACGAGCGCTGCCACGGCGAAGGCGGCGGCAGCCCTGTTCATCCGGTTCTTCTTGACCATGTAAGGCCTTTCCCCCCGCAGGCGTCCCTCGACGGCGGCCCGTGGCGGTACGGCCGGGCCGGGGAGGCTCTGTGGAAATCATGCAAAGGGACCCCGCGCCCCCTTGCGAGAGTGGCTCGATCCTTACGGACCTCGTCAGGTCCAAGGGGCAAACCTGGAAGAGAGGCCACAGATGGGTGAACCTGGAGGCCTGTAGATCGAACAACTTCCCAAACCATTCGAGTGCTGTACGGACAGGGCGTCCGCGTAGGCTCGTTACCGGCGGCGACCGGGCCGGAATACGATCGCTGCGGACGGCCGGCGACCCCGACCTGCCCGCAGCCCCACACCACACAAACGGAAGCGAGACTTCACCACCGTGACTGCTCTGACTCTCAGCACTGCCGGCGCCTCGACGCTGCGCGCCGACGCCCTCGTGGTCGGCGTGGCGAAGGGCCCCAAGGGTCCCGTCGTCGCCCCCGGCGCCGAGGCCGTGGACGCGGCGTTCGACGGCAAGCTCGCCGGTGTCCTCGACGCCCTGGGCGCGTCCGGCGCGGAAGGCGAGGTCACCAAGCTGCCGGCCCCGGCCGGTCTGAAGGTCCCGGTCGTGCTGGCGGTCGGACTCGGCGGCGTACCGGAGAAGGACGAGTCCTACGACGAGGAGGCCCTGCGCCGCGCCGCCGGCGCCGCCTCCCGCGCGCTGACCGGCGCGAAGAAGGCCGCGTTCGCCCTCCCGCTGGAGGACGCCTCCGCCGTGACCGCGGTCGCCGAGGGCGCGCTGCTGGGCGCGTACGCCTTCACCGCCTACCAGGGCGGCGACAAGAAGGACGCGAAGAACGGCGCCAAGCTGCCGCTCGCCGAGGTGGCCCTGCTGGGCGCCAAGCCGCGTGACAAGGACCACAAGGCCGCCGTCGAGCGCGCCAAGATCGTCGCGGCCGAGGTCAACATCGCGCGCGACCTGATCAACACCCCGCCGAACGACCTCACCCCCGAGGCCTTCGCCGCGGTCGCCCAGACCACCGGCAAGGAGATCGGCGTCAAGGTCCAGGTGCTGGACGAGAAGGCGCTGGTCAAGGGCGGCTACGGCGGCATCATGGGCGTCGGCAAGGGCTCCGAGAACCCGCCGCGCCTGGTGAAGATCGCCTACACCCACGCGAAGGCGACCAAGTCCCTGGCCTTCGTCGGCAAGGGCATCACCTACGACTCGGGCGGCATCTCCCTGAAGCCGGCCGGCCACAACGAGACGATGAAGTGCGACATGTCGGGCGCGGCCGCCGTGTTCGCCTCCGTCGTCGCGATCGCCAAGCTGGGCCTTGAGGTCAACGTCACCGGCTGGCTGGCACTCGCCGAGAACATGCCGTCCGGCTCCGCCACCCGCCCCGGTGACGTGCTGCGCATGTACAGCGGCAAGACCGTCGAGGTGCTCAACACCGACGCCGAGGGCCGCCTGGTCCTGGCCGACGCGCTGACCCGGGCCTCCGAGGAGAACCCGGACGCCATGGTCGACGTCGCGACCCTGACCGGCGCCATGGTGCTGGCGCTGGGCAACCGCACCTTCGGCATCATGGCCAACGACGACGCCTTCCGTACGTCGATCCACGAGATCGCCGAGGAGGTCGGCGAGGCGTCCTGGCCGATGCCGCTCCCCGCCGACCTGCGCAAGGGCATGGACTCCCCCACCGCCGACATGGCCAACATGGGTGAGCGGATGGGCGGCGGCCTGGTGGCCGGCCTCTTCCTCCAGGAGTTCGTGGGCGAGGGCATCACCTGGGCGCACCTGGACATCGCCGGCCCGGCCTTCCACGAGGGCGCCCCGTACGGCTACACCCCCAAGGGCGGCACCGGCTCCGCCGTGCGCACCCTGGTCCGGCTGGCCGAGCGTACGGCCACCGGCGACCTGGGCTAGCCGGACGGCCGTCGGACCCGTCCCCGTCAAGAAGGAGGGGACAGGGGCGGGACACGACGGAAAGCGGCACGTCCGGGCAACAGCGCGGCCCCGGGAAGCCCGGGGCCGCGCTGTTTGTTCGGTCGTGCGAAGATGGGTCCTCGGCAGGACAGGGCCCCCACCACAGGGCCGAAGACAAGCGGCCGAACACCAGCCGCCGCCCGGTCACCGAAGGACCGGCGCCCGGCGCACATGCATGGAGGACGTGACGTGGCGAACGACGCCAGCACCGTTTTCGACCTAGTGATCCTCGGCGGTGGCAGTGGCGGTTACGCCGCGGCTCTGCGCGCTTCGCAGCTGGGTCTGGACGTTGCCCTGATCGAGAAGAACAAGCTCGGCGGCACCTGCCTGCACAACGGCTGTATCCCCACGAAGGCGCTGCTCCACGCGGGTGAGGTCGCCGACCAGGCCCGCGAGGCCGCGCAGTTCGGCGTCAAGACCTCGTTCGAGGGCATCGACATCGCGGGCGTCCACAAGTACAAGGACGACGTGATCTCGGGCCTGTACAAGGGTCTGCAGGGTCTGGTCGCCTCCCGCAAGGTGACCTACATCGAGGGTGAGGGCCGCCTGTCCTCCCCGACCTCCGTCGACGTGAACGGCCGGCGCATCCAGGGCCGCCACGTCCTGCTGGCGACGGGCTCCGTGCCGCGCTCGCTGCCGGGCCTGGAGATCGACGGCAACCGCATCATCTCCTCGGACCACGCGCTGGTCCTGGACCGCGTCCCCGAGTCCGCGATCATCCTGGGCGGCGGCGTCATCGGCGTCGAGTTCGCCTCGGCGTGGAAGTCCTTCGGCACCGACGTCACCGTCGTCGAGGGCCTCAAGCACCTCGTCCCGGTCGAGGACGAGAACAGCTCCAAGCTGCTGGAGCGCGCGTTCCGCAAGCGCGGCATCAAGTTCAACCTGGGCACCTTCTTCGAGAAGGCCGAGTACACCGAGACCGGTGTGCGGGTCACCCTCGCCGACGGCAAGACCTTCGAGGCCGAGGTGCTGCTGGTCGCCATCGGCCGCGGCCCGGTCTCGGCCGGCCTGGGCTACGAGGAGCAGGGCGTCGCGATGGACCGCGGCTACGTCCTGGTCGACGAGTACATGCAGACCAACGTGCCGACGATCTCGGCCGTCGGCGACCTCGTCCCGACCCTCCAGCTCGCGCACGTCGGCTTCGCCGAGGGCATCCTCGTCGCGGAGCGCCTGGCCGGCCTGAAGGCCGTCCCGATCGACTACGACGGCGTCCCGCGCGTGACGTACTGCCACCCCGAGGTCGCCTCCGTCGGCATCACCGAGGCCAAGGCCAAGGAGATCTACGGCGCGGACAAGGTCGTCGCCCTCAAGTACAACCTGGCGGGCAACGGCAAGAGCAAGATCCTGAAGACCGCGGGCGAGATCAAGCTCGTCCAGGTCAAGGACGGTGCCGTGGTCGGCGTCCACATGGTCGGTGACCGGATGGGCGAGCAGGTCGGCGAGGCCCAGCTGATCTACAACTGGGAGGCTCTGCCGGCCGAGGTCGCGCAGCTCATCCACGCGCACCCGACCCAGAACGAAGCGCTCGGCGAGGCCCACCTGGCCCTGGCCGGCAAGCCGCTTCACTCCCACGACTAACCGTCACGGGCGCGACGACCACTTCCCGTACCTTTCGTAAGGAGCAACAGAAACCATGGCGGTTTCCGTAACCCTTCCGGCGCTCGGCGAGAGCGTCACCGAGGGCACTGTCACCCGCTGGCTGAAGGCCGAGGGCGAGCGCGTCGAGGCCGACGAGCCGCTTCTGGAGGTGTCGACCGACAAGGTCGACACCGAGATCCCGGCCCCCGCCTCGGGCATCCTGGCCTCGATCAAGGTCGCCGAGGACGAGACCATCGAGGTCGGCGCCGAGCTGGCCGTCATCGACGACGGCACCGGCGCCCCGGCCGCCGCCCCGGCTCCGGCCGCCGAGCCCGTGGCCGCCCCGGCCCCGGCGCCCGTCGCCGAGGCCCCGGCC
>NZ_WTFF01000341.1 GCF_019400985.1 Streptomyces bambusae
GGCGGGCCCCGACCCGGACCCCGCCCCACCGGTCTCCCCGCAGGAGGCCGGCCGGCGCGCGCTGGTCGAACAGACCGACCACGCCGAGTGGGTGGACCAGCAGCGCGAGCGTGAGCGCGGCCCGGCCCGCGGCGACAGCTGGGAGCCGGTCCCGGTCCCGCTGCCGACGTACGTGACCGCGCCCGTCGCCCCGCGCGCCACGGGACCGGTCAACCCGGACGGCTGGAGCGCCTCCCGCTCCAGCACGGCCGAACCCACCGAACCCCGCCTGCGCGCCCAGCCCCAGCCGGCCCCGGTGGAACCGTCGAAGCCCCAGCCCCCGCAGCCCCTCCGCGGCCGCGACCGCGGCCGCACCCCGCTCTTCGACCAGTACGAGAGCGACGAGCGCCCCCGCGCGGCGAACGAGTGACATGACCTGCACCGACCCCCGCGAGGCCCGCCCGGGAACGGATTTTGGAGCCTCCCGGAAGGGATGCTAATGTTTCACACGTCGCAAGGGCCTGTGGCGCAGTCTGGTAGCGCACCTCGTTCGCATCGAGGGGGTCTGGGGTTCAAATCCCCACAGGTCCACAGACGACAGTTCCCGGATAGCTACCGGGAATCGTCACGAGATCCCGTTCCGCCGAAAGGCGGGGCGGGATCTCGGCGTTTCCGGGGTGTGTTCGAGCCGGTGAACGATTGGGACGGGCCTGTGGTCCTCGCGGTCGTAGTGCGCGAGTCGCTTGGACGGGTCGGAGACGTCGATCCCGTGGGGCTTGGCTCGGCTGTTGAGCCCTTCGATGTTGATGGCGTCCCGTGGAGTGGTGTAGCAGGGATCTTGGAGTGACCCCTGGCCATGGGGCGGCCATCGCGCAACTCTCTGAGTGGAACGGCGAGTTCACCAGGGAGGTACGCGATGGCCTTATCCCGGTCTGACCTACTCCGCCTGACGGAGCCACTGCGTTCGGCGGACGGAATCGAGTTGATCAGGACCCTGGCCCAGCGGATCCCGCAGGAGTTGATCGAGGCCGAGGCAACCGCCCGGATCGGGGCCGAACCGGGCGAGCACACCGAGGCCCGCACCACCTGGCGCAACGGCCACCGAGACAAGACCTTGACCACACAGGCCGGCGACCTGGAGCTGGCCATCCCCAAGGTCCGCACCGGGATCACCGAGGACGGCGGCCGCGAGGTGCTCGGGCTGATGGCCGGCGACAGCGAGACCGAGGTTTTCTGGGCCGCGTTCCTGCGCTCCCTGCGCGAGCGCGGCCTGTCCGGGGTCCCGCCTGGTCATCGGCTGCGATGCCGCTGGAGGCCAAGGGCGACCTGACCGCCTTCGCCGGCTTCCCGGAACGACATGGGAAGAAGATCCAATCCACGAACCCGCTGGAGCGGATCACCCGCGAGATCAAGCGTCGGACGGACGTCGTCCAGGTCTTTGCGGCGCACCCGCTCACCCAGGACGGGCGGATGAGGGCGGAGATCGGTGATCGGGCTTGGCCAAGGGGAGGCGGGATGCGGGGGCGCACGATCGGGCTGGGAGCTGCCTGTGGCATGGCGGTGCTGGAGGTGACCTGTCTGAGCGATCACCGCCGATTCACCGCGCCGCATCCCGGCCCGGTGTACGCGTTGTGGTTGCAGCGCGTCGGGGGGTTCCTGCACCGGGTCGAGGGGCGGGAATGCTATGTCGACCGGATGGGCGGGGTGATGTTGCGCGAGGGCCAGGACCGGCAGGTGGCCCATCCGACGGGCGATATGGACCTGGGGACCGAGCTGCGGCTGCCGGAGGAACTGGCGATGCGTTTGCCGGTAGGCCATTTCATGATGACGAGGGAGTTCGACCGGGCGCATCGGAATGTCCTGGTGGCCTGTCGCCGCGGTATCGACGACTTCGAACTGGCCGACCGGCTGTATGCCTTGCTCAGGCTCGTCCCAGGCGTGCCCGGCAACCTGCGTGGTGGGGCCGCCGATAGACAGCGTCGACATGCCGTCTCTCATGCGGCCCAGGCTCTGGCCGCCGATGGCCTTGCCCTCGGACTCGATGCCCTGGCTGAACGGGTGGGTTATTCCCCCCATCACCTCAGCCGTGTCTTCCGATCCGTCACCGGCATGACTCTCACCGCCTACCGCAACGAGCTGCGCGTCCGCGCTGTCCTTGAGGACCTGCACGCCGGCGAGACGTCCCTGCTCGTCCTCGCGGCCCGCTACGGCTTCGCCGACCAGGCCCATCTCACCCGAGTGATGCGCCGCCACCGTGATGCCACCCCTTCTGAGATGCGCCGCTTGTCCCGCCCCTGAACACGCCTCGGTCCAGGCACCCGCGCTCGCCACTCATCAACATCGCACGCCCTGGCGGGCCAGAGGATCGCTGAGCTCGGCGATACCGCGGGGTGCGGCTGCCACGTCCCACGCCCGCGTCACCCTCCTGGCTGGAACGCAACTGCGCACAACCTCAGCCTGGCCGGGAGTATTGCGAAGCCAGCAGGTACGCAAGCGAATCAAGCCCATCGCCACCTGAACCATGGTTCAGGTGGCGGGGCGTGGTGCATGCTGTCAGGCGGTGATCCAGGGGCTGCTGGTGGAGCCGCGCTCGATGCCGCGGAAGCGGGTGATCACCCAGCCGGTCTCGGTCCGGTAGGTGCCGCAACCGGGGTCGGCGCCGTTGGAGTCGCTGACGACGTCGTGGGCGATCTCGCCGCTTCGGTTGTTCTTCAGGTAGAACTCGGCGTAGACGCCTATGCCGTTCTTGGCTGTGTCGCACACCTCGATCTTGGTGTGGCTGGTCGTCACCCGGACGCAGCCCACGGTGCTGCCGGCGGAAGCCCAGCAGACCCAGTTGGTGTCGTGAGCGGCCGCGGGCGAGCCGCCCGCCAGGACGGCGCTGGCGCCGGCGGCCAGCGCCAGGCCGGTCAGGGCGGTCTTGCGGGGCCAAGGGATAGATCGCATGTTTGTCTCCTTCGACAACGGGTTGACGCTGGATAGGCAGGTAACTCCTACTCGGGACCACGCCCCGCTGGATGAGCCCTCGACCCGAGGGCCGCCGCGGGATGGCGCGGAAGGCACGAATACCTGCGGGGCCGCCAGGCCTGGCCGGAAGCTTCCGGCTTTCTTCCAAGCGCTGCCCGCAGAGGCGTGTACGGCAATCCGCTGGTAGCGGAAGTGGACCGTCCGCGGATGGTGGTGCGTGACGTTCGTTGTACCGCTGAACAGACACGTTCACCCTTTCGCCGATGCCAAGACCCGCAACCGGGGGCGGCCCAACCATGGTCGAACCCAAGGCATCGGTTCGCCTTGGACATTCATGCGAAGTTTCGGCTCTCTTGAGATCGCTGCTGCACCACTCGGTGGGACACCATCTCGATCCGGGATGGCCGGGTTGACGGCTTCGCCGGCGTGCCACCGGAGCAGATGACGCGCGCCCAGATGCAGGAACTCGCCGCTCGTTACAACGGCGGCCCCTTCTACGAGAGCGAAGCCGCACAGGCATATGGTCGGGGCTTCGACCGGAGGCTGGATCAGGCGAAGGAAGCGCTGGGGTGAACAGGGGTACACGTGCGACGACCGACGTGCTTGGGAGCAGTCCGCGGCGGTCACCGAGCCGGGTCGGCGCGGTTGTGTGCGCCGTCGTTCTCGTCCTTGGGTACGTGGTGACGGGCTATGTCCTGCTCATCGCCTACATGGTCGAGCCGGACGGCCCCTGGGACAGCCAGGCCGCCGACGAGGCCGGGGTCGCGGCCGGCATCGGGCTGGCCTTCTCCGGCGTGACGGCGCTGCTCTCGTGGGTGTTCGTGAAGGCCGCGTGGCTGCGCAGGTGGTGGTACGTCGTCCCTGCCGGACTGGCCTTCGTCGCTCTGCTTCGTCTGACGGTCCTGGCGCCTGAACTCTGACACCACGTGGTGGCGCCCTCGCCCACCGACTGGGTTTCAGTCGCAGGCCCACCGGCCCTATCGGTCCGCCGGGACCGGCGCGGTCCGCCGCCTGGCAGGATTGGTCTGGGCCCTGAGTGGGTGTCAAGTTCGGGTGGGGGATCGTGGGACTTCGGGTGGGTGGTGACCGGGTGGGCGGGGTCGGGGACTCGGCGACGAGCCAGGCATGGGCGGCGCTCGGGGGGCCCGGTGAGTTGGTGTCGCGGGTGGCGTACCGCGGGGTGAACGGGCTCGCGCAGGGGCGGCTGCCCGTACGGGAGTTGGCGCGGGCCTGCGTCGGCGTGTGCTCGCTCGCCGCCGCGGAGGCGGCCGCGGCGGCCGGTGGTGGTGAGGTGGCGTCCCTGGTCGTCGACGAGGGGGCGGTGGCCGCGGCCTTCGTGAGTGAGCGGCACCTGCGGGTGCGGGGCCGGGCCCCGGTCTCCTTCGCGCCGCTGTCGGGCTTCTGGCGGGCCCGGGACGGCTGGGTGCGCACGCACGCCAATTACGACCACCACCGGGAGGCGTTGGTCCGGGCGCTCGGACCGGCTGTCCGGACGCCGCAGGGGCTGGAGCGGGCCGTGGCGGGGCGGTCCGCGGTGGACGTGCAGGAGGCCGCGTACGCGGCGGGCGGGCTCGCGGTCGCCGTGGCACCGGCGTACGGGGATCCGCAGCCGCTGGTCGAGACGCGGGTGCGGGAGCCGGGACCGCGGCCGGTGCCGGTGGCCGGGGCCCGGGTGCTGGACCTCACCCGGGTGATCGCGGGTCCGGTGGCCACGCGCACGCTCGGACTGCTGGGCGCGGACGTGCTGCGCATCGACCCGCCGCGGCTGCCGGAGTCGGACGACGCGTACGCCGACACGGGATTCGGCAAGCGCTCGGCGCGGCTGGACCTGGCCGAGCCGGGGGACCGGGCGGTGTTCGAGGAACTGCTGGCCGGGGCCGACGTGGTGGTCTCGGGCTACCGGCCGGGCGCGCTGGAGCGCCACGGGCTCGGGGCCGAGGAGCTGATGTCGCGCCGGCCGGGACTGGTGGTGGCGGAGCTGTGCGCCTGGGGCTGGCACGGCCCGTGGACCGGCCGGCGGGGGTTCGACTCGCTGGTGCAGGCCGGGTACGGGATCGCGGCGGCGGAGGCGGGCGCGGACGGGCGGCCGGGGGTGCTGCCGGCCCAGGCGCTGGACCACGGGACCGGCTACCTGATCGCGGCCGGCGTCCTGCGGGCCCTGGCGGCCGGGGGCGGCCGCGCCCTGAGGTTCTCCCTGGCGGGGACGGCTTCGTGGCTGGTCCGCGACATCGTCCCGGACGGGAGCGCGGGGAGCGGCGCCGCGGACGGGGAGGCGTACGACCCCGCGCCGTGGCTGCGGACGACGGACTCCGGCTACGGCCCGCTGCGCCACGCGGCCCCGCCACTGGCCTTCGGCCCCGGAGACTGGCCCCGCGGCCCGTCCCGCTGGGGCACGGACCCGGCCGCTTGGCTGCCGCGCGCGTAGTGCTGAAGTGGCTCGGGCTGAGGCGGACCGCTGGTGGCAGGTGTACTCGTAGCCCAGCACGACGCGCCCCGCCCGGCCGCGGGCCCTCAGCAGCTCGGCGATCTCGGCCAACAGGGAACGCCCCAGAGGGTACGGGTGCTGTCGGAACTCGGGTTCTGGCTCCTTCCGTGGTCAGCGACAGTGCGCCGCCGATGCCTCGAACGAGAGCGGCCTTGCCCAGCCGGAGCCGGAGCCGGAGTCGGCGCTGAAGCGTCGGAGGTCGTCACGGCTCCAGGTGCGCCCGATCGGGGCAGGCGGGCTCATCGGCCCGGTGTGCCTGCGGCTTTCCATCCGGCTTCCGATTACGTTCGCGAGGCCGGAAGGAAGAGGAGGCTGTGATGACTGATCATCCGAATGTTGCTCTGTTTCATCAGGTCTTTGCCGCCTTCACAGCAGGCGACATGAACGCGCTGGCGGAGCTGTTCCACCCCGATGTGGTGTGGCATGCCCCTGGCCAAAGCCCGCTGGCCGGGGAGTTTCGCGGTCGTGAGGCCGCGTTCGCTGCGTTCCAAAAGGAATTCCAGCTCTCAGGGGGCACGTACCGCCCACAACTCCACGATGTGCTCGCCAACGACCGGCACACGGTCGCCCTGCTCCACGCCACGGCCTCGCGTGATGGCAAGGAGCTCGACATGGATTACGTGATTGTCTTCCACATCCGAGACGGAAGGATCACCGAAGGCTGGGAGCTTTGGTCCGACCAACGGGCATACGACAAGTTCTGGTCGTAGTGACAGACCCCCGCCCCTACGGGAGCAGCGGCTTGGTCATGCAGCGGCTGGAGTCGTAGTCGCGGTAGAGGCCGAACTTGCGGTCGGTCAGCGTGTAGCCCGACGACAGGTACAGGGCTATCGCCTCCGGCTGCTGGTCGCCCGTCTCCAGGGCCATGCGGGTCCGGCCGGCCGCCCGGGCGTCCTCCTCCAGGACGGCCAGGATGCGGCGGGCCAGGCCCAGGCCGCGGGCCTCGGGGACGACGTACATCCGCTTGAGCTCCGCGTCCCCGTCCGCGTACCCCTCGTCGTTGGCCTCGTGGCTGCGCCAGCCGCCGCTGGCCACCGGCGCGCCCGTGGCGTCGTACGCCAGCAGGTACAGGCCGCGCGGCGGGGTGAACATGGCCGGGTCCAGCGGGGTCATGTCGCCCTCGCTCTGGTACCGCTGCGCGTATTCGAGCTGGACCTGGTCGTTGAGTTTGACCGCGTCCGGGTGGTCGTACGACACGGTGCGCAGCTGGATCCCATGAGGCTCGTTCGGCATTCGAACATCGTACGACCGCGCCGCCCGGCGCCGACCCTTGATCGACTGTCCGGAATGTGGCGCGCGGGGAGGGCGGGGCGGGGAGCCGAGTACGCTCTCCACGTTTGTCCGGGACATTTGTCCGAGTCTGGGAGTCTGCCTTGATCACCGTGACCTCCGTCAACGTGAACGGGATCCGCGCCGCCGCCAAGAAGGGCTTCGTGCCGTGGCTGGCGGGCACGGCTGCCGATGTGGTGTGCCTGCAGGAGGTCCGCGCGGAGGAGGGGCAGATCCCGGCGGAGGTGCGGGAGCCCGAGGGGTGGCACACCGTCTTCGCGCCGGCTGCCGCCAAGGGGCGGGCCGGCGTCGCGCTGTACACGCGGCGGGAGCCGGACGCGGTGCGGGTCGGGTTCGGCAGCGCCGAGTTCGACGCATCCGGGCGGTACGTGGAGGCGGACCTGCCGGGGGTGACCGTCGCCAGCCTCTACCTGCCCTCGGGCGAGGCGGGGACCCCGAAGCAGGACGAGAAGTACCGGTTCATGGCCGAGTTCCGGCCGTACCTCCAGGAGCTGCGGGCGAAGGCCGCCGCCGACGGGCGCGAGGTGCTGGTCTGCGGCGACTGGAACATCTGCCACCAGGAGGCGGACCTCAAGAACTGGCGCACCAACCGCAAGAGCGCCGGCTTCCTGCCCGACGAGCGCGAGTGGCTCGGAAAGGTCTACGACGAGGCCGGGTACGTGGACGTGATGCGCGCCCTGCACCCGGAACAGGAGGGCCCGTACTCCTGGTGGTCCTACCGCGGCCGGGCCTTCGACAACGACGCCGGCTGGCGCATCGACCTCCACGTGGCCTCGCCCGGGCTCGCGGCCAAGGCCGTGAAGGGGTTCGTCGAGCGGGCCGGGACGCACCCCGAGCGCTGGTCCGACCACGCGCCCGTCACCGTGGTCTACGAGCTCGGCTGATCGGCCGTGGTCTACGAGCTGGGCTGATCGCCCGGGGCGCCGCCGCCGGGCTGATCCGCAGCAGCGGCGCCGCCGGCCTGATCGGCCGGGGCGGCGGCGGGCCGGTCCGTCGGGCCGCCGCCGGGCCGGCGGCG
>NZ_WTFF01000342.1 GCF_019400985.1 Streptomyces bambusae
CCGCCCGCCGCCCGCCGCTCAGGCTTCCCGGCGGGCACCCCTTGCCGGGTTTTCCGATTCCTTTACCGCCTCCCCCTCCCTATTCATTTGCCTGTAACAACCATCCGATTCTATGGTTGCTCTAAGCAACAAGATGGGAGGGTGAGGTGCAGGCCACGACCACGGGGCGCCGGGCGACCACGCACTACGAGGAGCTGGCCCGCCAGCTCACCGGGATCGGCGCGGTCAGGCGTGACCTCGCGCGCACGCTGCCGCACGACTGCCCACCGGGCCCCGCCGCCGTCCTCACCGTGCTCGACCGGCACGGCGAGATGCGGCTGAGCCGGCTCTCCGAGCTCCTCGCGGTCGACATCTCGGTGACCAGCCGGCACGTCACCCACGTCGTCGAACGCGGCTGGATCGAGCGCGAGGCCGACCCGGGCGACGGCCGGTGCCGGATCCTGCGGCTCACCCCCGCCGGGCGCACGCTCCTGGGCGAGCTGCGCGCCCGGGCCACGGCCACCCTCGAACGGGTCCTCGCCGACTGGCCGGCCGAGGACATCGCCGTACTGAACACGCTGCTGGCCCGGCTCCGCAGCAGCGTCTGCGACAGCTTCTGACCGAAGGACACACATGGCTACGACCACACCGACCGGTGTGCGGGGCGGCAGCCGCACGGCGACCACGCCGGACGGCGCACCCATGACACACCCCGAGATCATGAAGGCGCTGTCCGGGCTGATGCTCGGCATGTTCGTGGCGATCCTGTCCTCGACGATCGTCTCCAACGCCCTGCCGCAGATCATCACCGACCTCGGCGGCACCCAGTCGTCCTACACCTGGGTCGTCACCGCCGCCCTGCTGTCGATGACCGCCGCGACCCCGCTGTGGGGCAAGCTGGCCGACCTCTTCAGCAAGAAGCTGCTCGTCCAGATCTCCCTGGTGGTCTACGTCCTCGGCTCGGTCGTCGCGGGCATGTCCCAGAACACGGGCACGCTCATCGCCTGTCGCGTGGTCCAGGGCATCGGTGTGGGCGGCCTGTCGGCCCTGGCCCAGATCGTGATGGCCGCGATGATCTCCCCGCGGGAGCGCGGCCGCTACAGCGGCTACCTCGGCGCGGTGTTCGCCGTCGCCACCGTCGGCGGTCCGCTGCTCGGCGGCGTCATCACCGACACCGAGTGGCTGGGCTGGCGCTGGTGCTTCTACGTCGGCGTGCCGTTCGCCGTCATCGCCCTGATCGTGCTCCAGCGCACCCTGAAGCTGCCCGTGGTGCGCCGCGACGTCAAGGTGGACTGGCTGGGCGCGTTCCTGATCAGCGGCGCGGTCTCGCTGCTGCTGATCTGGGTGACCCAGGCCGGGGACTCGTACGACTGGATCTCCTGGCAGACCTGGACGATGACCGCGGGCGCGGTGGCCCTCGGCGCGCTGTTCGTGCTCGTGGAGTCCCGGGCGAGCGACCCGATCATCCCGCTGCGGCTGTTCCGCAACAAGACCATCAGCCTGGCCTCGGCCGCCTCGCTGTTCGTGGGCGTCGCGATGTTCTCGGGCACGGTCTTCTTCAGCCAGTACTTCCAGCTCGCCCGCAACGAGTCGCCGACCATGTCCGGCGTCCTCACCATCCCGATGATCGGCGGCCTCTTCGTCTCCTCCACCGTCTCCGGCCTGGTCATCACCCGGACCGGGAAGTGGAAGGCCTGGCTGGTCTCCGGCGGTGTGCTGCTGACGGCGGGCCTGGGCCTGCTCGGCAGCCTGCGCTACGACACCCCGTACTGGAAGATCGCCCTGTTCATGGCGCTGACGGGGCTCGGCCTCGGCATGATGATGCAGAACCTGGTACTCGCCACGCAGAACCAGGTCGCCCCGGAGGACCTGGGCGCGGCCAGCTCGGTCGTCACGTTCTTCCGCTCGCTGGGTGGCGCGGTCGGCGTCTCCGCGCTGGGCGCGGTGATGGCCCACCAGGTCACCGGATACGTCAAGGACGGCCTGACCGCACTCGGCCCGAAGGCCGCCGCGCTCGGCGGAACCGGCGGCGGCACCGGCGGCGGAGGCATCCCCGACCTGGACAAGCTGCCCGCGCCGATCCGCGAGGTCGTCGAGTCCGCGTACGGGCACGGCGTCGGCGACGTCTTCCTCTACTCGGCGCCGTTCGCCCTGCTGGGGCTGGTGCTCGTGGTGTTCATCAGGGAGGTCGCCCTGAAGTCGAAGCCGCTGACCGGGGCCGCGGCCCCGGCTTCGCCGGAGGACTGAACCGGCCGGGCGCGCCCGGGGCACCCCGCTACCGGGTACCCCGGGCGCGCAGTCGGGATCAGGCCTTGGGGGCGGCGGTGAGGTCGTACAGGGTGACCCCGCCGACGGTGACCGCGGTGTAGTGCTCCTCCACCCACGTGGCGATCGCACTGCTGGTGCCGCCGCCCGGGCCCGCGCCGCGCATGCCCGAACCGCCGCCGATGTAGTAGTGGATGCGGCCCTCCCGCACGTACGCCTGGAACTGCGCCAGGGTCGGTGAGGGGTCGCTGCCGTTGAAGCCGCCGATCGGCATCACCGGGTGGCCGGTGGCGAGTTGGTAGCTCGCCGCGTTCTGCGCCCCGGTCGTGGCGGCGGCCCACGTGTAGCGGCCGGCGTCGGCGAGCAGCGCCTTCTTCACCTCGGCGCCGACCCGGGCGCCGTTCAGCAGCCCGCCGGGTCCGCCGCCGCCGCGGCCCCGTCCCTGACGAGCACGTTCGTCCACCTCAAGCTCGCGCTGCTGCGCAACGGGCTGCGGGGCTCCTCCAAGCGCAAGGCCGCCTTCATCAGCTCCATGGTCTTCTCGCTGCTGTGCGCGGCGCTGATCGGGCTGGTGCTGGCCATGCTGCGCGGGCACGCGCACGCGGGGACCGTCGTCGTGGTGCTGGCCGGGATCCTGGCGCTGGGCTGGGCGTTCATGCCGCTGTTCTTCTCCGCCGGGGACGAGACCCTCGACCCCTCGCGGCTGGTGATGCTGCCACTGCGGCCCCGGCCGCTGGTGCGGGCGCTGCTGGTGTCCTCGCTGGTGGGCACCGGCCCGCTGTTCACGGTCTGCCTGGCCGTCGGCTCCGTGGCGGCGGTGGCCCACGGCGGGGCCGCCGTCGCGGCGGGGGTCCTCGCCGTGCCGCTGCTCCTGCTGGTGTGCGTGGCGCTGGCCCGGGCCGTGGCCACGGCCAACGTCCGGCTGCTGAGCAGCCGGAAGGGGCGTGACCTGGCGGTGCTCAGCGGTCTGCTGATCGCCGTGGGCGCCCAGCTGGTCAACTTCGGCAGCCAGCGCCTGGCCGATGCCGGCGGCCTGACCGCGCTGGAGCCGGTCGAGGCGGTCGTACGGTGGCTGCCGCCGGCCACCGCGGTCGGGATGGTGGACTCCGTCTCCGCCGGCGCCTACGGCGAGGCGGCGGCGCAGCTGCTGCTGACCCTGGCGGCCCTGGCCGGCCTGATGTGGGCGTGGGAGCGCAGCCTGACCAAGCTCATGGTGACCCCGGACGGCTCCACCATCGCCGCGGCCGGACCGGCGCGGGAGCAGGCGGCGGGCGGCGGCCTGTGGCGGCTGCTGCCCGGCGGCCGCACCGGCACGACCATGCAGCGCACGCTGCGGTACGCGGTGCGCGACCCCAAGGCCAAGTCGGCGTTCGTGACCGCGCTCGCCATCGGCCTGATCGTGCCCGTCTTCAACGCCCTCCAGGGCACCGGCTCCGTCTACCTGGCGTGCTTCGGCGCCGGCATGCTCGGCGTGCAGATGTACAACCAGTTCGGGCAGGACACCTCGGCGTTCTGGATGGTCGCCCAGACGATCTCGACGAAGCGCGACGCCTACGCCGAACTGCGCGCCCGGGCCCTGGCGCTGGCCGTGGTCACCGTGCCGTACACGGTGCTCGTCACCGTGGCCACCGCCGCCCTGGTCGGCAACTGGGCCGCCCTGCCCGAGGTCCTCGGGCTGGCGCTGGGCCTGCTGGGCGCGATGCTGTGCACGGGCGCGCTGGCCTCGGCGTACTACCCGTACTCCATCCCCTCGGAAGGCGCGTTCAAGAACGTCGCCCCGGGGCAGGCCGGGCTGGCCTGGGCGGGCATCGCCCTGGGCCTGCTCTCGGCGACCGTGCTGTGCGCCCCGCTGATCGCGCTGACCATCTGGATGCACGTGGCCGGGCTCCACGCGGCCCTGTGGGTGCTGCTCCCGGCGGGCGTCACCTGGGGCCTGCTGGCCTCGTGGACGGGCCTGCGGCTGGCCGCGCCGAAGGTGGCGCGCTCGCTGCCGGAGATCCTCCAGGCGGTCAGCAAGGGCTGACCGGCGCGGCGCGGCTCGCGCGGGCGGCGCCCGTTTCCGCACCTGACGGGGGTGGGTGCGGAAACGGGCGCCGTCCGTTGCGGTAACGGGCGTGGTCGGTGCGGACCGGGGCGCCTTCGGTGTGAGCCGGGGCGCCGCCGGTGCGGGAGCGGACACGTCGGTGCAGGAGCGGACGCCGTCGGTGCGGGAGCGGGCGCCGCCGGCTCAGGGGCCGGCCGGGACGCCGTCCAGGAAGGGCTCCAGGACGGCGCGCCAGGCGGCCGGCTGGTCGTAGTGGAGGTAGTGGCCGGCGTCGGGGATCTCGGCGTACTGCCCGGCCGGCAGCACGCGGACCATCTCCTGGGCCTCGGCGCGGCCCAGCTCGCCGTCGAGGCCGCGCACGACCAGGGTGGGGCAGCGCACCTGGGCGAGCTCCTCCCAGTGCGCGTCGTGGACCCAGGTCTCGCGGGCGGTGAGCATCTGGCGGCGGGAGAAGAGGGGGCGCCAGCCGTCCGGCCCCTGCTGCATGACCTCGGCGAAGAAGTCGCCACGCCCGGGACAAGGGCGCTCCACCCAGGGGTCGTCCTCGCCGAACCAGCGGCGGGCGGCGTCCTGTGTCGGGAAGGGCAGCGGCCAGCGCCGGAACCAGTCCTCCCAGTCCCGCTGCGAGGCGGCGCCGAGCGCGGAGGCCCGCATGTCGCAGATGACCAGCGCACGCACCAGGTCCGGCCGGCGCGCGGCGAGCTGCCAGGCGGTGAGGGCGCCCATGGAGTGGCCGACGAGGGTGACGGGGGCGAGGTCGAGCTGCTCGACGGCGGCCTCGGCGTCGGCGACGAAGGCCTCGCGGGTGTACGGGCCGGCGGACGGCCGGTCGCTGAGGCCGTGGCCGCGCTGGTCGAGGGCCACGACCCGATGGCGCGGGGCGAGCCAGCGGGCGGTGCCGGCCCAGTGGAACGCGCGGCCCATCAGACCGTGGAGTAACAGCACGGCGGGGCGGCCGTCGGGCCCCTCGGAGTCCGGTTCACGGAACTCCCAGGCGGCCAGCCGCACGCCGTCGGGTCCTGTCACATCGAAGCGCTGTACCACCGCAGATGCACCCCCTTCGGTTCCGAGCCAGACTATCGAACCCGCATTCGAAAGCGGCCTTTCCGCCGCCAACACCGCTCTTTCGAGTGACCTTGCTCAAGGATTGGCCGCCGCTGCCGAGGGGAGATCTCTCATCGGGAGGCGGGCCGCTCGGGGAAGACGGTCCGAGGGGAAGACCCTGGGAGCTCGGGGCTCCGGGTCGACAAGGGGAGGACCGGTCCCGGCGCCGCAAGGCGCCGGGACCATCACTACCCCGGAATGCGGGGCACTACCCCGGAATGCGGGCGCACCACCGCGGACACGGAAAGCAGTGGACTCAGCGGACTCAGCGCTTGGCCACGAACACGTGCGAGGCGATCTCCGCCGCCAGCTCGGCCGCCTCGCCACCGCTACCGACCAGCACACCGCCGGGCGACTCCGTCACGCTGACCACCGAGCCGGGCTGCACGCCCGCCCGGCGCAGCGTGTACATCAGCTGGGCGTCCGTCTGGATCGGCTCGCCGATCCGGCGCACGACCACCGTCTTGCCCTCGGCGCCCGGGTCCAGCTCCGAGAGGGCCACCATGCTGGCGTCGAGGAAGGGGTCGGCCTCCGCCTTCTCGCCCAGCTCGTCCAGGCCCGGGATCGGGTTCCCGTACGGGGACTCCGTGGGGTGGCGCAGCAGCTCCAGCACGCGCCGCTCCACCGCCTCGCTCATCACGTGCTCCCAGCGGCAGGCCTCCGCGTGGACCTGCTCCCACTCCAGGCCGATCACATCCACGAGCAGGCACTCGGCGAGGCGGTGCTTGCGCATGACGCGCGTGGCCAGCCTGCGGCCCTCGTCGGTCAGCTCCAGGTGCCGGTCGCTGGCGACGGCCACCAGGCCGTCGCGCTCCATGCGGGCCACCGTCTGGCTGACCGTCGGGCCGCTCTGGTCCAGCCGCTCGGCGATCCGGGCGCGCATGGGGACCACACCTTCTTCTTCCAGCTCAAGGATGGTACGGAGGTACATCTCCGTGGTGTCGATCAGTCCGGACATTCGTGCCCCTCGGATTTGCGTGCGCTGGCCCTGCTGCAATTCTGACGCATCGCACCCACAACCGTCCCGCGCCTGGACCTCCCGGGCCTTCCTTCCTCGTCCCGTCCCCGGTTCCTTCCCCGGTTCCGTCCGCGGATTGACGCCTGTATTGACACGCCCTTGGTACAGACCGCACGGTGAGCGGCGGACACGGACGCACCCCATCACCGGAAGGGTCCTCGGCGCATGAGCGAGAGCAAGCTGGCCGGTCAGTTCTTCGACGCCGCCATCGGGCTGCTGCAGCGCGTCCGGGACGAGGAGGCGCCCCGCATCGCCGCCGCCGGCACCGCCGTCGCCGACGCGGTGGCCTCCGGCAACCGGCTCTTCGCCTTCGGCGCCGGCCACTCCTCGCTGCCCGCCCAGGACGTGGTCTACCGGGCCGGCGGCCTCGCCCTGATGAACTTCCTCGCCGTCCCCGGCACCGCGGGGGTCGACGTCATGCCGGCGACGCTCGGCAGCGCCCTCGAACGGGTGGACGGGCTGGCCGGCGCGGTCCTCGACAGCAGCCCGGCCGCCGCGGGCGACGTCCTGGTGGTCATCTCCCTCTCCGGGCGCAACGCCCTGCCCGTCGAGATGGCGATGAACGCCCGCGCGCTGGGCCTGAAGGTCATCGGCGTCACCTCGATCGCCTACGCGGAGGGGACCCGGTCCCGGCACGCCTCCGGCACCTTCCTGAAGGACCACTGCGACATCGTCGTCGACAGCAAGATCGCCGTCGGCGACGCGGAACTGAGCCTGGACGGCATCGAGGCTCCGTTCGCCCCGGCCTCCACGGTGGTCACCAGCGCGATCATGCAGGCCGTGCTGGCCGCGGCCGCCGGCGAACTCGCCGCCCGCGGCCTGGAGGTGCCGCTGCTCCGCTCGGGCAACGTGGACGGCGGCCACGAGTGGAACGGCCGCGTGATGCGGGAGTACGGCGACCGCATCTTCTACCGCCACTGATCCTTCCGCGTTCCGGGCGGGTCCGGGCGGGTCCGGACAGGTCCGGCCGGGCCGGGCGGGCCAGGCCCGGGCGCGCTCCGGGGCGTGCGGCCTCTTCGTACGCGCCCCCGCGCTCCGTACGTCCTCTCCGTACGTCCCTCCGTGCGCGCCCCGGGTGGCACGCCCGGGTGGCACGCCCGGGTGGCCCGCCGGGCGGTCAGCGGGCCCGCCCGCGCGCTCCGCGTCGCCCGTGCCACCCGACAGGGCCGCCAGGCCGACGTCCTCGTACTGTCACTTACATACTTCT
>NZ_WTFF01000343.1 GCF_019400985.1 Streptomyces bambusae
CGCGCCCACCGCCCCGGCCGCCCGGCCCGGGCGGCGGGCCCGCCGGGGCGGCGCACCCGCCGTCCTGCCCCTGCTGCTGTTCACCGCGGTCGCCTTCGGCCTGCCCGCCGTCGCCATGCTCGACGGCGCCTTCACCGTCAAGGACCCGGCCACCGGCTCGACCGCGTACGGCCTCGACAACCTGACCGCCTCCTGGCAGGGCGCGTACCTCACCGCCCTGCTCGGCAGCGTGAAGCTGTCCGCCACCTCCGCCGTCCTCGCCGCCCTGCTCGGCCTCCTCCTCGCCCAGGCCGTCGTCACCTCCCGGCTGCGGGCCCTGCGCGAGGCCGTCCTGACCGCCTCCGGAGTCCTGGCCAACTTCGGCGGCGTCCCCCTCGCCTTCGCCTTCGTCGCCACCCTCGGCAACTCCGGCGTCCTGACCCGGAAGCTGGGC
Source organism: Streptomyces bambusae (assembly GCF_019400985.1). Taxonomy (GTDB): domain Bacteria; phylum Actinomycetota; class Actinomycetes; order Streptomycetales; family Streptomycetaceae; genus Streptomyces; species Streptomyces bambusae_A. The sequence continues at coordinate 434 of NZ_WTFF01000343.1, forward strand.
CTGACCGACGCCGGCTGGGACCTGTACGACTTCTGGGGCCTGGTCCTCGTCTACCTGTACTTCCTCGTCCCCCTCATGGTCCTCACCATCACCCCCGCCCTGGAGGGCCTGCGCACCCAGTGGCGCGAGGCCGCCCGGAACAACGGCGCCACCGGCCGGCAGTACTGGCACCACGTCGCCCTGCCCGTCCTCGCCCCCTCGCTGCTCGGCGGCCTCGTACTGCTCTTCGGCAGCGCCTTCGCCGCGTACGCCACCGCCGCCGCCATGGTCGGCAGCTCCGTCCCGCTGGTCACGCTCCAGATCGCCGACGCCATCTCCGGCAACGTGCTCGTCGGACAGGAGAACGTGGCCCTCGCCCTCAGCCTCGACATGGTCCTCGTCGCGGGCCTGGTCATGGCGGTCCACCTGCCCCTGCAACGACGGAGCGCCCGATGGCTCGCCTGACCCCCACGACCGCTCCCTGGCGGGTCCTCGTCCTGGCCGTGGCGGCCCTGTACTTCCTGGTGCCGCTCGCCGCCTCCGTCGTCTTCACCGTCGACGTGCCCGGCCAGGGGTTCACCCTCGACGCCTACGCGCGCATCCTCGACACCGAGGGCTTCCTGCCCAGCCTGCTGCTCTCCCTCGAACTCGCCGCGGCCACCGTCGCGGTGGTCCTGCTGCTCATGGTCCCCGCCACCGTCGCGCTGCGCCTGAGCGCCCCGAAGCTGCGGCCCGTCGTCGAGGTGGTGTGCTCGCTCCCGCTGGTCGTACCGCCCATCGCCTTCGTCGCCAGCATCGGCACGGTCCTCAAGTGGGGCCCGGAGCACCTCTCCCGCACCCCGCTCTTCCAGACCTTCGTCGCCGTCCAGAACCCCGGCTTCCCGGTGGTCCTCGTCCTCGCGTACGCGGTGATGGCGCTGCCGTTCGCGTACCGGGCCCTGGACGCGGGACTGCGCGCCGTCGACGTACGCACCCTGGTCGAGGCCGCCCGCAGCTGCGGCGCGAGCATGCCGTACGCCCTGCTCCGCGCCGTGCTGCCGAACCTGCGCGGCGCCCTGCTGAACGCCTCCTTCCTCACCCTCGCCCTGGTCCTCGGCGAGTTCACCACCGCCCAGCTCCTCGGCTTCCGGCCGTTCGCCGTCTGGATCGTCAACATCAGCGGCTCGCAGGCCCAGATGTCCGTGGCCGTGTCCGTCATGAGCCTGCTGGTGACCTGGCTGCTGCTGCTCCTCCTCGCCGGCTTCGGCGGCCGCCGCACCCCCTCCACGACCACCGACCGGAAATGACACCCGCCATGACGCTCACCGCACCCGAGAAGACCGCGGCCACCGCCGCCGCCACGGTCGAACTGCGCTCCCTGCGGCGCAGCTTCGGCGCCACCACCGCCCTCGACGGTCTCGACCTGACCGTGCGGCCCGGTGAACTGCTGGCGCTGCTCGGCCCGTCCGGCTGCGGCAAGACCACCGCCCTGCGCATGCTGGCGGGCTTCGAGACCCCTGACTCCGGCGAGATCCTCGTCGACGGCAAGGACATCACCGGCGTACCCGCCCACCGCCGCGACGCCGGCATGGTCTTCCAGTCCTACAGCCTCTTCCCGCACCTCGACGCCGTCGACAACGTGGCGTTCGGACTGCGCATGCGCAAGGTCCGCACCGCCGAGCGGCGCGCCCGGGCCGCCGAACTCCTCGACCTGGTCGGCCTCGCCGACAAGGGCGGCCGCTTCCCCCACCAGCTCTCCGGCGGCCAGCAGCAGCGCGTCGCCCTGGCCCGCGCCCTCGCCCTGCGGCCCCGCGTCCTGCTCCTGGACGAGCCGCTGTCCGCCCTCGACGCCAAGGTGCGCCTGACCCTGCGCGAGGAGATCCGCCGCCTCCAGCAGGAACTGGGCATCACCACCCTCTTCATCACCCACGACCAGGAGGAGGCGCTGTCCATGGCCGACCGGGTGGCGGTCATGCGCGCCGGCCGGCTGGAGCAGATCGCCACCCCGGCGGAGCTGTACGCGCGTCCCGCCACCGCCTTCGTCGCCGAGTTCGTGGGCACCATGAGCCGCATCCCGGGTCGCCTGCGCCCGGCCGGCGCGTCCGGCACGTCCGGCGCGGCGAGCGTCGAGGTCCTGGGCCGGCGCCTGCTGGTGGACGGCACGCCGCCGGAGGCCGCCGGTACCGCCGACGCCGAGGTCGACGTCCTCGTCCGGCCGGAGTCCGTCCAGGTCGCCGCGGACGACGCCGGGCCGGCCCGGGTCCTCGCCACCTCCTTCCTGGGCGCGACCGTCCGGCTCACCGTCGCCCTGCCCGACGGCACCCGGGTCAAGGCGGACCTGCCCGCCCACGAGGCGGCCGCGCTCACGGCCGGCGCCGCCGTCCGCCTCTCACTGCCCGACCGGCCGGTGCTGGTGGCCCCGCGCACCGCCTAGGGCCTGTCCGGCGGATCATGGCCGGGTCCGCGACGCTCCCCCAGCTACCGCTGGGTGGGGGTGCCCCCGGCCGGAGGCTGGGGGAGTGCCCCAGGCACGCACTCTCGCCGCACCGGACGAAACCCCAAGTACGTCCAGTACGAGGGCTTCCGCCCGGCACGCCGAGAGCACGCACCAGACGCCGCGGGGCCGCCCTTCGGGCGACGACGGGAATTTGACGACAGGCCCTGGCCGACGGGACGCGCGCGGCCTCGCGGGCCGCCGACCTGCCGGCCGGCCCGGCACCGCGGGCCCGGCCGGCCAAGCGGTCCGCTGGAAGTGCGGTGATGGAACCGCCGGCCGGTGGGGGCTGGTCGCGCAGTTCCCCGCGCCCCTGACGGGGCGCGGTACCGCACCGGACTTCGCCGATCCCGCTCAGGCACCCGCCCCGCCCGATCCGCCCGCCCGCCCGCCCGATCCGCCCGCCCGCCCGCCCGCCCGCCCGATCCGGCCGGTCGGCTCGGATCCGGTCGGTCGGCTCGGATCCGGTCGGTCGGCCCGGATCCGGTCGGCCGCCCGATCCGGCTCACCGGCCCGGGGCCGTGACCCGCCCACCACCACCCGCTGCCTGCGCCGCCCCACCACCCGCACCCCCTGCCCGCTGCCTGCGCCGCCCCCGCCCCCCCGCCCGACGACCCACCCCCCCGCGTCCGGAAAGAGAACCCCGTGAAGCCGCTGCTCCCCACGCCCGCCCCGCCGGCGTCGCTCCAGGCCGTCCTCTTCGACATGGACGGCACGCTCGTCGACACCGAGCAGCTCTGGTGGGACACCGTGGCGGAAGTGGCCGAGGGGCTCGGGTACGCCCTCGCCGAGCACGACCAGCCGGACGTGCTCGGCCGGCCCGTCGAGCACACCGCCGGCCACCTGGCCCGGCTCGGCGGCGCCCCCGCCGGCCCGATCGCCGCCGAGCTGCACCGGGCCTTCGCCGAGCGGGTCCGCACCCGGGTCGTCCCCCGGCCCGGAGCGCTGGCCCTCCTCGGCGCCCTGCACGACGAGGGCGTCCCCACCGCCCTCGTCACCGCCTCCCCCCGGGAGGTCGCCGAGACCGTCGTGGCCGCCCTCGCGGAGGCCGGCCACGGCGGTTTCACCGTCACCGTCACCGCCGACGACACCGCACTGACCAAGCCCAGCCCCGATCCCTACCTCGCGGCCTGCCGTGCCCTGCGCGTTCCGCCCGCCGCCTGCGTGGCCGTCGAGGACACCCCCACCGGCGTGGCCTCGGCCGAAGCCGCCGGCTGCCAGGTCCTCGCCGTACCGTCCGTCGCCCCCATCGCCCCGGCCCCGGGCCGCACCGTGCTGGACTCCCTCGAACAGGCCACCCCGGACCGGCTGCGGGCCCTGGTCGCCACCGCCCCGCTACCCCGCTTCCTGGTCCCCGAGCTCACCACCCGCCGTGCCCGGGCCGGCCGGCCCTTCACGGCCACCGTCGCGGGCCTGCTGCGGGGCGCCGCCCGCCCCGTGACCTTCGCCGCCGCCGAGGCCCCCGACTGGCTCACGGTCCGCGCCGACGGCACCCTCGACGGCACACCCCCGCCCGCGGCCGCCGGGGACACCGCCGTCGCCACGGTCACCGCGGTCGACCCGCACGGAGCCACCGCCCACCTCACCGTCCGCATCCCCGTCGCGGCGGCCGACGCACCCCCGCTCGACCGGGTCCGGGTGATGAGCTGGAACCTCTGGCTCGGCGGCAGCCGCGTCGACGACCACCGCGACAAGCAGCTGAAGGTGCTCCTCGCCGCGGACGCGGACGTCGTAGGCCTCCAGGAGACCGCGGTGCACGCCGCGCCCGAACTCGCCGAGGCCCTCGGCTGGTTCCACCACCGCGCCGGGGAGAACCTCGCGATCCTCAGCCGCCACCCGATCACGCAGACCCTGGGCGACCCCGACGTCGGCTTCTACGGCGCGACCGGCGCCCGCATCCGGCTCGACGAACACCCCGACGGCACCCCGCACGAACTGGTGCTGTGGACGGCCCACCTCAACTACACGCCGTACGGGCCCTACGACGCCTGCTTCGGGGGCCTGACCGAGCCCGAACTGGCCGACCGCGAGCGGGAGTCGGGGCGGGTCCGGGAGATCGGGCAGATCCTGGCCGAGATGGCGCCGGACCTGGCCGCCGCCGACCGCACCCCCGTCCTGCTCACCGGCGACTTCAACGCCCCCTCCCACCTGGACTGGACGACCGCCGCCGCCGGACTGCACGGCGGGCACGGGCCGGTGGACTGGCCGGTCTCCCGCGCCTGCGAACGGGCCGGCCTGCACGACTCCTACCGGCAGGCCCATCCGGACCCGGTCGCCGCCCCCGGCACCACCTGGTCGCCCGTCCACCCGCGCCACGAGGACGGCAGCGGCCGGCCGGAGCCCCAGGACCGCATCGACTTCGTGCTCCACGCCGGCGCCCGGCTCACCGTCCTGGACTCCACCGCCCTGGCGACCGGCCGCATCGCCCCCTGGCCGGACGTCGCCGGCAACGACTGGCCCTCCGACCACGCGGCGGTCGTCACGACCTACCGGTTCGCCTGACCGCAGGACGAGCCCGGATTTGGCGCGCAGGACCCGCCCGGATCCGGCGCCGACCGTGCCGGATCGCACCTTCTCGGCATCCGGTGACTAGGGCAAAATGCCTGGTGACCGTGGCAATTGCAGCTCTGGGGAGGGGTGGTCGTGGCATTGCTGTCGTTACCGCTACGGCGCACACGGGCACGGCGGGGGACGGCCGGGGTGGGGTCGGGGCTGCAGCGCGCCCAGTCCTTCCTGACGGTGGCCACACTCCTCTACCGGGCCAGCCATCTGACGGTCGGCGTCCTCGCCGTCGCCCAACGCCGGTCGGACCTCCCCCTGCAGTACGCCGGACTCGCCGCGGCCCTGGGGCTGAGCGCGCTGACCTACGGCGCGGCCCTGCGGCGCGGCTGGTTCGACCGGCGGCACATCTGGGCGGACGTCCTCGTGACCGGGTGCGTGTTGCCCCTTGCCCTGTGCACCTGGGGCGACGCGAGCGAACCCGCCGCGATCGGCTGGGCGATGCTGCTCGGCGGGTCGGCGAGCGGCGCCGCGGGCGTCGCCCTCGACCGGCTCCACGCCGTCGCCGCGGTCGCGCTCCTCATGGCGACCCACTTCGTCGGCTACCAGCTGGTCGGCGCGAGCCAGGCCGTGGTCCTCGGCCATCTCAACTCGCTGGTGTCGTCGGCCGTGATGACCTGGGTCTTCCGGTGGTACCTGCTCCGCCAGGGACGCCTCCTCGACGCCGCCAACGCCCGCGCGCTGGCCGCGGAGGCGCACAAGGCGCGCTACGCCGAGCGGCTGGAGCACCACCGGGCGCTGCACGACACCGTCCTCGCCACCCTGACCACCCTGGCGACCGGCGGCGTCGACGCCAACGCCCCCGAGGTGCGCGAGCGCTGCGCGCGCGAGGCGGCGTACCTGCGCCGGCTGATCCAGCGGACCGCCGACGAGGTCCAGCACCGGGAGATCGGGACGGCGCTGGAGGAGGCGGTCCGATCGGTGGAGAGCCTCCAACTGCGGGTCACCGCCCAGTACCACGAGCTGCCGCAGGTACCGCCCGAGGCCGCCGCCGCACTGGGCGACGCCGTGCGGGAAGCCCTGAACAACGTGCGGCGGCACGCGGGAACCGGGCACGCCTTCCTCACCGCGACCGCCGACCCGGACGGCCGCGGGGGAGTGGTCGTCACCGTCGTCGACCGGGGCCCGGGATTCGACCCCGGGCAGTGCACGCCCGGCCTCGGGCTGCGCCGCTCGGTCCACGGCCGGCTGGCGGAGGTGGGCGGCCGGGCGGTCGTGGACACCGCCCCTGGCGAGGGCGTACGGGTGGAACTGCGTTGGCCGGGGTGATCACGGTCGCGGTGGTCGACGACGACCGGATGCTCCTCGACGGCATGCGGGTCTGGCTCGGCGGGGTACCGGAGCTGCGGCTCGTGGCGACCGCCGCCACCGTCGGGGAGCTCCTCGGGGCGGCCGCGACCGCGACCGTGACCGCGGCCACGGTCGAGGAGCTCCCGGACGAGCCACCGGGCGCGCCGGAGGCGCAGCTTCCGCACGGCTGCGGCGGGACCCGGGGCGCCCCGGCCGACGTCGTCCTCCTCGACCTCGTGCTGCGGGACGGCTCCGCCCCGGCCGACAACATCCGGCGGCTGCTGCGGGCCGGGAGCCGGGTCCTGGTGATCAGCACGGTGCCGGACCGCTCCCGGATCATCGAGGCCGTCCGGGCCGGCGCCGACGGCTACCTGACCAAGGACAACGACCTGCCCACGCTGGTCGCGGCCGTCAAGGACCTCGCGGCGGGCCGGGGCGCCCACTCCACGGAACTCGCCTTCGCCTGCGCCTACGACAACAGCCCCGACCGCCCCCGGCTCTCGCCCCGGGAGCGCGAGATCCTGCTCGACTACGCCTCCGGGCTGACCCTCAAGTCGGCCGCCCGGCGCGCGGGCATCACGGTCCACACGGCCAAGGACTACCTGGACCGGGTCAAGGCCAAGTACCAGCAGGCGGGCCGCCCCGCGTACACGAAGGTCGACCTGGCCCGGCGGGTACGCGAGGACAGTCTCGACGGCAGCTGACCCGCCGGCGCAAGCCCCCCAAACGGACGGCTTCAGGCGGGGCCCGGGGCCTTCGTACCGTCGTTCCCGGCGGTGCCTGGGCAGGGCCCGCCTGGAAGGGGACGTTCCGGTGTTCGTACTCCCGCCGGCGCTGCCGGCCGACGACGGCCGAACCGCCACGGGCCCGGCCGGCGGCCCCCGCCCGAGCCGCGGCGCACTCCTCGGCCGCGCGGCCGAGACG
>NZ_WTFF01000344.1 GCF_019400985.1 Streptomyces bambusae
CGGTCCGGCCGCGCGGCGGCCGCGGCGGCGCCGGCGGTCGGCGAGCCGGTACAGCCGCCTGCGGTAGGCCTCGTCGTCGCGGACGGCGAGGGCGGTGGAGGTGGCCGAGGCGACGGCGGACATCGCCGCGGCGACCACGACGGCGGTCTGAGGCGACAGTTCGCCGTCGGCGGCCGGGACCAGGTCGAGGGCGACCAGCAGCAGCGAGCCGTTGAGGAAGAACACCGTCAGGCCCAGCACCAGCGCGGGCACCAGCAGCAGCGCCCGGACCAGCAGCGGCCACACCAGGGCGCTCAGCAGGCCGAAGGCGCCGGCGCCCCAGGCGGCCGCAAGCCCTGTCTCGGTGATGCTGTCGCCGTCGTCGGAGCGCAGCCGGAAGTCCGGCAGGAGGCCGGCCATGACGAGCATGGTCAGGGTGGACGCGGCCCACACGAGGGCCACCCGGCCCAGGGCGGCCGCCGTGGTGCGCCATCGCCCTCGCAGCACGGCCCACCTGCCCTCGCGTCCCGGCCCACGCCCGTGCGCCGGGCTCCTCCTCCAGCGTCGCACAGGGCGTGGGCCGTCGGGGCGGGCCCGCGCGGGCGGACTCCTCCAGGAGCACTGCCGGGGGTGACTGCCGGGGGGTGACTGCCCGGGGGTGGTGCCGGGGGGTGACTGCCGGGGGGGGTGCCGGGCCGCTCAGGTGCCGTCGTAGCCCGCGGTCGGCATCGAGAGCCTGCGGTGCACCTCGGCCTTCATCGCGGAGGTGTAGCTCGGCTCGTCCAGGCCCGCGGTCTCCAGTCGCACCCCGCGCCGGGCGCACTCCGCGGTGAACTCCTCCACCGAGCGCAGCGCCCGCTCCAGCACCCGCCGGTTGGGGGCGACGAACAGGTCCACCTGGCCCGCCTCGACGTCCCGCCACAGCCCGAAGTGGTCGGCGCGCAGGCTCAGGAAGAGCAGCTGCCTCGTCACCACGTAGCCCTGGTCCGCGGCCCAGCGGGCGCACATCGCGTGCTGGCTCCGGGTGTCCACGACGAAGGGGTCGGCGTCCAGTTCCTCGAGCGGGGCCAGGCTGGTGATAGCGGCCACGCGCAGCTCGTCCATACCCCCCGACCCTACTCCGATCGGGCGGCGGCGAGGAGGCGAACGTCGGCCACCACGGGCGGACAGAACGGCCGGTCGAGGCCTACGCTCACGACAGGCACCGAAGGTAGGGAGGGCCGTGTTGCCGGTGGAGATCACCTGGTGGGGTCATGCGACGTGCACGGTCGAGGATTCCGGGGTACGGCTGCTGACGGACCCACTGTTCGCGCGCCGCCTCGCGCACCTGCGGCGGCGCCGGGGAGCGCTGCCCCCGCGGGAGGCGGCCGTGGCCGACGCGGTCCTGGTGTCGCACCTGCACGCCGACCACCTGCACCTGCCGTCCCTGGGCGTGCTGGCGCCGGGAACCCGCCTGGTGGTCCCGCGCGGTGCGCGCCGGGCGGTGCCGGGGCTGGCCCGGCTGGCCGGCCTGCGGGGGCTGACCGTGACCGAGGTGGAGCCGGGCGACGAGGTCGGGGTGGGGGCGGGGGTGAGCGTACGGGCGGTCAGCGCGCGGCACGACGGGCGGCGGCTGCCGTTCGGCCCGCACCGTTCGCCCGCACTCGGGTACGTCGTCCAGGGCGCGGCGCGCACCTACTTCGCGGGCGACACCGGGCTGTTCGACGCGATGGCGGCGGAGGTGGGGCCCGTGGACGTGGCGCTGCTGCCGGTGGGCGGCTGGGGCCCGTTCCTGGGTCCGGGGCATCTGGACGCCCGGCGGGCGGCGGACGTCCTGGGCCGGCTGGCGCCGGCGGCCGCGGTGCCGGTGCACTACGGGACGTACTGGCCGATCGGGATGGACGCGGTGCGGCCGCACGAGTTCCACGCGCCGGGCGCGGAGTTCGAGCGGCTGGCGGCGCGGCTGGTGCCGCAGGTGGCGGTCGCCGTGCCGGGGCACGGCGAGTGCGTGCGGGTGCGGGTGCCGTGATGGTGCGGGAGGCGCTCGACCAGTGGGGGCAGACCCCTGCGGAGTCCACGCAGCAGGCGCTGGGGTACCCGGCGTTGTTCCTGCTGGTGGCGCTGGGGGCGCTGGTGCCGGTGATTCCGACGGGGGCGCTGGTGAGTTCGGCGGCGGTGGTGGCCTTCCACCAGCAGTCGCCGCCCTTCGGGGTGCTGCTGGTGTTCGGGGTGGGGGCATTGGCGGCGTTCACCGGTGACACCGCCCTGTACTGGCTGGGGCAGCGCGGGGTCCGCTCCCGCAACGGCTCGCGCCGGCCGGCGGCGCTGCGCGGGCGGGCGACGCCGGAGCGGCTGGCGCAGGCCCGGGCGCGGCTCGACGACCACGGGGTACTGGTGCTGGTGCTGTCCCGGCTGGTCCCGGGGGGCCGTATTCCGGTGATGCTCGCCTGCCTGCTGGCGCGGATGCCGCTGCGCCGCTTCGCCCGGGGCAACGGCCCGGCGTGCCTGGCGTGGGCGGCGACGTACGCGCTGATCGGCATCCTGGGCGGGTCGCTGTTCGCGGAGCCGTGGAAGGGCGTGGCGACGGCGGTGGCGCTGGCCCTGCTGATCAGCGCGGCGCCGGGGCTGTGGCGGCGGCTGCGGCCGTCGGCCGGGGGCGGGGGCGGCGGGGGGCGTCCGTCCACGGGGGCGGGGCCGTCAGAGGGTGCGTGAGGCGCCGATCGGGAGGTCCCAGAGGGTTTCGCGGGGCAGGCCGGCCCGGTCCCAGGCGGCGCGGACCCGCAGCAGCGGTTCCATGACCGGCTCGGCCGACAGGACGAAGGTGGCCCAGTGCATGGGCGCCATCCGGTGGGCGCCGAGGTCGAGGCAGGCCTGGACGGCCTCCTCCGGGTCGGCGTGGACGTCGTGCAGCCACCAGCGGGGCGCGTAGGCGCCGATCGGCAGCAGGGCGAGGTCGATCCCGGGGTGGCGGCGGCCGATCTCGCCGAACCAGTGCCCGTAGCCGGTGTCCCCGGCGAAGTACACCTTCTTGCGGGCCGCGTCCCGGGTGTCGGTGAGCACCCAGCCGCCCCACAGGCTCCGGCAGGTGTCGAAGAGGGAGCGCTTGGACCAGTGGTGGGCGGGGACGAAGTCGAAGCGTACGCCGTCCAGTTCGGCCGCCTCCCACCAGTCCAGCTCGGTGACCCGGGTGAACCCGCGGCGGCGGCACCAGCGCCCGAGCCCGGCCGGGACGAACAGGGCCGTGTGGCGGGGCAGCCGGCGCAGGGTGGGCGCGTCGAGGTGGTCGTAGTGGTTGTGGCTGATCACGACGGCGTCGACGGGCGGCAGGTCCTGCCAGCGCACGCCCACGGGGGTCATACGAGCCGGGGTGGCGATGATGCGCCGGGACCAGACGGGGTCGGTGAGCACGGTCAGCCCGCCGAGGCGCAGCACCCAGCTGGCGTGGCCGGCCCAGGTGACGCCCACCGTCCCGGCGCGGGGCGGCGGCAGCGGGCCCGGCTCGTACGGCAGGTCGGGGATGCCCCGCAGCCCTTCGGTGTCGGGCCGGAAGGCGCCCTCGCGGGCCAGTCGGGCGTACTGGCGCAGCCCCGGCAGCGGAGTCGTCAGCCGATCGGCGAAGGAACGCGGCCACAGCCGCGCCTCGGCCAGCGGGCGCGGGGCGACGAGCGGAACCGGCCACGCCCGGTGGGCGGGGGCGGGGGCGGGGGTACGGGTGGCGGGGGCGGCGCCAGGGCCGGTGCTCGTGCCAGGGCCGGGGCCGGTGCTCATGGCGGCGCCGGTCCAGGTGCCGGGGCCAGGGCCGGTGCTCGTGCCGGGGCCGGTACGGCTACCAGGGCCGGAGACGGTGCTCGTGCCAGCGCTCGTGCCAGTGCCGGTCCGGGTGCCGGTGGCGGTGCCGGGACCGGTGCCACGGCCGGGGCCCGTCCGGATGCCGGTGACGGTGCCAGGACCGGGGCCGGCGCTCATGGCGCCGGTCCAGGTGCCGGGGCCAGGGCCGGTGCTCGTGCCGGGGCCGGTACGGCTACCGGGGCCGGAGACGGTGCTCGTGCCAGTGCCGGTACGGCTACCGGGGCCGGAGGCGGTGCTCGTGCCAGCGCTCGTGCCAGTGCCGGTCCAGGTGCCGGCGGCGGTGCCAGGGCCGGTACGGGTACCGGTGGCGGTGCCAGGGCTGGTGCTCGTGCCGGGGCCGGGGCGGGTGTCGGCGGCGGTGCCAGGGCTGGTGGCGGTGCCAGGGCTGGTGCTCGTGCCGGTGCCGGTACGGGTAGCGGTGCCGGTTGGCAGGGCGGGCCGTTCGTCCGTCTGGTCGCTCATCGAGCAGTCTCCGTTCGCCGTTGCCCCGGGGGCGGCGCCGGCCGCGTGTCGCGGGCCCGGCGCCGTCACGTGAGGTCAGGTCACGTCAGGTCGGCCAGCACCGCCGCGAGGGCGCTCAGGGACCGCCGTACGTGCGGGAGCGCGAGGGGGTCGCGGGCGGTGAGGGCCGCCAGCCGCTCCTCCGGGGTCACCCCGAGCAGGGGACTGGTGGACAGCCGGACGCGCAGGGCGCCGAGTTCGTCCGCGAAGCGCTGGCCGCCGGGGGCGGGGGCGCCGAGCCGGACCCCGAGGTGGTCCTCCAGCTCCATCGCGTCGCCCACGCCGCGCCGGGCGAGCCCGGCCCGTAGCGGGGTCAGGTCGGCGTAGAGGTGGCGGCCGGCCTGCGGGGGCAGGGCCAGGGCACCGACGGCCAGGAGCTCCCGGTGGACGGCGCGGGCCACTGCGCCGTGCAGCCGGGCCGCGGCGATCGCCCGGGCGGCCACCGCGTCGGGTTCGTCGAGGGCGTGGGCGGCGGCGCCGGCGACCGGGCCGGCGATCTGGGCGCCGGTGGCGGTGAGCACGTCGAGGGTGCGGGCGCGCAGCCAGGTGCCGCGCGTGGTGCCGGGGAAGCGGGCCACGGCGGCGGGCCAGCCGCCCGGCAGCAGTGCGCCCGACAGGTCCATCAGGACGGCCGCGTCGTCGGGCAGCATCGTGGCGGGGCTGAGGACGAGCGTCCCGTGCGGCCGGTGCACGGTGTCCCGCCAGGTCTCGTCGCTGACCACGAACAGGTCGACGGCCTGCGCCGCCTCGCACGCCTCGCGCCGCAGCTCCGGCGGCGGCACGGTCGCCGTGGGGTCGTCGGCCACGGACAGCAGCAGGACGCGGGGGTCACCGCCCTCGGCGCGGACCCGCCGTACGGTCTCCAGCAGCGCGTACGGGTCCGGTACGCCGCCGCACTCGGCCGGCGTCGGCACGTGGTAGGCCCGCCGTCCCAGCAGCCGGACCTGCGGGGTCCACCAGGCGGGACACGGGCGGGGCAGCATGACGTCGCCGCCGTACGCGCCGAGCAGCGCCAGGAGCAGCGCCGGCGCACCGGGGCCGGCGGCCACGTCACCGGGCTCCGTCGGCAGGCCGCGCCGCGCCCAGTGCCGGCAGGCGGCCTCGCGGACGGGCAGTCCGCCGCCCGGCGGTTCGGGGGCGGAGCGGACCGCGGCAGCGGCGAGGACCTCCGTCAGCTCGGGCAGGACGGGCAGGCCCGGCTCGGGAGCGGGCGGACCGAAGCGGACCGGCCCTCGTCCTTCCGGCGCCGTACGCTGCATCCCCTCCATCGCCTCGCCCTCGTCCCGTGCTTGCCGCCGCGTTCCGGATCGCCGTTCGGTCTCCGCACAGCGCGCGCGGTGTCGTGCGCAGTGTGCAGACCATGCCTTTATAAGGCCGATTGCTCCGGTTTGCCCCTTCTCGCCCTCCGCCGATACGCCCTCTTTACCCCGAATCTGCCGGTCAACGCCTCCGCCCCATCAGGGCCAGCAGCCTCGTCTGGGTGTCGGCACCGTCCGGGATCTCGACCGGCGCGGCGAACATCCCGCTCGCCGCGAGCGCGTCGGCGTGGGGCGCGACCTCCTTGAACGTGAAGTCGACCAGGTCGTCCGGCAACCGGTCGTCCGCCCCGATGCCCCGGGACAGGTCCCAGGTGTGCACCGCGCAGTCGACGATCAGCTCGGCGCAGTAGGCCGATCCGGGCGTCGGCCCGCGCGAGAGCGCCACGGGGCGCTCCAGCGCACCCGGCGCGGCGAAGGCGGCGTGGGCCGCGTGGGCGGCCGTGTCCCAGGCGGCCATCGGGTCCTCGCCGAGGAGGTCACCGGAGAAGGCGTCACCGATGTCCTCGACCGTGCGGCCCTCGGCGACCAGCGGCGGGACCCACAGCTGTTCGCCGGTGACGTGGTTGACCAGGTCGGCCACCGTCCACTCGGTGCACGGGGTGGGGCCGTCCCACTGGTCGCCGGTGATGGCGTGCACCCGCTCGCCGAACAGCCGGAGCGCCTCGGCGTGCAGGTCCAGGAGTGCGGTCTGCGGGTCCGTCCGGGTGGCTCCCACGGGTCTCACCGTCCTCTCCTTCGGCTCGACCCCCTGGCCCCAGGTTCCCCCCACTCCCCTTGCCCCGCAACGGTGTTGTCCGCATGTCAAAACACCCATCTCATATTCCAGCATGATCGCCTACGGTGGGAGCAACGCTTCGAGGAAGTGCGAGGAGAAGAGGCCACCACCATGACGTCCGCCGCGCCCGGCCCTGCCGGGCCCACCGCCACCACTGCCGCCACCGCCACTGACGCCACCGCCGCCGGGACCCCGGCCGAGACCGCCGTCTACACCCACGGCCACCACGAGTCGGTGCTGCGCTCGCACCGCTGGCGCACCGCCCGCAACTCCGCCGCGTACCTGATCGGCGAGCTGCGCCCGGGGATGTCCGTGCTGGACGTCGGCTGCGGTCCGGGCACGATCACCGCCGACCTGGCGGAGCTGGTCGCCCCGGGCGGCCGGGTCACCGCCGTCGACGCCGCCGCGGACGTGGTGGAGCAGGCCCGCGCGCACGCGGCGGAGCGGGGGCTGGACGGGATCGCGTTCGCCACGGCCGACGTCCACGCACTCGACTTCCCCGACGACTCGTTCGACGTGGTCCACGCCCACCAGGTGCTCCAGCACGTGGGCGACCCCGTCCAGGCGCTGCGCGAGATGCGCCGGGTGTGCCGGCCGGGCGGGATCGTGGCCGCCCGGGACGCCGACTACGCGGCGATGACCTGGTACCCGGCCACGCCCGGGCTGGACGCGTGGCTGTCGCTGTACCGCCGGGTGGCCCGGGCCAACGGCGGCGAGCCGGACGCGGGCCGCAGGCTGCACGCGTGGGCCCGGGCCGCGGGCTTCACCGACGTCCGGGCCACGGCCACGGCGTGGTGCTTCGCGACCCCGGAGGAGATCGCCTGGTGGTCAGCCCTGTGGGCGGACCGCACGACGGCCTCGTCGTACGCCCGGGTGGCCACCGAGGGCGGCCACGCCACCGCCACCGAACTGGCGTCGCTGGCCGGGGCGTGGCGGATGTGGGGCGCGTCCCCGGACGCCTGGTTCTCGGTCCTGAACGGCGAGATCCTCTGCCGGGTGTGATCAGCCAGGGTCAGGGGGCCGGGCGCATGCGGAAGTCGTACGGGTCGGGCAGCGGGCGGGCGGTGAGCCGGTACCAGGTGTCGGACAGCACCTCGTCGCCCTCGCGGAGGTCCGGGACCTCGAAGCCCTCCTCGAAGAGGCGGCGGGCCGCGGCCGTGTGGCCCTCCGCCGCCAGCAGCCGCGCCGCGAGCAGCCGGAAGCGGCCGCGTTCGCGCAGCGCCGGCCGCAGCCGGTCCCACACCGCGCGGG
>NZ_WTFF01000345.1 GCF_019400985.1 Streptomyces bambusae
CCGTCGGGCTGCCGCCGCGCGGCCCGGAGCGCGCCCGGGTGCCTGGGCTGCTCACCGGGGCGGACTCGCGTCCGGGCGGGGGCGTGCTGCGCTTCGCGCGCTCGGAGCTGCTGGTGCGGGTCACCGCGGGCGGGGCGGTGTTCTGGGGCTGGGACGGGGCGGAGCCGACGCCCTCGTACGCCGTGGTGGGCTCGGGGCCGGAGCCGGACCCGCGGGCGGTGCTGGAGCCGGACACGGGCGGCGGCTGGCGGGTGGTGTCGGAGCGGGTGACCGTGGCGGTCTCCCGGCACGGTGCGGTGGAGGTGCGCACGCCCGGTGGCGTGGTGCTCCGCCGGGAGCTGCCGCCGCGCTGGTGGGAGCCGGTGGGGGCGGTCGGCGGGGCGCGCTGGCTGCAGCGCGCCGAGGTGCCGGCGGACGCGCGGTTCTTCGGGCTGGGCGGGCGCGCGTCGGGGCCGCGGCTGCGGGACGGTTCGTACCGGCTGTGGAACACCGATCCGCGGGGCGGGTTCGGCCCGGGGGACGATCCGCTGTACATCACGATGCCGGTGCAGATGGTGGTCGCGGACGCGGGCACGCACCTGGTCTTCCACGACTCCACCTGGGACGGGCGGGTGGTGCTGCGCGAGGGCGAGGAGGGCGCCGGGTCCGGTCCGGACCGGCCGGGGGTGAGTGAACTGCGCATGGACGGCGGCCCGTTGCGCTGCTGGGTGCTGGTCGGGACGCCGGCCCGGGTGCTGCAGGGCTGGTCGGGCCTGACGGGCGCGGCGGCGGTGCCGCCGGAGTGGGCCCTGGGGTACCAGCACGCGCGGTGGGGGTTCGGGAGCGCTCAGGAGGTGCGGCGCGTGGTGGCCGGCTATGCCTCGCGGGGGCTGCCGCTGTCGGCGGTGCACCTGGACATCGACCACTACGACGGGCACCGGGTCTTCACCGTGGACCAGGAGGCCTTCCCCGATCTGCCCGGGCTGGCCGGGGAGTTGCGGGAGTCCGGGGTGCGGCTGGTGTCGATCGTGGACCCGGCCGTGAAGGTGGAGGAGGGCGGTACGTACGCCGCCGGGCGCGGGGTGGGGCCCGCGGGGGCGTTCGTACGCGACGCGCAGGGGCGGGAGGTCCGCGGGGAGGTGTGGCCCGGGGAGTGCGCCTATCCGGACTTCACGGACCCGCAGGTGCGCCGGTGGTGGGGCGATCTGTACGAGGAGCGGCTGCGGCAGGGCTTCGCGGGGGTATGGCACGACATGAACGAGCCGGTGTCCTTCACCCCGCCGGTCTTCCCCGACCAGACGCTGCCGCGGTCGTCGCGGCACGTGCTGGAGGGCGCGGGCGGGGACCACCGGGAGGCGCACAACGTGTACGCGCTGGGGATGGCGCGGGCCGGGTACGAGGGCCTGGTGCGGCTGCGGCCGGCGGAGCGGCCGTTCCTCTTCTCCCGGTCGGGGTGGGCGGGGATGCAGCGGTACGGGGGTACGTGGTCCGGCGACGTGGAGACCGGCTGGGAGGGGCTGCGGGCGTCGCTGGCGCTGGTGCTGGGGCTGGGGCTGTGCGGGGTGCCGTACTCGGGGCCGGACGTGGGGGGTTTCGGCGGGTCGCCGAGCCCGGAGCTGTTCCTGCGGTGGTTCCAGCTGGGGGCGTACCTGCCGCTGTTCCGGACGCACGCGGCGATGTGGGCGGGGCGGCGGGAGCCGTGGGAGTTCGGCCCGGAGGTGCTGGAGGGGGCGCGGGCGGTGCTGGCCGAACGGGAGCGGCTGCGGCCGTACTTCATGGCTCTGGCGCATCTGGCCCGGCGCACGGGGGCACCGTACGCCCGTCCGCTGTGGTGGGGCGCGCCGGAGGAGCGGGCGCTGCGGGACTGCGAGGACGCGTTCCTGCTCGGCGACTCGCTGTTGGTGGCTCCGGTGCTGGAGTGCGGCGCCGACCGGCGCGCGGTCCGGCTGCCGCGGGGGCGGTGGTACGACACGGCGACGGGTGAGGCGTACGAGGGCCCGGGCCAGGTGCTGCTCGACGCTCCGATGAGGCGGATCCCGGTGCTGGCGCGGGCGGGGTCGGTGATTGCGGTGCGGGGCGAGGACGGCGAGCCCGAGCTGGAGGCGTGGGCCCCGGCGGCCGGCCGTACCGGGAGCGGGGTGTTGGTCCGGGACCCGGGCGAGGGCTTCGGGGTCGCGGAGGTCGAGCGGGTGACGGTGCGGTGGCGTGGGGGGCGGGTCGTGGTGGAGGGGGAGGACGGGGTGGAGTTGAAGGTGCGGATGCGGGGGCTGAGGGGTGGGGGCTGAGGGGTGGGCCGCTGCGCGGGGCCTTTCCCCACCCCGCCCCTTCCCGATACCGGGGCTGCCGCCCCGGCCCCCGCTTTCGGGGGCTCCGCCCCCGGACCCCCGCGCCTCAAACGCCGGCGGGGCTGGAAATGTGGGCCGGGTCAGGTGTAGTGGCCCGCGAACCAGGAGGCGGCGGCCTGGGTGTGGAGGGGGAAGGCCAGGGTGGTCGGGGCGTGGAGGATGTGCCAGCCCTCGGTCTCGTCCGTGGGGACGGGCGGGGGCAGGGTGGCGGCCGGGCGGGGCGGCAGGAGGCCGAAGAGGAGCAGGTGGCCGGCCGGAGAGCTGAGCGCGTCGGCCAGGGCGACCTCGTCGGCCGCGGCCTCGATGCCGGTCTCCTCGCGCAGTTCGCGTACCACCGCGTCCCGCCAGTCCTCGCCGAAGTCGATGAAACCGCCGGGCAGGGCGACACCGCCCCGGGCGGGCTCGATGGTGCGGGTGATGACCACGAGGCCGGTGCCTCGTTCGTCCTCGACGGGCAGGAGGGCGACGGCCACCGGGAGCGGATTGCGGTACGCGACCGTCCCGCAGGAGGGGCACTTGCGCGGCCAGTCGGCGGTGTCGAACGGTGATCCGCAGGTGGAGCAGTGCGAGTCCCTCAGCTGTGGCGCCATGCCGGAATGGTAAGGGAAGGGGCATGGGAGACAGGGGTGTTGTACGGAGTCGGGTGCAACGGCTTGGCGTCGGGGCCGTGGTGTGGGCGGTGCTCGGCCTGACCGCGGCGGCAGGCGGAGCGGAGGGGGTGGTGGCAGCGCCTACGTCCACCGTGAGCCCGGCCGCCGCGGGCACAGTCTCCGCGGCCCGGGACGGTGGGGGCGGCGGTGGAGGGCGGGGGGCGGGTGCGGGTCCGCTTGCGCCCGACGGGTTCGTCGCGTTGCGGTTCGTCGATGCGTCCGTCGGGCAGGACATGCGCTACGCCGGCGGGCGGAACTTCACCGGTGCGGTCGTGGACGGGTACGACGAGGCCGAGTGCCTGTTGGCCCGGCCCGCGGCGCTCGCGCTGCGCCGGGCGCAGCAGGGGTTGCTGCGGCGCGGGTACGGGCTGCTCGTGTACGACTGCTACCGGCCGCAGCGGGCCGTCGACCGGTTCGTGCGCTGGGCCCGGGACCTGGCGGACCAGCGGACGAAGGAGTCGTACTACCCGCATGTCGACAAGTCGCTGCTGATCCCGCACGGGTACATCGCCGAGCGGTCCGGGCACAACCGCGGGAGCACCGTCGACGTCACGCTGGTGCGTCCGGCGGCCGGCCGCCGGCCCGTGGACATGGGGACGCCGTTCGACTTCTTCGATCCGCTGTCGCACACCGACGACCCCCGGGTGGGCCCGGGCGCCGCGCGCCACCGCCGACTGCTCCGGGAGAGCCTGGCCGCGGAGGGATTCGTCAACCTGCCCGAGGAGTGGTGGCACTTCACCTACCGCCCCGAGCCCATCCCGGCGCCCTCACCTCCCTTCGACTTCCCGGTCCGGCTGGCTTCCGTGGGGATCGGGATCGCCCGGAACCGGTGACCTGAGGCGCCCACTGCGGCAGACTTCTGACGTTGCGTCAGATACTTCGGTCGCGGAGGAGAGTCGTGGAGCGGACACGGAAGCCCGTCGTGCGCGGGTGGTTCACGGAGGACGACGGGGCGGAGGGCGGCTTCCGGCTGCTCGGTACGCGGTGCACCGCGTGCGGGTCGGTGTTCTTCCCGCGGGAGGACGCGTACTGCCGCGACCCGCGTTGCGCCGGCGGCGGCGAGCTCGCCGAGGTCCCGCTGTCGCCGCGCGGGCGCGTCTGGTCGTACACCGACGGGCGCTACCGCCCGCCCGCGCCCTACGTCTCCGACCCGGCCGCGCCCTGGGAGCCGTACACGCTGGTGGCCGTGGAACTGGAGGCCGAGCGGATGGTCGTGCTGGGGCAGACGGTGCCCGGGGTCGGCGTCGGGGACCTGGCCGTGGGGATGGAGGTGGAGGTGGTGCCGGGCGTGCTGGACCAGGACGCGGACACCACCTGGACCACCTGGCGCTTCCGGCCCGTGGCGGGGCAGCGATGAGCCCGGTGGCGGCGGGCGGGAGCGCGGACGTGGCGGTCCTCGGGGTCGGGATGCACCCCTGGGGCAAGTGGGGCCGCAGCTTCGTGGAGTACGGGCGGGCCGCGGCCCGGGCGGCGCTCGACGACGCGGGGCTGGAGTGGACCGACGTGCAGTCGGTCGTGGGCGCGGACACGGTGCGCGGCGGGTACCCGGGATACGTGGCCGGGGCCACGTTCGCGCGGGCGCTCGGCTGGCAGGGCGCGCGGGTCACCAGCGTGTACGCGGCCTGCGCGTCGGGGGCACAGGCGATCGGGGCGGCCCGGGCGCAGATCCTGGCAGGGCTGGCGGACGTGGTGCTGGTGGTGGGCGCGGACGCGGCCCCCAAGGGCTTCTTCGCGCCGGCGGGCGGGGACCGGCCCGACGATCCGGACTGGCTCCGGTTCCGGGTGCTCGGGGCCACCAATCCGGCGTACTTCGGGCTGTACGCGCGCCGCCGGATGGCGCTGTACGGGGACACGCCCGAGGACTTCGCGCAGGTCAAGGTGAAGAACGCGGCGGCCGGGGCGCTGAACCCCAACGCCCGCTACCGCAGGCCCGTCTCGGCGGAGGAGGTGGCGGCCTCGCCGGTCGTGGCCGATCCGCTGCGGCTGCTCGACATCTGCGCGACCTCCGACGGCGGGGCGGCGCTGGTGCTGGCCGGCATGGACTTCGCCCGGGCGCGCGGGGTCGCGGACCCGGTGCGGATCCGGGCGGTGTCGACCGTGACGCCCACGTATCCGCGGACGGTGCTGGACCTGCCCGACATCGCCACGGACTCGGCGGCCGGCGGGGGCGGTTCCGCAACCGCCGGATCCGGGGCCGGCGGATCCCGGGCCGGCGGATCCGGGGCCGGCGCGTCCCTGCCCGAGGACTCCTTCCGTCGGTCGATCGCGCGGGCGGCGTACGAGGAGGCGGGGATCGGACCGGAGGACCTGTCCCTGGCCGAGGTGTACGACCTGTCCACGGCGCTGGAGCTGGAGTGGTACGAGGACATCGGGCTGTGCGGGGCGGGCGAGGGGGCCAAGCTCGTACGGGAGGGGGCGACCGCGCTGGGCGGGCGTACGCCGGTCAACGCGAGCGGCGGGCTCGCCTCCTTCGGCGAGGCGGTGCCGGCGCAGGCCATCGCCCAGGTGTGCGAACTGGCGTGGCAGCTGCGCGGACGGGCGGGGCAGCGGCAGGTGCCCGGCGCGCGGGTGGGGATCACCGCGAACCAGGGGCTGTTCGGCCACGGCTCGGCCGTCGTCGCCGTGCGGTGAGCCGTACCCGGACAGGCTGAACTGCGGCTGTTGTCCGAACGCTTGACGGCCTCCTGCGGCAGGTTCACACTGCCTGCACGGTCCTTACGCGCCCCCGTCGGGCGCGTCCCTCAGCCCCCCTTGTGAGCCGCGGCCCGTACCCCAGTCGGCGGGGGTACGGGCCGCCTCCACAGGTCCGTCCGCAGGCGCAGCGGATGCGTGGCGGAAGTGCGGCGGAAGCGCGGCGGATGGGCAACGCTCAGACGCGGGCGGCCTCCTGACGCCGGGCGCGGGCCACGGACATCGCGTGCTCGACCACCCCGACCAGCACGTCCTTGACCGATTCACGGTCCCGCGCGTCGCACAGCAGCACCGGAACCTCCGGTTCCAGGTCCAGTGCCTCGCGTACGGTCACCACGGGATGCCGCTCGGCGCCGTCGAAGCAGTTGACGGCGACGAGGAACGGGATGCCGCGCCGCTCGAAGTAGTCCACCGCGGCGAAGCAGTCGGCGAGCCGGCGGGTGTCGACGAGGACCACCGCACCGAGCGCGCCCTGGGCCAGCTCGTCCCACAGGAACCAGAAGCGGTCCTGGCCCGGCGTGCCGAACAGGTACAGGACGAGGTCGTCGCGCAGGGTGATGCGCCCGAAGTCCATGGCGACCGTGGTGGTGCTCTTGGCCTCCACCCCGTGGAGGTCGTCGACGGCGGCGCTCGGCTCGGAGAGCAGTTCCTCGGTGCGCAGGGGTCTGATCTCGCTCACCGCGCTGACCAGCGTGGTCTTGCCGACGCCGAAGCCGCCCGCGACCAGGAGCTTCAGGGTCAGCGGCTCGATCGGCGACACGGCGTGCATGACGCCGGTGCGGCTAGAGCGCCCGAAGGCCATCGATCACCTCACGGAGAATGGATTCGTCGGGGAGTTCGGCCGGGGGCACCGGCCGGGTCACGTGGACGAGTTCGTCGTCCACGAGGTCGCCGATCAGGACCCGGACGACCCCGACCGGAAGGTCGAGGCCGGCGGCGATCTCGGCGACCGACTGCGGCCGTTCCCGGCACAGCTCCAGGATGTGGGCGTGTTCCGGTGACAGGGTCATGTCCCAGGCCGGGTCGTCGGCGGCGGGCTCCGCGACGACCAGCGCGATCAGGTCGAGCCGGTGCTGGGCCGCGTGGCTGGTCCGGCCGCGCGTCATCGCGTACGGGCGCACCACCGGCCCGGCCTCGTCGTCGTACCAGTGCGGGTGGGCGGCCGGGCCGACGTCGGAGGCGTGGGAGGTGCCGGTGGGGTCCTGGCCCAGTTCGCTCATACGGTCCGCCCTCACCCTCCTGCTGGCTGACCGGTGCGGGGGGCCGTCGCGAGGTGGGCACCCACCCGCTTGACCATCAGGGTCATCTCGTAGGCGACCTGGCCGACGTCGGAGTCCGCGTCGGACAGGACGGCCAGGCAGCTGCCGTCGCCGGCGGCCATGACGAACAGGAACGCCTCGTCCAGCTCGACGACGGTCTGGCGGACCTGCCCGGAGTCGAAGTGCCGGCCGACGCCCTTGGCGAGGCTGTGGAAGCCGGAGGCGACGGCGGCCAGGTGCTCGCTGTCCTCGCGGGTCAGCTCCCGCGAGGAGCCGGTGGGCAGTCCGTCGCCGGAGAGGACGACCGCCTTGCGGATGCTGCCGACCCGGTCGACCAGCTCGTCCAGGAGCCAGCCCAACTGGCCCCCGCGCCCCTTGGCGTCGCTGCTGCCTGCGGTCTGCGGTGCGGTCATCGACCGTCCCCCTCGTTCTCGTTCTGCTCGTTCTCGTGCTCGTGGTCGTGCTCGCCGGCGGCCCCGGTGGTGGTGCCGGCGGACCGCGCCTCGGACTGCTCGGCGTGGTGCCGGCGGCCGGCGGTCCAGCCGCGCTGGAGTGCGGACATGCGCGTGCGCACCTCCTCCGCGTCCCGGTCGGCGACCGGCTGGGCGGCAGCGGAGCCGGCCGCGGAGGCCTGGGCCTTCTTCAGCTGGGGCGCCAGGCTTGCCTGGCGGATCCGGCGGGGCAGGCCGCCGGGCCGGGAATGACCGTCCGCC
>NZ_WTFF01000346.1 GCF_019400985.1 Streptomyces bambusae
GCGGTAGGGGGAGGGCGGAGGGGGGAGGGAGGGAGGGGGCTGGGGAGCCTGGGCTCCGAAGGGGGGTGGGCCCGGCGGGAATTCAGGAGCCGGGCGGGGCGGCCCGTGGAAGGATGAGCCCCCATGTGGTCCCGACTTCCGTTCGGAGAGCAACTGCGGGCCGAGCTGGGTGCGCCCGGCCGGGGCCGCCGGCTGGGCAGCAGCCCGCGGTCGCGGGTGTGGCGGGCGGAGGTGTCCGGCACTCCGGTGGTGGTCAAGCAGCTCGTCGACGGGCCGGAGGCCGACGGGAGGTACGCGCGCGAGGTGGCCGCCCTCCGGATGGCGTCGGGGGTCCGGCCCGCCGTCGTACCGCTGCTCCTGGGCACCGATCCCGCCGAACGGGTCCTGGTCCTGGAGCACTTGGAGCATCGGCCGCCGGCGGAGGACTGGGTGGTCGGGTACGCCGAGGCACTGGGGCGGCTGCATGCGGCCGCGGGTTCGGTCCGCGGGTCGGGCGGTGGGTCTGGCGGTGGGTCTGGCGGTGGGTCGACTGCGGGCTCGGATGCCGGGGCGACTGCCGACTCGGTTGGCGGGTCGGGCGCGGTTGGCGGGTCGGGCGGTGCGTCGGGCGCCGGGTCGGCTGCCGACTCGGCTGCCGACTCGGATGCCGGTTCGGACGCCGGGTCGGCTGCCGGCTCGGGTGCCGGCAGCGGCGACGGCGGCGGTCCGGGGGCCGGTGATGGCGTTCTCCCCGGCTGGGTCGGGCCCGGCGCGGACGACGTCGACGCCTTCCTGCGGCTCGCGCGGGCGCTCGGCTGCACGGTGGCGTCCGGCGTGCGGACCGAGCTGGAGGGCCTCGTGGACCGCCTGGCCGTACCCCCGGTCCGGGCCGCGCTGCTGCACGGCGATCCCTGCCCCGGCAACGACAGGCACACCGCTGGCGGCGTACGGTTCATCGACTTCGAACAGGCCTCGCTCGGCGACGGCCTCGTGGAACTCGCCTACTTCCGGATCGGCTTCCCCACCTGCTGGTGCGCAACTTCCCCGGACCGGTCACTGCTCGACGCGGCCGAGGCCGCCTACCGGACCACGTGGCGCGACTCGACCGGCAGCGACGTCCCGGAGGACCTCACCGACGCCTGTGCGGGCTGGCTGCTGCGCGGGGATGCCCTGGTGCAGCGCGCCCAGCGTGGAACCACCGACCACCTGGCCCGGATTCCCCGGAAGGACTGGCGGTGGGGCACCGCCACGGCCAGGCAGCGGCTCGTCCACCGCCTCGGCGTCATCGGCGCGATGACCGGGGGAAGCGGTGAGCTGATGACCGGGGGAAGCAGTGAGCTGAGGAGCGTGGGGCTCCTCGCGACGGCCATGCGTGAGGCCATGCTCGCCCGCTGGCCCGCGCTTCAGGCACTGCCCGCGCGCCGCCCTGCCGAGTAGGGCGAGCCCGCGGGCAGGGACAGCCAGCGGGCAGGGATGAGCGGGACGAATACCGAGCGGAGCCGAGCCGGAAGCGAATGCCGGGCGGGGACGCGGAGTCAGGCCGCGCGGACCGGTAGGACCGTGTCGAGACCGTGGGCGAGGGCCGCGAAGGCCTGGTCGGCGTCGGCGAGCGATTCGGCGAGGGCCTCGTCGGCCGTGCGGCCCTCCGCCATCCGGGCCCAGTTGACCCGGCCCAGCTCGTGGCGGACCGTCACCAGGTGCAGGGCGGACAGCCGCGCGGTCAGCGGCGGCACCGACTCCGTCTCCAGGACCTCCGCCAGCAGCTCGACCTCCCGCTCGGTGTAGCGGTCGAGCCGCCTGCGCAGGCTGTCCACGGAGTACAGCAGCCGCATGAACGCGACGATGTCGGGCAGGTCGGACAGGCCCGTGGCCGGGTCGTGCGCGGCGAGGGCCGCGGTGAACTGCGCGTGCAGCGCGGCGACCGGGCTCTGCCCGGCGGGGCGGTCGCGCACGGTGCGGGCGGCCTCGTCCTGGTGGTCGGCAAACCGGTCGAGGACCAGGTCCTCCTTCGTCGGGAAGTACCGGAACAGCGTCGGCTTCGAGACCTCCGCGGCGGCCGCCACGTCGGCCACGGACACGGCGTCGAAGCCCCGCTCCAGGAACAGCTCCAGCGCGGTGGCCCGCAGATGGGCGCGCGTGCGCAGCTTCTTGCTCTCCCGCAGGCCCTGGGTGGCGGTCGTGTCCATGGGTGGAGCATAGCACGGAATCGTGACCGGGTTATTTTTGTGACCCGGTTGCATTTTTAACCCGGTTGCGCTTTCCTTGATTCATCGCCGCCGCCCAGGGTCGCGGCGGACGGATCGACAGGGTTCGGATCGACAGGGTTCGGATCGACAGGGGGAGCGGAGATGAACGTCGCGGTGAAGGGTGGAACGAGCGGCTCGGTGCAGCACGCGACGAGCGGCGCGGTTCCCGATGCGATGGCCGGCGAGGGGAGCAGTGCGGTGGACGAGGCGGTGACCGAGGGGGCGGTGAAGGACGCGGTGGGCGAGGCGGTGACCGACGGGGCGGTGACGGACGCGGTGGGCGACAGGGTGAGCAACGTGGTCGTCGTGGGTGCCGGGCCGACCGGGCTGACGCTGGCCTGCGAACTGGCGCAGCGCGGTGCGGCCGTGCGGATCCTGGACCGACGCGACGCCCCGCACCGCGAGTCGCGGGGCAAGGGGCTGCGGCCGGACGCCCTCGCGGTGTTCGAGCGGCTCGGGATCGCCGGGCGGATCAGCGCCATCGGTCAGACGCAGCTGCTGTTCCGCAAGTACTTCGACGGGGCCCACATCGAGGACACGGCCGTCGAGGGCATCATGCTGATCGGCCAGTGGCAGATCGAGGACGTGCTGCGCGAGCGGCTCGCGGAGCTCGGCGTCCAGGTCGAGTACGGCAGCCGGCTCGTGGGGATCTCGCAGGACGCGGACGGGGTGGACGCCGCCCTGGCGGACGGCCGCACCGTCCGGGCCGGATACCTGGCCGGCTGCGACGGGGGGCACAGCGCGGTGCGGGGCCTCCTGGGCATCGCCTTCGAGGGGCACACCGACAAGGAGCAGGCCATGGTCGTCGGGGATGTCCGGGCGCCGGGGCTGAGCCGGGACTGCTGGCACCAGTGGTTCACCTCGGACCACCGGGCGATGATGCTGTGCCCGATACCGGGCACGGACTCCTTCCAGCTCCAGTCCTCACCGGAGCTGGGCGATGACGACCAACCGGTGCCGCCGTCGCTGGAGAGTTTCCAGCGCCTCTTCGACCGGCACGCCCGGATGCCGGGCCTACGGCTGACCGAGCCCACCTGGCTCTCGACCTGGCGGGTCAACGTCCGCATGGCGGACCGGCTGCGGGCGGGCCGTGTCTTCCTGGCCGGTGACGCGGCGCACGTGCATCCGATAGCCGGCGGCTTCGGGATGAACACCGGTATCGAGGACGCTGCCGCCCTGGCCCGGGCGCTCAGCGGGGAGACGGAGCTGGACGCCTATGAGGCCGAGCGCCTTCCTGCCGCCGCGCACGTGCTGGCCGACACCACCGAGCGGATGCTCCGGGTGACGGAGGCGGTCCGCACCCCGGGCAAGGGGATCGAAGCCGGCCTGGACTGACCAGGTCCGGGCGGCACGGGAGCAGGACGCGCGTCCGGGCCCGGGCCGGCCGGCCCGAGCGCGTCGGCCAGGGTGTCCCCGCCGACCCGGGTGCGTCGTCCGGCCCGGGTGCGTCGTCCGGACTGTCCCCGTCCGGCCCGGGAGCGCCGGCCAGGATGCCCCCGCCGACCCGGGAGCGCCGTCCGGACTGTCCCCGTCCGGCCCGGGAGCGCCGGCCAGGATGCCCCCGCCGGCCCGGGAGCGTCGGCCGGGCTGTTCCCGGCGGCCCGACCCGGCGGCCCGGCGCGTCGGCCGGGCCGACGGTGGCGGTGTCAGGGCGTGGCGTCCGAGAGGGAGAGGGCGTGGATCCGGTCCGGGGCGCCGGGGCGGGCGTAGTACCAGCCCTGTGCGGTGTCGCAGCCCAGGGCCCGCAGTTGGGCGGCCTGGGCGCCGGTCTCCACGCCCTCGACCGTGACGGCGAGTTCGAGGCTGTGGGCCAGGGCCACTATGCCCTCGACGATCTTGACGTCCACGGGGTCCGCCGGCTGCTGCTGCATCCCCTGGGTGAAGGAGCGGTCCAGCTTCAGCACGCTCACGGGGAGGCGGCGCAGGTTGGCCAGGTTCGAGTAGCCGGTGCCGAAGTCGTCGAGTGCGATGTCCACGCCCAGGGCGGCGAGTCGGCGCAGGGGTTCCAGGAGTTCGTCGTCGGCGCCGATCAGGGCCGATTCGGTGACCTCCAGGCACAGGGCCCCCGGCTCCAGGCCCGAGTTCTCCAGGACCGCCACCGTGTCCGCGACCAGGCCGGGGTGGTGGAGCTGGGTGGGCGAGAGGTTGACGTTGATCCGCAGGGGGCCGCCGTGCTCGCGCTGCCAGTTGCGGGCCTGGCGGACCGCTTCCTCCAGGACCCAGCGGCCCAGCGGGACGATCAGGCCGGTGCGTTCGGCGAGGGGGATGAAGCGGTCCGGGCCCAGCACTCCGTACTGCGGATGCGACCAGCGCACGAGGGCCTCGGCGCCGTACACGCTGCCGTCGTTCATGTCGACCAGCGGCTGGTACTCGACGAAGAACTCGCCGCGCTCCAGGGCGCCGGGCAGGGCGTTGGTCAGACCGTGCCGGGTGATGGCGCGGGCGTCGGCCTCGGCGTCGGCGAACTCGAAGCGGTTGCCGCCCGCGGCCTTGGCCCGGTACATGGTGATGTCGGCGCTGCGCAGCACTTCCGCCGGGGTGCGCTCGCCCGCCGGGCCCTCCACGATGCCGATGCTGCCGCGCACGATCAGTTCCCGGCCCTCCAGCCGGATCGGCGCGGCCAGCGCGGAGAGGATGCGGACGGCGAGGTCGGTGACCTTCTGCTCGGTGTCGGGGCCGGTGGTCAGGGCCACGAACTCGTCACCGCCGAGTCGGGCCACGACCTCGCCGGGGCCGGTCGCGCAGCTCTGCAGCCGGTCCGCGACCTCCACCAGCAGCCGGTCGCCGGCGGAGTGGCCCAGGCTGTCGTTGACCGCCTTGAAGCCGTCGAGGTCCAGGTAGCACAGCCCGAAGCGGGCGCCGTCGTCGGCGGGGCCGCCGATGGCCTTCTCCAGGCGTTCGAAGAACAGCGTGCGGTTGGGCAGGCCGGTGAGGGCGTCGTGGGTGGCCTCGTAGCGCAGGCGCAGGTTGAGCAGCCGCCGCTCGGTGGTGTCCTCCATCAGGGCCAGCTGGTACTGCGGCCGGCCCTCGGCGTCGCGCAGCAGCGACACCGTGAGGTTGGTCCACAGCACGGTCCCGTCGTGCCGGTAGTACGGCTTCTCGGCCCGGTAGTGCTCCCGTTCGCCGCGGACCAGTTCGCCGTACATCCGCCAGATGTGCGGCGCGTCGTCCGGGTGCCCCCATTCGCTGACGTTGCGGCCGCGGACGTGGCCTTCGAGGCCGCCGAACATCTTCAGCAGGGTGTCGTTGATCTCCAGGATGTTGCCCTCCAGGTCGGCGATGCCGATGCCGACGGCGGCGCCCTCGAAGACGGCGCGGAAGCGCTCCTCGCTGGCGTGCAGGGCTTCCTGGGCGTCGGAGCGGGCGGTCAGCGCGGAGCGGGCGATGGCCTCCTGCTCCCGCAGGGTGCGTTCGCGCAGGGCCCGGGCGAAGCCGGCCGCGATGCCGTGCTGGAGCCGGGCGCAGCGGGCCCGGTACTGCTCGGTCTCCTCCGGGCCGGCGCTGCCCGGGCCGCAGTACAGCACCAGGTAGGAGTCGACCACGCCGAGGGTGCCGGCCAGGGCGTCGGGGTCGGTGCAGTGCACGGCGACGAGTTCGCCGCCGACGCGCTGGGCGACGGCCGGGTCGAAGGCGCGCGCGTGCAGGGCCTCGCTGAGCGTGCGGGCCAGCGGCACCAGGTGCCGCTCGAACTCCACCCGGGTCAGCGACGTGGCGGTGACCGGGAAGATGGCCCGGCTCCAGATGGTCGCGAAGCGGCCGATCCGGTCCTCCAGGTCGGCCGGCAGCCCCGGGGACTGCGTCGCCTGGGCCGTCTGTGCGGGGACTCTCACGCCTTGCGTCCCACACCCGCGAAGCCGGAGAAGGCGTACGGATCCTCCGGCGCCGTGTCGTCCTCGGGGGCCTCCGGCCGCCAGGCGGGCATCGACACCAGCCCCGGTTCGACCGTCTCGAAGCCGTCGAAGAAGCGGGTGACCTCCTCGCGGGTCCGCATCACCAGGGGGCTGCGCATGTCGCGGTAGACACCGACGGTCCCGCCGGCGGCCTCCTCGGAGACGGGGATGCCCTCGTACGAGGCATGGGTGAGGATCAGCAGGCTGCCGGGGGCCAGCGCGTCGCGCAGCTCGGCCACGGCCCCGTACGGGTCGTCGGCGTCCTCGAGGAAGTGCAGGACGGCGACCAGCAGCAGGGCGACGGGCCGGTCGAGGTCCAGCAGCCGGCCCACCTCGGGGCTGTGCAGGATGGACCTCGGCTTGCGCAGGTCGGCGGCGGCGATGTCGCTGAGCTCGTCCCCGGCCAGGACGGCGCGGCTGTGGGCGACGGCCACCGGGTCGTGGTCGACGTAGACGACGCGGGCCTGCGGGGAGGCCGCCCGGGCGACCTCGTGGACGTTGCCGAAGGTGGGGATGCCGGAGCCGACGTCGAGGAACTGGGTGACCCCCTCGGCGACCGCGTACCGGACGGCCCGGCGCATGAAGGCCCGGTTCGCCTGCATGATCTTGGGCAGGCCCGGCATGAATTCCATCGCCCGGCGGGCGGCCTGGCGGTCCACCTCGAAATTGTGCGAGCCGCCCAGGTAGTAATCGTAGATGCGCGACACGCTCGGCACCGATATGTCGATGCCTGGCGGGGCCCAGGCGGGGCGGTCCATCGAGGTCTCCAAGGCGTAGTCCAGCTGCGGTCGGACTGCTGTCCGAGCCGAATGTACTGATCATTCCTCAACGGGGCGACCAAAAGCGGAAATTGGCGGTCCGTTCTTCGTCACACACCAAAGGCACGTGCGCGCCCGTGCCGCCCAATGACCGATGCCGACAAGTCCCTTTTGAGAAATGGCGGAAGTTGAGCCTCCGCACGGCCGGTCCTGGCTCAAACCTCTCTGGACACAACGTAGCCCGTTCGGGCGAACCCACACCGCGCGCCGCGTGCGCAGGACGGCTCCGGCCCATGATCCCCGGGTGAAGAGACCCCGTACCAGGCGCCTGCTGGCGGTCCCCGTCCTGCTGTGGGCGGCGCTGTCCGCCACCCCGGCCGTGGCCGATAGCTGCGCCTACGCGACGATCACCGACGGCGGCGGCCGGACGGTCGTGGAACTCGTCGCGACCGCCGGCAGCGGCAGCCGCGCAGGCGGCCGCGGGGCCGGTCAAGGTGGCGGACATCACGAGGCCAGGCACTGCCGCAAACACGCGGGCCGGCACCGGCACTGCCCGCCTCCGCCCCCGCCGCCGTGCCCGAAGCCCACGCCCGAGCCCACACCCAAGCCCACTCCCCCGCCCAAGCCCACCCCGAAGCCCACCCCGCCGCCGAAGCCGACCCCGGCGCCCCAGCCG
>NZ_WTFF01000347.1 GCF_019400985.1 Streptomyces bambusae
ACCACCTTCGGTTGCGTGGGCTGGGAGATGTATATAAGAGCCAGTCCGGGGAGGGAGCCGCGGGTGGTGGCCGGGCCGTGCCCGCCCTCCGTGTCCGGGGCGCCCGGGGCCCCCGGGGCCCCCTCGCCTGTGCCCGCCGCGTCGTCCGCTCCCGCCGTGTGTGCCAGGAGCCGGGCGGCCTGGGCGTGCAGGGCGTCGTGGCCGCGGGCGGACACCAGCCACGGCACCAGGGGCGGGGCGGCCTGCTCGGCCGGGGTGTCGGCGGGGTCCGCGGCACCGGCCGGCCCGGTGGCCGGCCCGGCGGTCGGCGGGGCCTGCTCCAGGACGATGTGGGCGTTGGTGCCGCTGATGCCGAAGGAGGAGACGGCGGCCCGCCGGGGTTCGCCGGTCTCGGGCCAGGGCGCGCTGTCGGTGAGCAGCCGGACGGCGCCGGCCGACCAGTCCACGTGGGGGGTGGGCTCGTCGACGTGGAGGGTGCGCGGCAGCACGCCGTGGCGCATCGCCATGACCATCTTGATCACACCGGCCACCCCGGCGGCGGCCTGCGTGTGGCCGATGTTGGACTTGACGGAGCCCAGCAGCAGCGGCCGGTCCCCGGGCCGGTCCTGGCCGTAGGTGGCGAGCAGGGCGTGGGCCTCGATGGGGTCGCCCAGGGTGGTGCCGGTGCCGTGGGCCTCGACGGCGTCGACCTGGCCGGGGGTGAGCCGGGCCTGGTCGAGGGCCTGGCGGATGACGCGCTGCTGGGAGGGGCCGTTGGGCACGGTCAGCCCGCTGCTGGCGCCGTCCTGGTTGACGGCGGAGCCGCGGACGACCGCCAGCACGGGGTGGCCGTTGGCGCGGGCGTCGGACAGGCGCTCCAGCAGCAGCAGGCCGGCGCCCTCGCCCCAGCCGGTGCCGTCGGCGGCGGCCGCGAACGGCTTGCAGCGGCCGTCGGGGGCCAGGCCCCGCTGCTGGCTGAAGTCGACGAAGAGTTCGGGGTCGGCCATGACGGTGACGCCGCCGGCAAGGGCGAGGGTGCACTCGCCGGCCCGCAGGGCCTGTGCGGCCAGGTGCAAGGTCACCAGCGACGACGAGCACGCCGTGTCCACCGTGACGGCCGGGCCCTCCAGGCCCAGCACGTAGGAGACGCGGCCGGAGGCCACGCTGCCGGCGTTGCCGCTGCCGAGGTAGACCTCGACGCCGTCGGGCACGCTGTCGCGGTCGGTGTGGGCGGCGTAGTCGTGGTGCATGACGCCGGCGAAGACACCGGTCCGGGTGCCGCGCAGGGAGGCCGGGTCGATGCCGGCCCGTTCGAAGGCCTCCCATGCGGTCTCCAGCAGCAGCCGCTGCTGCGGGTCCATCGCGAGGGCCTCGCGCGGCGAGATCCCGAAGAAGGCCGCGTCGAACTCGGTGGCCCCTTCCAGGAACCCGCCGTCGCGGACGTAGCTGGTGCCCTGGTGGTCGGGGTCGGGGTGGTAGACGGCGTCGAGGTCCCAGCCGCGGTCCTGCGGGAATCCGGCGACGGCGTCGCGGCCGTCGGCCACTAGCCGCCACAGTTCCTCGGGGGTGGTGACGCCGCCCGGGTAGCGGCAGCTCATCGCGACGACGGCGATCGGCTCGGCCTCCTCGGCCGATCGCAGCCGCTCCCGGGTCTGGTGGAGTTCGGCCGTCATCCACCGGAGGTGGTCGAGCATCTTCTCTTCGTTGTTCATGGACGTACGAACTCCCGTTGATCAGGTGGAAACGAGCTGTCCGCCGCCCGGCGGGGCGAGGCGGCCGGGGCAGCGGTCAGCGGTCACGCGGACAGCGGTCACGCAGTCACGCGGTCTGCGGTCAGCGGTCAGCGCCGGGCGAGCCCCACGTACTGCTCGGCGAAGTCGGTCGCCGCGGCGGTGGATCCCGTCAGGTGGTCGAAGCGGGCGCGGGCCAGCCCGCGGTCGAAGGCGGTGCCGCCGGGCGCGGTGTGCAGCAGGTCGGTCATCCACCGCGAGAACTCCTGGCCCAGCCAGGCCCGGCGCAGGGCGGTGGCGGAGTAGGAGTCGAGCGGCTCCCGGCGCCCGGAGCCGTACCAGACGGCCAGGGCGCCGGCGAGGAGCTCGGCGTCGGCGACGGCGAGGTTGAGGCCCTTGGCGGCGCTGGGCGGCACGATGTGGGCCGCGTCGCCGAGCAGGAACAGCCGGCCGAACTGCATGGGTTCGCACAGGAAGCTGCGCAGTGGCACGAAGGAGCGTTCCAGGATGCGGCCGGTGGGCAGGGCCCCGGTGCCGCCGGTCAGCCGCAGGTCGAGCTCCTGCCAGACCTCCTCGTCGGAGCGGGCGTCGACCGGCTCGTCGGTGGGGACCTGGAGGTAGAGGCGGCTGATGGTGGTGGACCGCATGCTCTGCAGGGCGAAGCCCCGCTCGCCGACGGCGTAGATCAGCTCGGAGGACAGCGGCGGGGCCTCGGCGAGGACCCCCAGCCACGCGTACGGGTAGCTGTACGCGTGCCCTGTCGCGGCCCCTTCGGGGGCCGCGGCGCGGCTGACGCCGTGGAAGCCGTCGCAGCCGGCGACGAAGTCGCAGGTGATCTCGGCCGGTCGGCCGTCGAGGGTGCAGCGGACGGTGGCGCCGTCGGAGCCGAGCCGGGCGACGGTGACGTCGTCGACGCCGAAGTGCAGCCGGCCGGGGCCGGCGGTGCGGGCGGCGATGAGGTCCTTGACGACCTCCTGCTGCCCGTACATCCATACGTTGGCCCCGGTGAGCTTGGCGAACGGCAGCCGGTAGGGGTCGCCGTCGACGCGCAGTTCGAAGCCCTCGTGGACCAGGCCCTCGCGGTCGAGGCGGGCGGCGGCCTCGGCGCGGCGCAGGGTCTCGACGGTGCCCTGTTCGAGCAGGCCGGCGCGGACGCGGCGTTCCACGTGGGCGCGGTCGCGGCGTTCCAGGACGACGGAGTCGATGCCTTCGAGCTCCAGCAGCCGGGCCAGCACGAGGCCGGCCGGCCCGGCGCCGATGATGCACACCGGGGTGCGGATGCGCAGGGGCGCTGCCGTGTTCACGGTCGCCGTCGCGGGCGCGGTCACAGGCCGGCCGTTCCGTCGGCGGCGACGTGGACCTTGCCGGTCAGCGGGAGGTCGGCGCTGGAGCGTCCGACGAGGACCTCGCGGGCGCCGGCGGCGACGCGCCGGCTGCGGGTGGCATCGTCCCAGTAGGTGAACCGCTCGGCGTCGACGGTGACGCTGACGCGGGCGGACGCGCCGGGCTCCAGGTCGACGGTGGTCCAGCCGGCGAGGGTCTTGGGCGGCTGGGGGACGTCGAGTTCGTGGCTGCGGCCGAGGTAGACCTGGACGATCTCGCGGCCGGCGCGGTCGCCGGTGTTGCGGACGGTGCAGGAGACGGTCACGTCGGTGCCCGCCGGGGTGAGGTCGAGGTCCTCGTAGGCGAACGTGGTGTAGCTGAGGCCGTGTCCGAAGGGGAACAGCGGCGGCACGCCGTGCTCGTCGTGCCAGCGGTAGCCGACGAAGACGCCCTCGCGGTACTCGACGCGGCCGTCGACGCCGGGGTAGCGCAGCGGGTCGCCGGCGACGGAGGTCCGTGCGGCGTCGACGGGGAAGCTCTGGGTGAGCTTGCCGGCGGGGTTGGCGTCGCCGAAGAGCAGGGCGTCGGCGGCCTCGGCGCCGGCCTCGCCGGGGTACCAGACGTCGAGGACGCCGGCGACGTGCTCCAGCCAGGGCATGGGGACCGAGGAGCCGGTGTTGAGGACGACGACGGTACGGGGGTTGGCCTTGGCCACCTCGGTGATCAGGGTGTCCTGGAGGCCGGGCAGGGGCAGGGCGGGCCGGTCGATCAGCTCGGCGAGTTCGTCGTAGGCGAAGACCAGGGCCACGTCGGCGGCGCGGGCGGCGGCGACGGCCTCGTCGATGTCGGCCCGGGCCTGCTCGGGGGTGACCCAGCCCAGGGTGAGGCGGACGGGCTGGTCGGGGACGGGCAGCGCGGACAGGACGAGCTTGTAGCTGCCGGGTTCGAGGTCGGCGGTCAGGCCGGCGGTGTCGCCGAAGGAGCTGCCGGCGAACACGCGGGGGTGGCCCTCCAGGTCGATGGCCGCGTAGCCGCCGAGCGCGGTGACCGCGATGCGGTAGCGGCCGGGGGTCTCGATCGTCAGGACGCCCTCGTAGAAGTAGTCGGGCTCGGTGGACGGGCCGGGCGCGACCTCGCCGGTGCGGAACGGCGGCACCAGGGCGGACTCGGGGATGGTCCGGCCGGCCGGGTCCTCGCCGATCGCGAAGGTGACGGCCTCGTCGCCGAGCCGCTCGCGCAGCACCTCCAGCGGGGTGCGGGCGGACTCGGGGACGACGAGGGCGCTGCCGACGCCGGCGGTCTTGAGGACGTCGGCGGAGCGGCC
Source organism: Streptomyces bambusae (assembly GCF_019400985.1). Lineage (GTDB taxonomy): Bacteria > Actinomycetota > Actinomycetes > Streptomycetales > Streptomycetaceae > Streptomyces > Streptomyces bambusae_A. The sequence goes on from NZ_WTFF01000347.1 coordinate 4,357, forward strand.
GATGACGGCGACGCCCTTCTCGGCGAGGCGCTCGGCGGACAGCGGCAGCACGCCGTCCGGGTTGTGCAGCAGGACGGAGCCGGCGAGGGCGATCTCCCGGGCCAGGGCGCGGCCGCGTACGGCGTCGCGCTCGGGGACCGGGCGGTCGGCGGGCGTCAGGGCGGCCGCCGCCTCGGGGGGTGTGTCCGGACCGGCGGCGATCAGGCCGAAGCGGGCCATCTGGCCGACGATGCGGGCGACGGCGCGGTCGAGGACAGACTCGTCGACGCGGCCCTCCTCGATCGCGAGCCGCAGCGGCTCGCCGAGGTGGGCGCCGTTCGGCATCTCCTGGTCGAGGCCGCGTTCGACGGCGGCGGTGTCGTGGACGGCGTCCCAGTCGGACATGACCCAGCCCTCGAAGCCCCACTCGTCGCGCAGGACGGTGGTCAGGAGGGTCTCGTTCTCGCAGGAGAACTGGCCGTTGACGGAGTTGGTGGCGCCCATGAGGGCGCCGGCGCCGGCCCGGACGACGGACTGGAAGGCGGGGAACTCGATCTCGCGCAGGGTGCGCTCGTCGACGACCGTGTCGACGGCCATCCGGTTCTCCTCCTGGTTGTTCGCGGCGAAGTGCTTCGGCATCGCGATGACGCCCTGGGACTGGATGCCCTGGACGACGGCGGTGCCGATCGCGGTGACGAGCAGCGGGTCCTCGCCGTACAGCTCGAAGTTGCGGCCGCCGTACGGCTGGCGCAGCACGTTGAGCATCGGGCCGATGAGGACGTCCTGGCGCTTGGCGCGGGCCTCGAAGCCGAGGAACTCGCCGTAGCGGGCGGCCAGTTCGTCGTCGAAGGCGCAGGAGAGGACGACGGGGGCGGGCAGCGCGGTGGTGGTCCTGCGCTTCATGCGGACGCCGGCCGGGCCGTCGGTCATGCGCAGCGCGGGGATGCCCAGGCGGGGGACGCCGGGGATGTAGCCGGACTGGCCGAGCTGCTCGGGGTCGTCGGCGCCGTGGACGAACGAGATCTTCTCGTCGAGGGTCATGGCGGCGACGAGGGCGGTGACGGTCGCGGTGGCGTGCGCGGGGGTGTGGGCGGGGGCGGGGGCGGGGGCGTTCATCGGTGGTCACTTCCGGTTCGGTCGGCGGTGGCGTCAGCGGTGGCGTCGGTGGAGGCGTCTGCGGTGGCGGCCCCGGAACCCGCGGCGGGGGAAGGGGCGGCGGCGCGGGTCAGGGCGCGGACCGGGGCGGCGGCCTTGAGGAGCATCTCGTCGTACTCGTCGTGCGGGTCGGAGCCGAGGACGATCGCGCCGCCGGCGCCCACCTGCCAGCGGCCGCCGGCGAGGACCATGGTGCGGATGACGATGTTGAGGTCGGCGCTGCCGTCGCAGGCGAGGTAGCCGATGGCACCGGAGTAGATGCCGCGGGCGCGTTCCTCCAGGGACTCGATGATGTCGAGGGTGCGCAGCTTGGGCGCGCCGGTCATGGAGCCGCCCGGGAAGCAGGCGCGGACGGCGCCGACGGCGTCGTTGCCGTCCTTCAGGGTGCCGCGCACGGTGGAGACGAGCTGGTGGACGGTGGTGTAGCTCTCGGCGGCCATCAGGACGGGCACGTGGACGGAGCCGACCTCGCAGACCCGGCCGAGGTCGTTGCGCATCAGGTCGACGATCATCAGGTTCTCGGCGCGGGTCTTGGTGCTGGAGACGAGCTCCTGGCGGATCCGCTCGTCCTCGGCCGGGGTGGCGCCGCGCGGGGCGGTGCCCTTGATCGGCTTGGCCTCGGCGACCCGGTCGCCGGTGATCTTCAGGAAGCGCTCCGGGGAGGAGCAGGCCACCTCGACGTCGTCCAGGCGCAGGTACGCCGCGTAGGGCGCGGGGTTGAGCCGGCGCAGCCGCCGGTAGGTGGTCAGGCCGTCGTCGGCGGCCGGGACTTCGGCGACGTTGGTCAGGCAGACCTCGTAGCTCTCGCCGGCCTTGAGGTACTCCTGGGCGGTCCGTACGTCGCTGACGTACGCGGCGCGGTTGCGGGCCAGGAGCGGTTCGACGTCGACGGCCGGCAGGTCGGCCGGCGGCTCGGCCGGGGCGGCGGGGCCGGCGAGGGCGGCGGCGGTCTCGTCGAGCCAGCGGTCGGCCGCGGCCGCGGTGGCCGCGTCGGTGCTCAGGGCGAGGAGGTGGCCGCGGCCGGTCTCGTGGTCGACGGCGAGGAAACGGTCGGCGAAGATCCATACGGCGTCGGGGGTGTCGGCGCGGTACTGGTTCGGGGAGCCGCAGTCGGCCTTGAGCTCGTAGCCGAAGTAGCCCACGTAGCCGCCGGTGAAGGAGAACGGCAGGGGCTCGGGCGGGGCGTCGACCACGCGGCGGGCGAGTTCCCGCTGGAGGTGGTCGAAGACGGACTCGCGGTGGGTGGCCGGGGTGGCGCCGTCGACCTCGACGACGCCCTCGTCGACGCGGTAGCGGACGGTCTCCGCGAGCGGACCGGAGGCGTCCCCGAGGAAGGAGAAGCGGGACAGGCCGGGTTCGACACGGGCACTGTCCAGCCAGAACGCCCGCGTGGAGCCGGCGAACAGGCGGGTGAAGGCGGTCTCGGCGTCGACGAACGTGCGAGGCGCGAGGTCGCGGACGTGGAGGGCGTAGCGAACGACCCCGTCGGCCGGCGCGGCCACGACCGGGGCGGTGCGGGTCACGCCGGTAGCGGTGCCGGACGCCGCAGTGCCGGTGCCAGACGCATCAGTGGCGGTGCGGGTCACGCCGGTAGAGGTGCCGGACACCGCAGCGCCGGTGCGGGTCGCCGCAGTGGCGGTGTGGTTCGCGCCGGTGGCGGTGCCGGACGCATCAGTGGCGGTGCGGGTCACGCCGGTAGCGGTGCCGGACGCCGCAGTGGCGGTGCGGGTCGCCGCAGTGGCGGTGCGGGTCGCCGCAGTGGCGGTGCCAGACACCGCAGCGACCGTGCGGGTCGCGCCGGTGGCGGTGCGGGTCGCGCCGGTGGCGGCGCCGGACACCGCAGTGGCGGTGCGGGTCGCCGCAGTGGCGGTGCCGGACTCGGTCGCGGAGGCGTTGGCGGCGGTCGCGGCAGCGTCAGTCGCGGTCGCGAGAGCGTCGGTCGCGGTCGCGAGAGTGTCGGTCGCGGTCGTAGCGGCCATGGGTGTCGCGGTCGTCGCCTCGGCGGGCGCGGCCGGTGCGGTCCGCGGGGCGGGGG
>NZ_WTFF01000348.1 GCF_019400985.1 Streptomyces bambusae
TTGCGCCGACAGCCGCTACGTGACACTGATACGAGCTATGATGCGTGAGGACGTTAGGTGTTAACAACAGGCGGTGCTGGGCGGGGCGCCTCGCCCCGCCCGCAGGGCCGCCCAGCCCCCGGCGCCCCGCCTCGACGGGCGTCGGGGGCGGCGGGCTGTTGTCGACGAAGCATTCCGCGGCGACGGGGGCGCCCACCCGCTTGGTGATGGCGCTCCGCACCACGACGATGCGCTCGCGCCCCGCGTGGAAGAGGCGGATCTCGTCTCCGGCGCGCACCGGCTGGGCCGGCTTGGCGCGCTCGCCGTTGACCTTCACATGGCCCGCGCGGCAGGCCGTGGCCGCGATCGAGCGGGTCTTGGTGAGGCGGACGGACCAGATCCAGGCGTCCACCCGTGCCGTTGCGTCATCAGCCATGCCTCTGACTCTAGCGAGCCACCGGCCCGTTGCCGGAACCGTTTTTGGCCGATACGACAATCGCTATAGCACGTGCCATGTAGTTCCCGCCGAAACACTTGCAGATGCGTCCTGTTCCCGCCTACGGTGGCGCATATGCAGGACTACACCATCGGCCAGGCGGCGCGGCTGCTCGGCGTCAGCCCGGACACCGTACGCCGCTGGGCCGACGCCGGCCGTGTCGCCACCCATCGCGACGAGAACGGCCGACGGCTCATCGGCGGCCGCGACCTGGCCGCGTTCTCCGTGGAAGTGGGTCAGGGCGCCCACTCCGAGGAGGAGGAGCCGTACACCTCGGCGCGCAACGCCTTCCCCGGGATCGTCACCGCCGTCAAGCTCGGCGACGTGGCCGCCCAGGTCGAGATCCAGGCCGGTCCCCACAGGCTGGTCTCCCTGCTGACGCGCGAGGCCGTCGAGGAGCTCGGTCTGGAGGTCGGCATGCAGGCCACCGCCCGCGTGAAGTCCACCAACGTGCACATCGACCGCACCTGATGCCCGGTCGGACCGCCCTGGTCCGACCGCGTCGGTCCGCCGCGTCGGTCCGAAGGCCGCCGACCGCCGCCGACCGCCGACACCCCCGACGGCCTCTGCCCTCCGGCGATCCGCCGCCGTCCGTACCGGGCTGCTGAGCGGCCGCGCGGCCGCTCAGCCGTGCGCCATACCCGTCGCCCGTACCTCCCCGTACCTCCCGTACGCCGCCGTCGTCCCCCCGGCCCGCCCGCGTACGCCCGTCCCCGCCCGCCCGCTCCGCCGTCACCGGCGCGGGTCCCGTCCCGACCCGAGGAGCACACCTCCATGTCCGTGCCCCCGTCCGTGACCCGCCGACGCGCCGCGGCCGCCGCGCTGACCGCCGCCCTGCTCGTCCCGCTGACCGCCTGCGGCGGCAATGACTCCGCCCAGGGCTCCGGCGGCTCCGCCGAGGTCGAGGCGGCGAACCTCACCGTGCTGGCCGCCTCGTCCCTCACCGACGTCTTCAAGGCGGCGGGAGCCACGTACGAGAAGGCGCACCCCGGCACGAAGATCACCTTCTCCTTCGCCGGCTCCCAGGAACTGGCCGCCCAGGTCAAGCAGGGAGCCCCCGCCGACGCCCTGGTCACGGCCGACACCAAGACCATGGACGGACTGAAGGCCGAGACCGGCGGCTCGAAGATCATCGCGAAGAACCGTCTGGTCATCGCCACCACCAAGGGCAACCCGCACAAGATCGGCGGGCTGAAGGACCTGGCCGGCACCAAGCTCAAGGTGGTCCTTGCGGCGCCCGAGGTGCCGGTGGGCCGCTACAGCAAGGAGATCCTGGACAAGCAGGGCGTCGCCGTGAAGCCGGTGTCCCAGGAGCCGAACGTCCGCGCCGTACTGGCCAAGGTCGAGCTGGGCGAGGCCGACGCCGGCCTCGTCTACAAGACCGACTCCGCCAAGTCCAAGGACAAGGTCGACTCCGTGGAGATCCCCGACGACCAGAACGCCGTGGCCTCCTACCCCGCCGCCACGCTGAAGGCGTCCAGGAACGCCGAGGCCGCGGCCGCGTTCGTGGCATGGCTGAGCACGCCCGAGGCGCAGAAGATCCTCCAGGACGCGGGCTTCCAGCAGCCGTAACCGCCGTCGGCAGGAACACCAGGAACACGTGATGCGCAGAATCCGCCCCCGTACCCCCGTCGCCCTCGCGCTGCCCGCGCTGCTCGCCGTCGCCTTCCTGCTGCTGCCGCTGATCGGCATCCTGGCCCGCACCGAATGGCACGAGCTGGGTTCCCACCTGACCACGCCCGGCGTGGTCGAGGCGCTGAAGCTGTCGCTGCTGGTGTCCTTCTGGGCCCTCGGCCTCTCGCTGGTGCTGGGCGTACCGCTGGCCTGGCTGCTCGCTCGGGTGGAGTTCCCGGGGAAGGCGCTCGTCCGGTCCCTGGTGCTGCTGCCGATGGTGCTGCCGCCGACCGTGGGCGGTGTCGCGCTGCTGCTCGGGTTCGGGCGGCGCGGGCTGCTGGGGCCGTGGCTGGAGAGCACGTTCGGGATCACCCTGCCCTTCCACACCTCGGGCGCGGTGGTCGCGGCCACGTTCGTGGCGATGCCGTTCCTGGTGATCAGCCTGGAGGGGGCGCTGGGCGGCCTGAAGGTGAGCTACGAGGAGACGGCCGCGTCCCTCGGTGCCTCGCCGTTGCGGGTCTTCCTGACGGTGACCATGCCGATGGTCGCTCCGGGGCTGATCGCGGGCGCGGCCCTGACGTGGGCGCGGGCGCTCGGCGAGTTCGGCGCGACGATCACCTTCGCGGGGAATCTGCCGGGCACCACCCAGACCCTGCCCCTCCAGGTCTACCTGCTGCTCCAGGGCCGGCCGGCGGCCGCCACCTCGCTCTCCCTGCTGCTGCTCGCCATCGCGATGGCGGTCCTGGTCGCCCTGCGCGGCCGGTGGACCGGCGCTCCCGCCGACCGGCGCCGGGCCGCCGCCGCACCGGTCGAGGAGGAGCCGGCAGTCCCCGTGGGAGCGGCTGCACCCGCGGAAACCGCAGTCCTCCTGGAACCGGCTGCCGCCACCCGGACCGCCGGGCCCGATCCGCAGCAGGACGACGCCCGGGGCTGGCCCCTGCACGCCGAGGTGACCGGCTTCAACGAACTGACGCTGGCGGCCGAACCGGGCACAACCATCGCCGTCGTCGGCGAGAACGGGGCCGGCAAGACCACGCTGCTGCGTGCCCTGCTCGGCCTGACCCCGCGCTCCCGTGCCGTGCTGCGGCTCGGTGACGCCGACGTGACCGACCTGCCACCGCACCGCCGCGGCGTGGCCTGGGTCCCGCAGGACGGGGCACTGTTCCCGCACCTGACCGCCCTGGCCAACACCGCGTACGGGCTGCGCGCCCGCGGCGTACCGCGCCGTGAGGCCCGCCGCGAGGCGCGGGACTGGCTGGACCGGCTCGGCGTGGGCCACCTCGCGCTGCGCAGGCCCGCCCAGTTGTCGGGCGGCCAGGCCCAACGCGTCGCGCTGGCCCGGGCGCTGGCGGCCCGCCCCCGGCTGCTGCTGCTGGACGAGCCGCTCGCCGCGCTCGACCAGACCACGCGCGCGCACGTACGGCACACCCTGCGTACGCACCTGGCCGGATTCGCCGGAGTGTGCCTGATCGTCACCCACGACCCCGTCGAGGCGGTGTCGCTCGCCGACCGGGTCCTGGTGCTGGCCGACGGCCGGGCCCTGCAGGACGGCGCCCCGGCCGACGTCACCCGGCATCCGCGGTCGCCGTGGGTGGCCCGGATGCTGGGCCGCAACGCCTGGCCGGGCACGGCGGGGCCGGACGGCCTGGTCCTGGCCTCGGGCGGGCGCCTGGTGGTGGCCGAGTCACTGGCCGCCGGCAGTCCGGCGCTGGCGATCATCGCTCCGGAGGCGGTCTCCGTCCACCGCGAGCGGCCGGCGGGCAGCCCGCGCAACGTCTGGCCCGGCACCGTCCGCGAGATCACCGGCGTGGGCAGCCGCCTGCGCATCCTGGTCTCCTCCCCCGCCGCCCCGGACCTGGTCGCCGAGATCACCCCGGAGGCGGCCGCGGAACTCCGGCTGAAGGACGGCACCGAGGTCTGGACGAGCGTCAAGGCCACGGAAGTCACCCTGGTCCCGCTGTAGCAACCGCCGTGATGCGGTGGCCTCGGTGCAGGCGGGCCGGGCCGATGCTCCGTACAGCCCTCCGATCCTCCGTACAGCCCTCAGAGCCCGTCGGCCGGTCCCGCCGGCCGGACGTGGAACTCGCACCAGACGCACTTGCCGCCGCCCCGGGGCTCCACCCCCCACTCGTCGGCCAGCCGGTCGACCAGCAGCAGGCCGCGCCCCGACACGGCCCAGTCGCCCGCCTCCCGGCGGCGCGGCAGCGCGCTGGAGGTGTCCTCGACCTCGACCCGGATCCGGCCGTCGGGGGTCAGGCGCAGGCTGACCACACCGCCGCCGTCCGTGTGCACCAGGGCGTTGGTCACCAGCTCGTCGGCGGCCAGTTCGATCTCGTCCGCCCGGTCCGGCGCACCCCATGCCGTCGCCGCCGCCCGGATGAGGTGGCGGGCCATGGCCGGGCCGTCCGCGTCGCCCGGGGTGAGGTGCTGACGCAGCGGGCCACTGCCGCGGGGGCCCGGGGAGCCGCGGCGGCGCAGCACGAGCAGGGCCATGTCGTCCCCGCCGCCGACGTCACCGACGAGGTCGCAGAGCAGGTCGGCGAGTTCCTCGACGTCCGTCGGGCCCTTGCGGACGGCGGACATGAAGTCCCGCATGCCGGAGTCGGGGTCGTCGCCGGGGCGCTCGATGAGGCCGTCGGTGCACATCAGCAGGCTGTCGCCCGGGTGGAGCTCCATGGTGGTGACGGGGTAGCCGGGACAGGGGTCGGCTCCGCCTCTTCGCCCGCCCGTTCCCCCTGCGAATCCGCCTCCGAATCCGCCTCCGGTTGCGGTTCCGGTTGTGGTCCCGGCTCCAGTTCCGGACCCGCCTCCGGATGCGGCTCCGCCGCCCGGCCCGCCTCCGCGCCCCGGCCCGCTCCCGTGCCCCGCTCCGTGGGTGTGCCCCGTTCCGAACGTATGCCCCGAGCCCTCGGCGGGCCCCGTTTCCCGGGGCGCCGGCGGCCGGTCGGGCGTGGTGGGCAGGCCCAGCGGGAGTCCGCCCGCGACGGCGACCCGGTGGCAGCTTCCGTCACCGCGCCGGACCACGGGGTCGAGGTGGCCCGCGCGGACGAGCTGCACCATGCCCGTGTTCAGGTCCACCTCGGCGTACGTACAGGTGGCGAAGCGTTCCGTCTCCAGCTCGCGCAGGAAGACCGACGCCCGGGCCATCGCCGTGCCGGGCGTGTGCCCCTCCGTCACGTACGCCCGCATCACGATCCGCAGCTGCCCCATGACCGCGGCGGCGTCCGTGTCGTGGCCCTCCACGTCACCGATCATGACCCCGACCCGCCCCTCGCCCAGCGGGATCACGTCGTACCAGTCGCCGCCGATGTCCCGCCCCATCCGGGCGGCCCGGTACCGTACGGCGATCTGCGCGCCCGGCACCTCGGGGATGCGCCGCGGCAGCATGGCCCGCTGGAGCCCCTCGGCCAGGTCGTGCTCCTGCTCGAAGAGCATCGCCCGCTGCAGGCTCTGCGCGATGCCGCTGCCCAGCGCCACCAGCACGTTGCGCTCCTCGCCGGTGAAATCGCCCTCCCGGGTGTAGAGCAGGCCCAGCGCGCCGATGGGCCGTCCCTGCGCGATCAGCGGCAGGTAGACGCCGCTGCGTACGGACAGGGGCTCGATGTACGGCCACAGCAGCGGGTAGCGCCGCTGGAACTCCTCCCGCGAGGCCAGGAACACGGGCTGCATCGTGCGGACCGCCACGCTCATCGGGAACCCTGCGTCGATCCGCGTGTACTCGATCTCGGGCACGTAGCTGCCCAGCTGCCCCTCGGCCACCAGGTGGATCCGGGCCCCGTCGACCACGCCGAGCATCACGCTGACCGCACCGAGGTGCCCGAGCGCCTCGGGGTCCTTGAGGATGTCGGTGACGTCGTTGACGGTGCGGGCGTGCGCCAGGATCGCCGTGGTCCGTTCGACCACGCCGGTCATCCGGCGCCGGCCCTCGTCGGCCTGGCCGCGGGCGCCCGGTTCGCGCGGGTCGAGCGCTGCGTCGCGGACCACCCCGATGATCCGGTACGGCCGCCCCTCGGCGTCGCGCCGGATGTGGCCCTGGATGTGGGTCCAGCGGGCCGTGCCGTCGCGCCGGCGGATGCGGAAGTACGCGCCGTACTCGCCGCGCCCCTCCTTGAGGGCCTGGGCGACGCGGGCGTCGAGCCGGGCCTCCTCGCCGGGCGGGATGCGGGTGCGCAGGCCCGCGGGGGTGCCGGTGAACTCGTCCCGGCGCAGCTCGAAGACCTCGAGGGCGGTGGGGTCCAGATGCATCTGCCCGCTGTCGAGGTCCCAGTCGAAGGTGCCCATGCGGTTGAGCGCCAGGCTCAGGTCAGGCCGAGCGGGCCACTCGACCTCCGGGGCGTCACCCCTGTCGGCCATGCAGCCAGGGTCTCACCGATCGGCACCGCGCGCGGGGGGCGCCCCGGGGCGACAATCCGGATATGGGAGACCCCGACATGCCCGAGGTTGTGGTGGAGCGCGAGATGGCGGCTCCGGCCGAGCGGGTGTGGCGGGCGCTGACGGCCCTGGAGTCGATGCCGGAGGTCCTGTCGGGCGTGGACGCGGTGGAGGTCCTGACCCCCGGCCCGTTCGGGGTGGGCACGCGGTGGCGGGAGACGCGGCGGATGTTCGGCAAGGAGGCGACGGAGGAGATGTACGTGACGGCGTGCGAGGCGCCGCAGCGGTACGTCGCCGAGGCTGACAACGCGGGCATGCACTACGTGTCGGAGTTCCGGCTGACCGAACGGGTCCCCGGGCGTACGACCGTCCGGATGACGTTCGGGGCGCAGCGCACGGCGGGCGGCCGGCCGAACGTCTTCCTGCGGCTGCTGAACCGGCTGGGGACGAAGGCGGTCGCCAAAGCGATCACGAGGGACCTGTCCGACGTGGCGGCGTCGGTGGAACGGGGTCCGGCCGACGGTAGGCCCGGCGCCGGAGGCGCCGGGCCTACCGGGCCGTAGGCGGCGAACCCTGGCTAGTAGCCGCCACCTCCGCCGCCCCCGTCATCCTGTCCGCCCCCACCGGATCCGTCCTCACCGGAACCAGAGCCGTCCTGACCGGATCCATCCTGACCGGTTCCACCTTCCCCGGTCTTGTTCTGCGTGGTCCCGTTCGGGTTGGTCTTGTTCTCCGTGGTCCCACCGGGGTCCGTCTTGTTCTCCGTGGTCCCGCCCGTGTCCGTCTTGTTCTCCGTGGTCCCACCGGGGTCCGTCTTGTTCTCCGTGGTCCCGCCCGGGTCCGTCTTGTTCTCCGTGGTCCCACCCGGGTCCGTCTTGTTCTCCGTGGTCCCACCCGGGTCCGTCTTGTTCTCCGTGGTCCCACCCGGGTCCGTCTTGTTCTCCGTGGTCCCACCCGGGTCCGTCTTGTTCTCCGTGGTCCCACCCGGGTCCGTCTTGTTCTCCGTGGTCCCACCCGGGTCCGTCTTGTTCTCCGTGGTCCCACCCGGGT
>NZ_WTFF01000349.1 GCF_019400985.1 Streptomyces bambusae
GTGCGCCTGCGGCCGGACCGGGGGCCGCGGCCGATGCGCCGGGTGGGCAGGCGGCCGGACGCGCGCCCGGGAACGCCGCCGCCGCCGGTACCACCGGTGCGGCCGATGCCGCCGCTCCGGACCACAACGTGCTGGGCATGTCCTGGGCCGGCTCGGTCGCGCTGGACGTGTGCGCGCTGGTCTGCCAGGGCGGGCGGGTGCTGAGCGAGGACCACTTCGTCTTCTTCAACAACCCGCGGACCCCGGACGGTTCCGTGCGGGCCCGCGCGCACGCGGCTCCCGACAAGGCGGCGCTGGAGGTCTCCTTCGACGCGCTGCCGCAGCCCGCGGACCGGCTGGTCCTCGTCGCCGCGATCGACCCGGAGGTCGATCCGCACGCCGACCTGGCCGGCTTCACCGATGCCCGGATCCGGCTGCTCGCCGCCGACGGCACCGAGCTCGGCACGCTGGACGTCTCCGACGGCCGCCCGGGCGAGACCGCCCTCGTCCTCGGATCGTTCCGGCGCCGCGCCAACGGCGACTGGGACTTCGTGGTCGGGGGCAAGGGCTACCGCGGGGGCCTGGCGGACCTGCTGGGCGATTTCGGCATCGACGTCGCCTGACGGCCGGTCATGGCGGTGCTGTCACACCACGGCCGGTCACGGCAGCGGTGTCACACCACGGCCGGTCACGGCGGCGGCGTCACACCACGGCCCGTCAAGGCAGTGGTGTCACACCATCGGATGACATGACGGACCCCTCCGGGTGGGACACGCTCCGGCAGACCGCCCCGGGGGTTCCCGGCGTGCATAGTGAGTCCTCCTTCCGGCGCCGGAAGCTCTCCGTCCGCGCGCCGTCCGACCGAGGAAGGGCCGCACCCCATGCTGTTCGCGACGGGCGTCCTCCCATCCGTGCTGACCGCCGCGCTGCTCGGGGGCGGGATTCCGCCGTTCCCCGACGCCGCGACCCCTCCGTACGACGGTCAGTCCCGCCACGGGACCGCCCTGTTCAGCGTAAAGGCGACGAACAACGCCGCCGCGCAGGCCTTCACCGTCGACGACACCCGGATCTCGCGCGTGAGCGTCTACATCGCCAGCGGGGCCGCCACCGGGACGGTGACCGCGCAGATCCGGGGCGACCGGAGCGACGCCGGCTCGGTCCTCGCCTCACGGACCGTCACCCTGGCCTCGCTCGGCGGGGCCGGAGCGGGCTGGCTGGAGTTCCCCCTCCAGGCCGAGGTCACGCCCGGGACCCCGTACTACCTCCACCTCCAGGCCACCACCACCGAGAACCGGCCCATCGCCTGGTACGGCACGACGGGCTCGGTGCCCGACTCGCTGACCAGCTGGAACTACGACAAGGCGTACTGGGGCGGCTGGCACGCCGCCTCCTCCCGGCTCGCCTTCCACGTCGACCCGACCGGTGCGGAGCGCTGCGGCGAGACCGAGCAGTGCTACGTGCCGACCAAGGCGCTGGCCGCCCGTACCGCCGGACTGCTCGCCCACCGCACCGCCGTCGAGGCGGTCTCCCCCGCGTTCGCGGTCGGCGCCTCCTACGTCGAGGGCAGCAACGTCCTGCGGCTGCCGTCCGGCCGCTGGCGGTACCTGCCGACGGGCGCGCAGGGGTCGGTGGTGGTGCCGGCGGACGACCCCGGCGCCCTGGACCAGATCTCCGAGAGCCGCGCCTGGCTGGACTCGGGCCGGGTCCCCGGGCGGGACGCCGCCCAGCGGGCCGCCGCGCGGCGCTCGCTGCTCACCCTGCGGGCCCTGCTGCGGCCGGGCGGGGCCTTCGCCGCCGCCTGGTCCCCCGCCTGGCAGTACTCCTGGCCCCGGGACGGCGCCTTCGCGGCCGTGGCGTTCGCGGCCACCGGGCACGACGAGGAGGCCTACCAGGTCCTGCGCTACGACGCCGCCACCCAGCGCCCCGACGGCACCTGGGAGGCCCGTACGAAGCTGGACGGCAGCGGTCCCCCGGACTCCCGGGCCTGGCAGCTCGACGGCAACGGCTGGGTGCCGTGGGCCACCTGGCAGTGGTACGAGCACGCGCCGCCGGGCGACCGGGACGCGCGGCTGCGCACCCTCTACCCGATGGTGCGCGCCGCGGCCGACCACGCCGCCGGCTCGCTGGGCCCGGACGGGCTGCCGCCCGCCTCACCGGACTACTGGGAACTGGGCACGGACAGCACCAACATCGGCACGGCCGCGCCGCTGCTGGCCGGGCTCAACGCGGCGGCCGACCTCGCCGGCCGGCTCGGCCTGCCCCAGGACGCGGACCGGTGGTCCGCCGCGGCCCGGCGGCTCGCGCGCGGCATCGACACGTCCTTCGCCCCGCGGGGCTACCCGCGGACCGCCGACGGCCGGCACGGCCGGGACAGCGCGGCGGCGTTCATGGCACCGCCGTTCAACGAGCCCGCGCCCGGACTCGGGGAGGCGCTGGACTCGACGTACCGGGCGCTGCTGCTGCCGAACGGCGGGCTCTCGCCCGGCAACGACCCGGACCACAGCTGGGGCTCGTACGCCTGGACCGCCAGCACCTCGTTCTTCGCGCTGGCCTGGGCGCACCTGGACGAGCCCGCGAAGGCGGACCGGGTGCTGGGCTGGGTGCTGTCGAAGCGCAACGGCCTGGGCGAGGTGCCCGAGACCGTCAACGGTGCCGGCAACCCCTCCTCGGTCGCCCCGCTCGGCTGGACGGACGCCCTGCTGGTGATGACGGCCCTCGCGCGGCAGGGCGATCCGCTGCCCACCCCGCCCCTGCGGTAGGGCGGGCCGGTGCGGGAGCGGGCGCAGGCCCGGGTCGAGGAGGTCCTGGGGCGCCTGGCGGGGCCGGGCGGCGAGGGCGGCTTCCAGGTGGCGGCGTACCTGGACGGCGAGCCGCTGGTCGACGCCCACACGGGGGTGCCCGGCCCGGACACGCTGGTGCACGGCTTCTCCATCGGCAAGGGCTTCGCCGCGACGCTCGTCCATGTCCTCGCCGGGCGCGGGCTGATCGACTACGACGGGGGGCGGGGTCTAGGGCGGGCGGCGGGCGCGGCTGAGGGTGCGTGGGAGCCGCGGGAGCGTGGCCGGTCGCCGTCGCCCCTCAGGAGCCCTGAGGGGCGGCCACGGGTTCCCTCCCCGCTTGGAGGCCGAGAGACTGCCTGCGGAACGCCGCGGGAGGCATGCCGTAAGCATCGCGGAACGCCCTGCTGAACGCGGACGCGTGGCTGAAGCCGCGCCGGGCGGCGATGCAGTGCACGGGCAGCCCCTGATACAGGGGGTCGGCCAGGTCCCGGCGAGCTCGCGAGAGCCGTTGTCGCTGCAGGAAGCCCGCGGCCGTCACTCCGCCGCCTTCCCGCTGGAACAGACGGTGGAGGTAGCTGACGGATATGTGGTGCGCGGCGGCGATCGCGGGGATGTCCAGCCGCGGGTCGTCGGCGTTGCTCCGGATGAAGGCCATGATGCGGAGCGTCAGGGCGCGGCGATGCGTCTCCGGGGTCAAGGACCGGTCCGCGTCGAGGACGCCGGCGAAGAGCGAGCCGACGAGGTCGGCGAGCACACCGCCCAGACGCGGGCCGTCGGCCGGCTGGTAGGTGTGGCTGTCTCTCGTCACCTGGTCGAGGAACGTGGCCAGCAGGGCCCCCATGCCGTCCCGGGACGAGATGCGCTGACCGATGGCCTGACCGGCGATACGTGGCGGCAGTGGGAGGAGAGCCTTGGGTATCTCGATGCCGATGATCTCGAACGACTCTCTTGCGGAAATGATTTCGAACGGGCGCGAGGTATCACTGGTGTGGTAGTCGAACGCGCTGTGCGCGTGTGTTTCCCTGCCCATGGTGACCACTCCTGCCCCGCGCTTGACAAGCGACAGGTGATAGGCCTCGGGATCCGAATTCCTTACCAGCTTCGGCGTGCGGCGGAATGTGACGGGATTGCATTCCAGCGGGTAGACGGTTACCTCGCCCAGTGAAATGTTCCGCTGCCTGACCCAGAACTCGTGAGCGTTCTCGGTCCGCAGGTCCATGGGTGCGTGCGTCTCCGACATGAGGGTCCGCCAGCATTCGAACCGGTCGGCGGGCGGCAATGCGGAACTGTGAAACGTCACCTCAGGCAGCATGCTCACGGGTCTACACGGACTGAAGTGGCCCCCGCAAGGATTTCTGTGGCCGTTGGCCGCCTGCCGGCCGTCGAGGAAGAGAAATCCGGCCACTTCCTCCCACTCGACCGGTAATCCGGAATTCAACCTTCCTGTATGGCCGGCGGATGACAGCAGACCGGCCGCGAGCAGCCCGGCGTCGACTGTCCGTCAAGGAACTGTGCACTGCACGTCAATGCCCTACCCGCCAGGAATTGGAAGAGTGAGCGACGGATCCCCTTCGCATCCATGTCCACGACAGTTTCGGCGCATCGGTCCGAACCGACGACGAGGTCACCCTTGAAGACGCACAAGAAAATGCTCCGCATCGCCGGCACGGCCCTGGGCGCAGGCGCCCTGGCATGGCTCGCGGTCGGTGGCGGCATCTCCCCCGCACCCGCTCAGGTGTCCCCGAACGCGATGGCGGCGGTCGCCGACGAGGGGCCCGGCTACGCGATCGAGGACTTCGGTTACCCGAACGCCGACAAGATCCTCGCGGAGCGGGGCATCACGCTGAAGCGCGGAGACGGGCACATCACGCTCGCCGACTGCGCGGGCGCGACCGATCTGCTGGAGGTCTGGTCCCGCGCGAACGACAAGATCTGCTTCCGCGTCACCGGCACCACCGGCTACCTGACCCTTGAGATACCCGCGGTCTTCGCGGTCAGGGGCAACAGCTACACGACGCAGGTCGACATGACCACGGGGACCGAGGCGAAGACGTTCGACGTGAACAAGAACGCCTGGACACCGGTCGGCGAGAGCGCCGACGAGCAGGGCCGCGACTTCATGCTCATGGAGATCCGCACGTCCCGATGACACCGCGGGCGCCCGTACGCCCCCCTCGCACCACTCCTTGAACCCGTCGGCCGGCAAGCCGACCCGCGCGACGGCGTCCGCCGGGCCATGACCCCGCGCCCGCGCCCACGCCCGCGCTCTGCGATCGAAGGAACCCACGTGTCTGCACTCCGCCCGCGCACCGCGCGGATCTCCGGCCTGCTGGCCACCGCCGCCCTGCTGTCGGCGGCCCTGATGTCCACCACCCCCGCCGTCGCGGTCTCCGGACCCGAGACCGCCGCCGGCGCGCACCCGTACGTCGTCCGGCTGAACCTCGGCGACGAGGCCGACTCCCGTGCCTGCACGGGCACCCTCGTCGACCGCTACTGGGTTCTGACCGCCGCGAGTTGCTTCGCCGCCACCCCGGGGAGCACGGTCGCGGCCGGCAAACCGGCTCTCAGGACCACCGCGAAGCTCAGCGACGGCAGCGCGGTCGAGGTCACCGAGGTCGCACCACGCGCGGACCGGGACGCCGCGCTCGTACGACTCGCCACCCCGGCCACCGGGATCGCGCCCGCCCCTCTCGCCACCGAGGCCCCGGCGACCGGCGCCGAGCTGACCGCCGCCGGGTTCGGCCGCACGAAGACCGAGTGGGTGCCGGACAAGCTCCACACCGGCACCTTCACCCTCGACTCCGCCACGTCCACCACCCTCGCCGTCACCGGCAAGGGCGGCTCCGCGATCTGCAAGGGCGACACCGGCTCCCCGCTCCTGAACGCCTCCGGCCGGATCATCGCGGTCAACTCCCGCTCCTGGCAGGGCGGCTGCCTCGGCGCCCCCGCCACCGAGACCCGTACGGGCGCCATCTCCACCCGCACCGACGACCTCGCCGACTGGCTCCGGGGAGTCCGCTTCACGACCGCCTCGATCCGCAACGCACTGAGCAACCGCTGCGCATACGTCGACTGGCGCACCCCCGAGAACGGGGCCCCGGCCCAGCAGGTGGACTGCGACCCGCAGTACGTCGACCAGCTGTGGAAGCTGGAGCCGGTCCCCGGCGGCGGCTACCAGATCCGCAACCACCTCAACAACCGCTGCCTCGTGGTCCCGTGGGCCACCCCGCAGGACGGCGCCCCCGTCACCCAGTACGACTGCAACCCCGCGTACGGCGACCAGGTGTGGAAGCTGGAGCCGGTCCCCGGCGGCGGCTACTCCGTCCGGAACTCGGTGACCGACAAGTGCATGTACGTCCCGTGGAGCACACCGGAATGGGGCGCGCCCCTGCTCCAGGTCGGCTGCGACTCACAGTACGCCGACCAGGTCTGGAAGATCTGAACGTCCTGACACACCGGAAAAGGCGGAGGCCGCCCTCGGCACGGGGGCCGAGGGCGGCCTCCGCTGCCACGCCTTGTCCCGACTCCCCCCACGGCCCCACGGCCAAGGGACTTGGGCGCCTCCCAGAACAACTCTCCGTCCGGCCAGGTGCCGTCGCGTTCTCGCGTGGCCTGCTGGGCGATGACCCGGAAGGACCGTTTTGGACACCACTTACTGGAGTCGGCGTCGTGTGCTGGGGGCCATCGGGGCCACCACGGCCGTCGCCGCCGCTTCCAGCCTCGTACTCAACCCGCTGGCCGCACTGGCCGCCGAGGCCCCGGCGACCGACGGCGACCCGTTCCTGCTTCCGGACACCGAGCGGGCGAAGGTCGTCAAGGCCTGGCTGCTGGGCGGCAGGGCCACCCGCGCCGCCGCGGCGGCCGCGCTCACCGGATCCGACGCCGCCGTCCAGAACTTCCTCGGCACACAGCTGGCCGGCGTGACGGCACAGGACAACCGCTTCGCGGTCGTGCGCGGCCTGGCGTCGGCCGGCAAGGGCCTCCGCCGTGACGCCACCGCCGCACTGGGCGGCGGGGACTCGGCCATCGCCGCGTTCCTCGGCGGCGGCTTCCAGGCCGCCGTCACGGAGGACCTGCGGGTGGCCACGGCCACCGTGATGAGCGTGGGCGGCAAGGCCGTGAAGCGGGACGGCAACGCCGCACTGACCGACGGCAGCCAGCCGGCGCTCGAGGCCTTCCTGCTGGACGGCCAGTACACGGCACGCCTTGAGGACCTGCGCGTCGAGACCTCCAGGATGCTGGTCCAGGCGGGCCCGGAGGTGCAGAAGTACGCCGAGCGGGCCCTGTCCGGCGCCGACGACGACATCGTGTGGTTCCTGGAGACCGGGCAGCACATCGCCCGCGCGCGTGACCAGGAGCGCGTGAGGATCGAGGAACTCGTCGCCGTCGTCCAGCGCGAGGGCAAGAACGCCGAGGCGAAGACGTGGCAGGCGGAGGAGTCGGCCGCCCGCGCCGTGGCGGCGGCGGCGGTAGCCAAGGAGGCGGCGGAGAAGGCCGCGGCCGAGGCGCAGGCGGCCCAGGACGACGTGGCCGCCGCCGGCAGCGCGGCCCGGAAAGCCGGCGATGCAGCGAAGGGCGCGGCCGACGCGTCGCGCGTCGCGATGAACGCCTCCAACGCGGCCGTCGAGGCATCCCGCCGCGCCTCCTACGCCGCCGCGGCCGCGAGCCAGGCGGCGGCCAGTGCGGGCTCGGCCGCGGCAGTGGCGTACAG
>NZ_WTFF01000035.1 GCF_019400985.1 Streptomyces bambusae
ATGACCGCCAGCGCTTCGCTCCGGCGGGGCCGCCTTCGGCGGTCGGCTCCTTCCACTTCGCTCCAGGAGCTGCCCGGCTTCGCCGGGCTGGCGCCGGCCCTTCGGGCCCGGAGTCCTGCGCTTCGCTCCGGACTGCTTCGAGTTCGCTGCGCTCCCTCGAAGCTGACCCCGTTTCACGGGGTCCAGGCCTTCGGCCTGTTGGGGTGTCCGCTGCGCTCCCACCCCCGGACTTCCGGCTTCGCCTCCAGCCCGAAAGGCCCGCACGCGGGCCTGGCTAGCAGCGATAGGGCGGTCCGCGGGCACCGGGCTGGGCCTAACGGATGCCGTCGAGGAGTGCCGTGGCTGTTTCGAGATCGACTGCTGGATCCCCTGTCGCCTCGACGGCGGCGATGAGCTTGTCGAGTTGGGTCGAGGGCATCCGATGAGCCAGGCCCTCTCGGAGTTGGGTGGTGTCGAAGTGGGCGTCCTCGTCGTACCCGTAGAGCTCGGCCAGGACTTCTTGAGGGGTGGGTTCCACTGGGTAATCCTTCTTCACGGAGGGGTGGGGATCCGAAATCCCGCCCGCACGGATCCATCCTACGGATCCATCGACTGCTTCAATCCTGATTCCGGATCGTCTCTGGAGCAGATGGGTTGCATCGTTGGAGGTGCCGGCTCGCCGGAACTGCCGTGGACCAGTGAAACTGCGCAGTACTCGGCCAACCTGCACAGCAGTGCCCTCTCGCACCCTTCATGAGCTCCGGGTTCACCGGTGAAAGCCAGAGACGCCCATCAGTGAAGGAGGTGACAGATTTACCGTCCATCAGTCAGCACAGCTGACATCCCGCATGAACGTGTCGTCATCCAACCTGGGCACAGCCGAGGTTGAGCACTCCGCCCCTCCGGAAGAAGAAGTGCAGGGCAGCGGAGCATCAGCCCACACGGGGTCTCAGCGCAGATGGCGAAGCTCGCGCAGACCGTAGTCCGGGGGCAGCCACCCCTTCTTCCGCCTCTCGATGGTCTTCCGCGTGTGCGGAGGCGGGTACGGGTATCCCTGCATCAGATCAGGCTCATCTCGGGCCCACGAGAGCCCGTAATGGGCGGTACACACAGGCCAGATGGTCTTCGCGGGCTCCTTCACCCTCGGGGCTGGTCCCCGTCGGCTCCGGCGCGGTTTGGGGCAGGGCGGCTGGGGAGGGCGCAGCCTGCAGTCCTCGGCAAAGGCCATCAGGGACGGCAGCCCCTCGCCTCCCAGCGGATCGCTAAACAGCGGTCCGCTAGTGCTCGACCCGATCCGCCGGAGGAGAGCGGCCGCCCTCAGCAACGGACTGGCCCATGCGGGAACAGGATGAGTCATGCAGCCCCGCCTCAACCCGCGGTCATGCAGCGTGATCGTCGTGCCGTCCGGGCCCAGATCGCGGACGTGCGCGGTGGCAAGCGGATGGCCGGTTCGGCCTCGGGCAACAGGGCGGAAGCCTCGGCAATGCTGTTGGTCGACCTGCCTCAGTTCGCGCTCCAGGAACACCCGCATGGCCCGGTGATGGCAGACCAGGATCAAACGCACCCCGGTACGCCGGCGCAAGGCCAGAAGGGCTCTGAAGCGGTGCGGGGTAAGCAGGTGGGCGCGCAGCAGGGTGAGGTGGGTGATGGGGGTGGCGAGGATCCAGGCTGCCGCGACCGACCAGGCCGGGCCTTGGTCGAGCGGGCGGTAGCCGGCCAGGGGGACGGGCTTGCCCAGGGCGGCAAGGATGTCGTAAGCAAGCGCGATCGCGGCGTCGGTGCCCGGGGTCGGATGAATGGTAAGGCGACCTTGCTGCGGAGCGTGGGAGGCCAGGGCCGCCCGGGTGTGGACCACCACGTCGTCGTACGGGTCCAGGACCACCGTCACCGGCGGCGGATTCGGGCAGTCCAGCACCTCAGGCCACCCGCGGGCGCTGGCGCAGCTTGCTGTAGGACCAGCGCAGCAGGTCCTCGTCCAGGACCCGCCCTGACTCCTTCATCCCCGCGGTCAGATGATGGGTGATCTTCGCCCAAGCCCGGAAATTGCCGTGCGCGGCCTCGTCATCGCACATCGCGATCAAGTCCGGATCCGCGTCCGCCCACACGGGATGGAACGCCGGGATGACGGCCAGGACCTCCTCCAGCGGCATCGGCTCGATCTCCTGCCACGCGTACACGCGGGACTCCAGCATCGGCTCGCTCTGCAACATCTCGAAACAGCCGTCGCCACCCGTGAACACGATCGTCAGGTCCGAGCCGGTGTCATCCCACAAGTAGCGCAGGTATTCGAAACACATCTTGGACAGCCACTGCGCCTCGTCACAGACCAGGACGTGCGTCTCCTCCAGAGCCCCGCGCAGCATCCGGTCGAACTCGATCGGCTGCGTCGGGGGACGGCCCTGCAGACCGAGGGCGTGGAACAGCTCGTGGCGCAGGTCGCGGGTGGAGGGGCGGGAGCGAAACTGGATCCGGCGCGTCAGCTTCGGCGCAAGCTCACGCAGCGAGGTGTTCACCGCCAACGACTTGCCCCGCCCTGCCTGCCCGTAGATGCAGATCATCGCCCTGGCCTCGATCGTGTCTGCGATGTTCTCCCTCGCGGCCAGGAGAGCCCGGGTCGTGACGACTGCGGCGTCCGCGAGCTGAGTGTAGTGATCGGTCTCCCGCGGCGGCAGCTGGCTCGTCATCGCTTCTCCTTACGGGCGGCGTGGTGCAGGGAGGCCGGAGTGTTCCAGTCCTCGGGCGGCGGAGCGGGCTGGATGAGGTCGGGCAGGGCCAGGGCGGCCATGTCGCTGTCAGCGCTCGCGGCGAGTTCCCGGGCGGCTTCGGCCGCTGTGACGGCGCCCAGGCGCTGTGCGGGCGTGGGAGTGGTGGCCGGGGCGAAGCGCTGGCGGCGCAGGACCTCGGCCTTCTTTGCCTCCTCGCGCAGGCGGCGGGCCCGCGCGGTGCGGGTGCGGCGCAGCTCGTCGAGCTGTTCGGGGGTGGCGGCGTCGGCGAGGTGGGCGGTGCCCAGGTGCCGGCCAGCCGGGTCGCACACCTCGATCTCGTGATCGTGGTGGGGCATGTGCCGGATACGGACGTGACGGCCTGCCTGGCCGGCCATCCACGCGCCGAGGTAGTCCCGGCCCCGCCAGCGGACCCCGTGGCTGCTCAGTTTCCGGACCCGGCCGTCGTCCTCCAGCATCAACCCCCACAACGCGGCCTCGGGAATGTCCGAGACCGGCGTGGGGTCGGCCTGCCAGGCCTCGAGAGGGGTCCGGCCAGCCAGGCCGGCTGGGCGGTGCTCGGTGTTCCACCACCGCGCCCAGTCGAGGACCTCGGCGGTGAACTCGGCGAAGGTCAGCGGCACCGGCTCGTCGGGGTCGGGCTTCTTCTTGGCCCGCCGGGGCTTGGGGGTGAGGAAGTAGCCAGGCAGGACCGCGAAGAGCATGCGGTCCACACACCGGTTGAGGTTCTCCACCGTCCCCTTCAGGTGAGGGCTATAGGCAGGCAAATCCTCGAACTTGGAGTTCAGGACGCCGAAGGCACCCAAGACCGTCTTCGACAGGAAGTCCCGGCCCCGATCGACCCGCACGTGCTCAGGAACGCCGCCTGCCGGCCCGTACGGTCCGGTGCGCAGCAGCGCGGCGCGCAGCGCTGCCAGGATCGAGGCCCGGGACGGATGACCGGGCGTGACCGCGGTCCCGGTGATGGCCTTCGTCGCGACGTCGATGAACCACGTCACCCACGGGCGCACCAGCTCCCCGTCCGCGTCGACCACGCCTGGACGTGGTCAGCCTCCCAGGTGTGGTTCCGCCACTGCATCGGGCGACGCCCGAACACATCGTGAGCCCGGGCCGCCTCCGGCCCCCGGCCCAGACCCGCACGCTCGCCCACGGTCAGGTCACGGCGCACCGCGCGCAGGAACGTCGACAACGACGGCACCGGATCCAGCAAGGCACCGCCTCCGTCGGCGCACCGTCCGGAATCGCGGTGGCTGGCTCACCAGCCGCTGTCCGGGCGCGGGCCACCAGCTGGCGGTGGACTGCTGAGGCGTTCCCCCGCCAGTACGCGAGCAGCACGCGTACCTCCGGCGTCACCTCGAACCGGTCCACCGACCGGGCGCCCGGACCGGGCCCTTCGCCGGCATCGGCCTCGGCCTGCGCGAGCCACCGCCACACCGTCCGCTCCGAAACCCCCAGACACTCCCCCGCAAGACGCACATGCCCCCGCGACAGCCGCGCCTGGGCGCGTAGCCGCAGCAACTGCTGGACAGCCGGTCCCCGCAACGCCGCGAGCGCCGGCCCCTGGAGCTCGGGTATCGGGTGTGGCACGTCCAGGTGTGCCGACTCTCCCGACTCGGATGAACTGATCAAGGAACGCTCCCTGCCGCCCGGTCCTGGTCTCCCTCTTCCGATCCCGCACCGTCGGCTTACGGGCAGGAGCCCAGCCGGGCACAGGCCTGTTCCATCAGCGCACGGTCCACCCGTACGTCCCGGCCTCTCCTGGACACGGCGTAGACGTGAGAGGTGATCTTCGCCCAGGTACGGAAGTTGCCCCGTGCCACCGTCGCATCCGCCCACGCCACATCCGCCGGATCGACGCCTTCCCACACGTCATGGAACATCGCCAGCGTCTCCCCGAGCCGCTCCCCATCCAGCCCGGGACCTGGTGCCAGGTCAGCACCCGCGACCGCAACGCCGGCGCCCTCGCGATCACCCGCTCCACCCCCGCCCCGCACAGCAGCAACGCCGCCGCCGTACCCGGCTCGTCCCACAGCAGGCGCAGGTAGTCCAGCAGCGGCGGGGACAAACGTTGCGCGTCGTCGAGGAACAGCACCCCGGGCCGGCGCAGCGCCTCTCCGAGGGCCCGGTCTGCCGGCTGCGCACGATGCGCCAGAGAACCCGCTGCCAGCCCCAGCGCCTCCAGCAACGAAGCTCGCATCTGCGGCAGACCCGGCTTCACGCCGACCACCGCCCGCCAGACCGGAACCCGATCAGGCAGCAGATGCAGCGCCTGCTGCACCGCCACCGTCTTGCCCACCCCCCGCTCCCCGAACACACACCCAACCCCCCGCGCCGCGACCGTGTGCCCCACCGCCTCCACCACCGCAGCCACCCCGGCCGTCGACACCACACGCGCACCCGGCACAAACAACCGCACCCCACCCCGCGACGGACCGGCGCTCCCCTCGCTGTCCTTGCCCGTCCCGGGCCCCGGCGCCTCGGACAGCCACCGCCACACCGTCCGGACCGTCACACCCGCCGCCTCGGCCATCACCCGTACATGCAGCGACGACACCGACCCCGGCCCCTGATCCACCACCAGCAACCGACGCACCACCACACCCCGCGCCAACCGGCCGTCCTCACCCACACCCACCACCACACCCGGCGACCACCGCAACAAACACTGGAATAGGCAAACCCATGACAGCCACCCACCACCGTGCTGGCCACCTCGTGGCAGCAGCCTGGTCACCCCACGACAGCCACTCCGAATGAGGACATAGCGGTGTACCAGACCCGCCCTGAACCGACAACATGGAATGATCACGAGATGACCGCAACGAGCAGCGCGGACGGCCACTCCCAGACCGAGCTGATCGTCAACGAGATCGCCCAGGAGCTCCGAACCCTGGACGACGGGGTGGCCTGGTTCTCCGGCCTCTCCCCGGCAAGCCGGCGCGACGTACTGCAACAGGTCGGCGGCTACGCGATGCAGGCACACATCACGGCCGCGGACGGGCGCGCGGGCGTGGCGCGGTCCGGGGTGAAACCCACCGCCAACCCCTCAGTGATGATCTGCATGGACCCACCCCGCTACGGGTTCTCCGGCCTCCCCGCCGACGAACACGTCAAAGCCTTCCGTGTCCTCGTCTCGGTATTCGCCGTCGCCGACACCCGTCGCAGACACACCTACTGCAAGAACGCCTGCGGACACCCATGGCACAACCTGCCCTCCCCCAGGAGCAGTCAGCAACCGTCGTAAGCGAGCACGGTCATCCGCTGACAACCAACCACTGCCACCACACCTCCCATTCACACCAGGCTTCGGAGACAAGGAAGTTGATGCGGAGCTACCGGAGGCTCTCCCTGCGCTCGAGCTGTGGCGGCAGGGGGGCAGGTTGCGCGACGCGGATCTGCGGCGCCTCGCGGTGCGGTTCCTTGCTCGCCGCACACAACGAGGAGCGGCATCCGGCTCTTCGTGAGTCGGCCCGGCGAAGCTGCGCGCAGGCTCGTCTCGTCCTCCGGCCGACCGCCTCCGCCTGTTCGTCCCCCGCGAAGCCCATCACGATGTCGCCCCCCGAGTGATCGGTCCGGACCGAGCCATCGGTCGGCTGATTGCGCACGATCAACGTGGGCCGACGCATACGATGAGAAGTGGCTTGTATCTGATTCCCCTCCGTACCTGAACTGCGCACTCCAGCCTCTTCTACCTGGCGAGGGCACGTGGGTGACGATTCGTGGTTTTCGTTGGCCGTCCGGTACGCGCGCACCAGTCCGCTGCGTCGGCTGGCCAGGCTCCTCCTCTGGGGGTGTGCGGGCTGGGTATTGAGTGATGCCTATGTCGAGCTCACCGCGGGCGGCCCGTTGACGCTGACGCTCCTGGTGCTGTTCGGTGCGGCAATCGGCGGGGTCGGCAGCGTGGCGTGCGGGATCGGCGGCGGCGCGGCGCTGCTGCTGCAGGGGGTTCCGCCGGCCGCGCTGCTGTGGTGGTTCCTGCCCCTTGTGCTGGTGTTCGGCATCGTGCAGTTGACCCTGGCCGAAGCAGTGAGCAGTCGCAGGACCGGTGAGGTCGTGCTCCTCGTCACCGGATACGGGCTGGATGAGCCGGGACGTCGCCTGCCGCGGCTGGTGGAGTGGCTCGCCCATGGCGCTCTCGCGGTGCCCTTGGTGCTGTGGGCCCGGCAACCGGCACTGTCGTCGCTGGTGATCCTGGGGCTGGCAGGTGTCATGCACCAGCAGTTCCTCAAGGCCGTACGCAGCCTGAGCCGTTATCGACGGATGGAGGTGCAGGTCTCCGCCCTCTCGTGGATCACCTGTGCGGCACTGCTGGCGCTGAGCCCGGTGGGCGCGGTCATCGCCGAGCGAAGCCCGGAACGGCTCTTCGTTGTCCTCGTCTATCTGCTGGTGGCCGGGGCGCTCAGTGGGGCCCTGACCGTCTGCATCAGGTTCTGCGAGCGGGCGTTCATCTCGGTTGTCGGTTCCCCGCAGGTGCGGCACCGGACCGTGTTCAGCGCGGCCTACGGCTTTCTCCTGCTCCCCGCCTGGCTCGGTGCGCTGACCCTCACGGCCCGTCCCGGGACAGCAACGGCGGAAACTGCCCAAACTCTGGGCCTCGCGGTCGCGCTGCACCTGCTGTTCCTGGCCTTGTTCATGAAGCGGCCCTGCGTCTGGCTGCACCGGCTCGACGCTTCGCTGTTCGTGCGGTACACGAATCAGGGTGACGAGGAGTGGCTGCAGAAGACCTGGCGGTACGACGCCACGCACGGTCGCAAGGGCAAGCCCGACCTCACCCTGGTCAAGGTGCTCGACGAATCGGCCGCGCGGATCTCCCAGGGCACGTTCATCCCTCCCGCTCCCGAGCACTGGAACAGCTTTATGAACGGCAAGCGCTCCGTGGAGTTGTCGGTCCATTGGACCGACAAGGCGGTCCGCCTGCTCAACCTGACCGCGCCCGCGAAGGACGCCGCACGCGAGGTTCGCCTGGAGCACCGGGCCTGCCGCATCGGCTGCCTGACGACACTCGGGTACGCGTACCTCTTGCACGGCTATCCCGAGGACGGGCAGCGGGCCCTCCTGGACGCCGCCGAACTGTGCCGGAGGGCGGGACTGGCGAACATCCGTGTTCAGATCGCCAAGGACGCCTGGCTCGCCGGCCTGGACATCGGCCTCCGCGATCTCCGGCCGCTCGAAGACGCCCTGATGAGCCCGCACGTCGTTCCCGCGCTGCGCGCCCGGATGATGATCGAGGTGGGCAGCCTGTTGTACGCGTGGAAGGACCCGCGGCTCGACGCCTTCCTGGACCGGATGAGCCGCATCCCGTTCCATCCGGAGAGTGCCGGTGCCGAGAAGATCCAGCAGGTCCGCCACACGGTCACGATCACCGCGGCCGGGATCGGGGGGCGCTTTCTGTCCTCGCCGGATGACCTGGACGTGTTCGTGCGGGGTGCCGAAGTGTTCCGTGAGCAGGTGCCGGGCAACGTACGGATGCGTGCCTTCGTGAGCGGTGTGCTGGGCGGCATGCTCGACGTTCCCGGCAGCCGAGCCATTCGCTGGGGAGTGGTCCAGCTCGGTTCCGGCGTACCGGAACGCGGCGCGGAGATCCTGTACCGCACGGCCCTGAGGCTGGTGCGGCGGGGATTGGGGGCGGTCGCGGCGGAACTGCTGGAGCTGAGCGGCGAGGCGTACGCCCGCACCGATCCGCGACGCGCCCTGGCCTGTCTGCAGCAGGCCGTCGCGCTCAGGGACGATGGCCGCACCAATGTGCTGGGCGGTGAACAGAGGATCGCCTACTCGGCGACCACGGAACCGCTGTACCAGGAGGTCGTGGGCCTGCTGGTCGAGGAGGCGGCCGATCCGGTGAAGGCGTTCGACCTGGTGGAGCGGGCCCGGTCGCGGGACCTGGTCGATCTGCTCGGGGAACGGGTGCCCCGGCCCGAGCTCGACGGGCTGACCGACGTCGTGGCCGCGATGCTCCGGGTGGAGCGCGCGGCCGAAGAGGTCGAGCGCAGCGGGAGCCGCATCGGTCGGGCGTACGTGGTTCCGCGCCGGTACGGTGCCACGCCCTCTCGCGACGAGGACGGCTGGTCGCCCGGTCTGAGATGGGCGGAGGCCATGGACGCGGCGACCGCGGCGCAGCGTGAGCTGTTCGAGACGATGAAGGACCTGGAGGGGGCCGGTCTGGACGAGGAGGCGCTGGATCTGGTGTGGCTGCTCGGCAGGGAGGCGGTGGCCGAGCGGAGCCTGCACGTCGAGGCGCGGCGCATGCGGGTGGCGGTTGACAGGGCCGGGCCGCTCAGGGCCCGGCGCCGCGCCCGTGACCGGCAGCTGGCGGTGTGGGACGCGTTGGCCGACCACGGTGGGCGGGCGGCCGAGTACGTGGCCCTGCGTCGGGGCACACCTATCACCTTCGCTCAGGTGCGGACGCTTCTGGCCGAGGCGGGGTCAGCCGGGCAGGGCGCGAAGGGGGCCGCTCCCGGCGAGGAGGTCGGCGGCGCGGGCCCGGACGACCGCGACGATCACGGCGTCTCCTCGGAAGTCCAGGACCAGCACGTCGGGGACGACCGTGCCGGCTGACACGATGACGGTGACCCTGTCCCCGCGCCGGACGGTGTCCGCGAGCAGGCGCCCTTCGGCGAGGCGGAGCGGCAGGACCGTCCGGCCGTCGAGTGCCCCGTCGGCGAGTCGGGGGCCGAGCGAGTCGGGCGGGACGACCTGCCTGGCGGCCAGGGGGCGCAGCGGGTAGCGGCCGACGATGTCGCGAGCGTGATCGCCGTGCAGGTCGGCCAGGGCCAGGGGCCGGTAGGGCAGCACGGACCGCTGCGTGGTCGTCGGTTCCGTCCAGGTCTGAACGGCAGCCGTCGCACCGCCGAGCACCAGTCCCAGGGCCAGGACGACCAGGGGCCAGCGCCTCCTGGAGGCTGCTGACAGTCCGCCCCCGCGGCCGCTGCCCTCCGTGGAAGAGGCGTGTGGGGAATCGTGTTCCTGCTCGGCGCGGTCCGGCCGTGGGGAAGGTGGCCGCAACGGCGGGGGCTCGGCGCCCGAGTCCACGTGGTCCAGGAGGGCGGACTCGTCGGTATGCACTGCGCCTCTGACCCACAGCCGGTCGAGGGCTTGCCACAAGGTGGGCTCGTCCTCGTGGTGGGAGGGGCGGCGCAGACCCATGGCCTCCACCAGCGACCATCGGTAGACGTCGAAGGCCGTCCGGAACAGCCGGCCGTAGGCCTCGGCGGCGCCGATGGCAGCGAGGTAGCCGAGCCATGCCACCAGGAATCCGCCCCACCAGCACAGGGCCACTGCGTACCAGGGCAGCAGCCATGCCGCGATGCCGGTGCCCGTCAGCGCGAACGCCACACCCAGGGCGCACATGGTCACGGCGAGTTCCAGCTCGCCGAGTGCCGCGGCAAGAGTGTGCTGGAACGATTCGGGGAGCGTCGGGTACAGCCTGGGCCACGCGATGACCGCCCGGATCGCGTACCGGTCGGTGCTGTACTGCTCCGCGCCGCGCATGATGTTGCCGAACGTCGTGGGCAGCAGGAGCCGGCTGTCGCGGGGGTAGAGGTGCCAGCGGGGATCGTCGATGCCCAGCCTGCGATGGATCGCGGCCTGGCGGCGCCGGCCCCTTGTGGTGCACGTCTGCGGAAGCCTCTGCCAGTAGCCTTCCAGTAGGCGGACCAACGCCGTGCGCTGCGCCGTGACGAGCTGTGTGATCAGGAGGGCCGCCACCAGCAGCACGCCCGCGAGTGCCAGCCGTGCCGAGCCGTCCAGGGCCGCCCACCACCGGACGGCCGCCGACCAGCCGACCCCTGCGACGACCAGCCCGCCGAGGGCGATGAGGAAGCCGAGCACGGGGACGAACACGGCGCGCAGGGTGCGCTGTTCGAGGGCCCCGGCGGCCGTGTCGAGCACGCCCATCACGTGCCGCCACGACGGGACAGGGGCACCAGGCGATGGGGGCCCTTCTGGCAGGTGTACGCCTTCCCCTGGACGTAGTACTCGAACTCGTTCTCCTCGCCGCAGTCGGTACACGTGATGCGGACCGGGTCAGGAAAGTCCGTCGGCCTTCCCAGCGGGTCCGAGTCCACCCCCAGTTGGGCTCCTGCCGTCTCCAGGAAGCGGACGGCCTCCTCACGCAGTGCGTCCACCGGCACCACGCCCACCACCGCGGTTCCTGCACGCACCACCACCAACCCGGCCGTCCCGTCCAGTGCGTCGAGGATGTCGACCGAGGTGAGCAGCACGACGATGTCCAGCCGCGCGGAGACCACGACGACCGGCCCCCGGCCGTCCGGCCCCGTCAAGCCGTGCGGGATGCCCGCCCCGTCCAGCAGGACGACGAGACGGCCGGTACGGTCCGGGCAGCCCGTGCAGTCCGGACGGTCCGGATGGTCCGGACGCTCCGGGCAGTCCGGGCAGTCGGCACCAGTCGGCTCCGTGTGCGCGGTATCGAAGTCGGTGCTCATGAGGTCGGACACCGTACGGCCGGAAGTCATCAGCACCAGTCTCCCGTCAGCACGAAAGGCGCCCAGTGGTACGGATCGGGGAAGGCCCTCTCCTCCCCCGAGCGCCGCTCGAAGACCCGCCGGGCGAACCGCACCAGGCCGGCCTGTTCCCGGGCGGCGGCACGCAGACCGTCCCGCAGGCCGCGGGCGGCGCACAGCTCGTCGTAGATCCGCAGGGCGGTCCCGACGTCGCCGGCCCTGGCGAGGAGCTGGGCTTCCTCCAGGAGGAGCGCCGTCTCCAGAGGAGAGCCGTCCGCCAGCGTGGACCGTACGTCCTGTGCATGGCGCAGGACGTCGGCGTGGGTGAGTCCGCGCAGCCATGTCTGGGCTCGGCGCAGTGACTCCGCCTTGCTGTTGCCCGCTCGCAACTCCTGGTAGAAGCGGGTCAGCAGCAAGCCGGTGGACAGCTCGTCGACCCGCCACAACGACACCAGCGTGGACGCCGCCCCCGCGTACAGCAGGGCTCGGGTGAGCCCGATCAGTTCGTCGCCGGGACGCCGGTCGCTCAGGCCGCTCTCGCACGAGCCGAGCACGACCAGGTCCGCCGCCAAGGACAGGCCGAGGACGTCTTCGGCCGTCAGCCTGCCATCGGCCAGTTCGATACCGGAGCGCATCGGATCGACCGGCTCGAACACGCCGTGGGCGGTGAAGTGCAGTACGTCGGGTGACCCGTTTCCCGCCCGTAACCGCTCCAGCAGTCCGGCACGAGAGGCCCTTGCACCGACGAGCACCTCGGGCTCCGCGAACAGTCGGCTGACCGCTGTGGCCTGCGTCAGCGCGAACGTCATC
Source organism: Streptomyces bambusae (assembly GCF_019400985.1). Classification (GTDB taxonomy): domain Bacteria; phylum Actinomycetota; class Actinomycetes; order Streptomycetales; family Streptomycetaceae; genus Streptomyces; species Streptomyces bambusae_A. The sequence continues at coordinate 11,972 of NZ_WTFF01000035.1, forward strand.
GGCGGATCGGCGGGAGGGGCGGCCACGACGAGCGCCGACGAGCGCGTCGCCTTCCGTTGAGACCAGCAGTACCGCAACACGGACGCGCTGGGTGTCAGCACGACGGGGTTCCGGTCGGCGAGTGGCGCGCCGTCGAGGGGGACGGCATGGAGCGGCAGCCGGTGCAGGGCGTCATGCGGCACGAGATAGACGACGTCGCCAGGCGCCGCCCACTCCTCGATCGGCCGCACCAGCGCCCGCAGTGCCTCCCCCGCAAGGTAATCGGCCATGCGGAAGCGTTCACCGCGCAACAGGGCGTAGAAGTCTTTGACCGAGGCCCGTAACTCCGCTCGCGTCAGCCCGACAGTGAGGATCTCCGGCTTCTCCGCCTCGGGAACGATCCCGAAGATGCGTATGCCGTGCTCCGTGACGTAGTACTCGACCAGGACGACGCGGACACTCTCGGCCGACACCCGACTCCCCTCACCTGCCGACCTCAACTTCCCTTACCAAGGGTAGGCGGACACTCCCGTCCGCGTAATGCGGACGGCACCGCTTCCTGCCCGCCGGCCGGTCCCTTGCGATACGTCGGCCCCTTCACGCTCGGCATCGCCAGGAGCTTGGCGCCGGCGGAGGCGCACGGGACCTTGCTGCGGCGGGCCGCGGCGGCCCGTGCGACAGTTGCCTGCTCGTGAGACACGCCGGTGGGGTGCCGGCTCGCTTTGGAGATGGGCAGGACAGGCGTTCGTCGCCTGTCCTCCTCATCCATCCAGCGGACTGTTCTGATTGCTCGCAGGTCAGCTGCGAAGGGCCGTCAGCTGATCTGTTCGGCCAGGGCGAGGATGATGCCTGAGGGGCCGCGGAGGTAGCAGAGGCGGTAGATGTCCTTGTACTGCGCTACCTCGCCGAGCAGTTCGGCGCCATGGAGGCGCAGGCGGGCGATGGTGTCGTCGATGTCGTCGACGGCGAACATGACCCGGTGCAGGCCCAGCGTGTTCGGCGGCGGGTTGTGTGATCCGCCGCTGATCGCCGCGGGGGTGTGGTACTGCGCGAGCTCCAGCTTGCCGTTGCCGTCCGGGGTCCGCATCATCGCGATCTCGCTGCGGACTCCGTCGAGTCCGACGGCTTGATCCGCGAAGAGGCCCTTGATCTGCGCCTTGCCTTCGACCTCCATGCCCAGTTCGGTGAAGAAGGCGACGGCGGCGTCCAGGTCTTCGACAACGATGCCGACGTTGTCCATCCGCTGAAGCGTCACGACGGTTCTCCCTCTGTGTTGCGCTGCCAGTTGCAGGCCACCGGTATACCGAGGACGGAGCCGGCGGCCCATTCTCGACACCCGTAAACGGGCTGAGTTCCGGAGGTCGCTGACCTGGGTCATCGCCCGGTAGACGCAGGAGCTTGCGGGTGACCGCGTGGTCGTCTCCGGATGCGTTTGCGCATCGCTGCTGCCGGCTTCCGGCTGCCGAATGAGTGATGCCTGGTGCGGCGCTCCGCGGCCTGCGCCGGCATCGGCTCCACCGGCGGCCCGAGCACCTCCCCGGGGCCTGGACCGCCCGTCCGACGCCGTGTCAGTCGTCATGAAAGACTGAGGCATGCACAAATCAAGATCAGTGGCGCTGGTTGCGGGGCTGATGGTGGGGCTGACGCTCCTCAGCACTCCTGGCGCCGGAGCCGTTGACGACTCGGTTACGGTCACCGCCACCTTCAACGACCCGGCCGGCACCGCGGCCCAGCAGGACGCGATACGCAACCAGCTGATCTCGCTGGTCAACAGGGCGCCAGCAGGTTCGGAGATCAACGGTTCCGTCTACCTGATGACCGACGGCGGGGTGCGAAGCGCCCTGGTCGCGGCCAAGCAGCGCGGAGTCAGGGTCAAGGTCATAGTCGACGGGGACGCCGTCCCGGACATCGACCCGGACAGCGGCAAGGCCACCGGGTCCGAGTACTCCGCTCTCGCCGCGGCCAGCGGCCTGGGCACCGACCTGACCGCGGACTCGTGGGTGATGGCCTGCCCGGCGGCCCGCGGCTGCATCGGCAACCGCGACCTCGGGGGCGGCGACGACGGCGCGATCAACCACAACAAGTTCTTCCTGTTCTCCAAGGTCGGCACGACGGAGAACGTGGTCTTCCAGACCTCGGCGAACCTCACCACCAGCCAGCGCCGCAACCTCTACAACAACGCGGTCACCCTCCCGGACAACGGGTCCGGCCTCTACACGGCGTACCGGTCGTACTGGCAGGACCTGCTGACCTACGGGTCCTCCGGCACGGGCCTGGCCCACTACTACAAGACCCAGGACACCGGCCCGTACAAGACGTACTTCTTCCCGCGCCAGGAGAAGTCGGGCACCACGTACTCCACGGACCCCGGCACGGACACCGTCGTCTCCCTGCTGAACAACATCGACTGCGCCGGTGGGACCAGCCGGATCCGGATCGGCATGTACGCCTTCACACGCCCCCAGGTGGCCGACAAGCTGGTCCAGCTCCAGGCCGCGGGATGCCAGGTGGAGCTGCTGCACAACGGCGAGGACGGGAACCTCGGCACCACCGTCCAGAACGCGATCGCCGGCAAACTCGGCTACATCGCCCGCTGCGCGGGCACTGCGACGGGCAGCGACGGAACCTCGCGTACGATCGGTATCCACTCGAAGTACCTGCTCGTCGAGGGCACCTACCTGGGAGTCCCACAGCGCAAGCTGGTCTTCACGGGAAGCCACAACTACACCTTCCCCAACCTTCGCTCGCACGACGAGACGCTGCTGAAGATCGACAACCCGGCGGTTTACGACGCGTTCAGGTCGAACTTCGAGACCGTCAAGGCAGGGCCGCACTGCACCAGCTGGCTGCAGGCCCCAGCCCCTGCCCCCGGTTGGAAGACCGCGGCCCTCGTCCAGACCAGCACCAGCCTCTACCACGGCATGCGTCTCGCCGACGGCTCCTGGACGGGGTTCACCGACGTCCGCTCCGAGGCCGGGGACATCAACGGCGTACGCACGGCCGCGGCTGCCGGCATCAATGCCGACACCCACGTCGTCGCCCTCGGTGGTGACGGCCGCATCTACCACACAGTCCGCACGTCCGACGGCACCTGGGGGAACTTCGGTGACGTCGGCGCGGTCGCCGGCGTCCTCAGCAACGTCACCCAGGTCTCTGCCGTCTCCATCGGCCTCGACCTGCACGTCGTAGCGGTCGCCAACGGCAAGGTCTTCCACACCATCCGCAACGCCACCGGTCACTGGACTCCCTTCGGTGACGTCGCCGGCGCCGTCGGACCGATCGGCACCGTGACCGCTGCTGCCACCGCCAGCGTCGGCGGCGAGCTGCAGCTCGTCGCGGTGAGCGGCGGCAAGGCCCTCCACACCATCCGCAACACTGCCGGGCAGTGGAGCAGTTGGGGTGACGTCGCCGGCGCGGCCGGGGCCACCGGCCCCGTCCGCTCCGTGAGCATGGCCGGCACCGGTGGCGACGCGCAGATCGTCATCGCCACCGACAACGGCACCCGCCAGTACCACGCGATCCGCAACGCGGACCGGACCTGGACCTCCTTCGGTGACCTGAAGGACTACCTCGGAGCGGTCGCCGTCAAGTCCCTGGGCGCCGCCCACGTCGACGGCGAGCTCCAGCTCGCCGCCACCACCTCCGACGACAAGCTCCTGCACATCATCCGCCACGCCGACGGCACCTGGACCCCGGCCACCACGGTCACGCTCCAGGACGTCACCGGGACCCTCGGCACCGCCTCCATCACCGGCACGCTCTGAGGGCTGTCTCTCGGATCAGGTGCGGAGCCGGGTGGGGATGCTGACCTTGTGCCCCCACCGGACGGTGCCGGCCGGGGAGCGAGTCGAGCAGGATCTGTCGTAGCTCGCCGCGGTGCACCTCGGGGCGGCCGCCCGTGCTGTCGTCGGCCTTGTCGAGCAGGACGGTGCCGTCCCGGTCGAGAACCCGCATCGCCTGGTGGCCCTCCAGGACGATGGCGTGGAACTCGTCCATCAGGCCGGCCTCCTTGAGGGCGAGCTGTCCGTTGTAGTCGTGGATGTCGAGCAGCCCGCCCTGCGCGCGAACCGTCGGGGAGGACTCCGCCTCGTAGACCGTGGCCGGGATTCCGTGGACGTGCAGGACGCGGGCCAGAGTGAGTCCGCCGAGTCCGGCGCCGATGATCGTGACGGGCATGTGCATGGTGACTCCTGGGGATCGGGGCCGCCCAGTGAGTTCTGGCCGGCCGTTCCTGGAACGTTGCAGGGCCTCGTCGACAAGCCGCCGACATCGAACCGGCAGCCGCCGATGGATGACCGACACCGCATCTCAGTCCCGACACCTGCCCGGAATGGGGTGCGGTCCTGTATCCGGGTCGATCGTGCTCACGCGCGTTCTCGCACCGCTCCGCCGGCGACGGAACCCGGTTCCCGTGCGTCGCCCTGCGGTCCAGAAGGGGCCTTCGCCACCCCCGGTCGAGGACTGTGCTGGTTCACAGCCGGACGGCCGGCCAGATGGTCACGGCCGCGGTTACGGTGAGTCCGGCGTTGAGTACGATCCGGCGGTCTTCGCCGCTCAGGTGGACGGTGATCGCGCCGATCTGCAGGAGTACGAAGCCGATGGCCGCGGCCGGCGCCAGTGAGGGAGCGATGCCGGTCAGCGGCGGCAGTACCAGGCCGGTCGCGCCGAGTATTTCGACCGCCCCCAGCACCCTGAGGGCGGGCAGGGGTACGCGGTCGACCCAGGCCATCATCGGTCGGCCGTGCCGTGCCGTCGGCTTCAGCCGCGGTCGGTGGCGGGCTCGGTCGCGTAGTGGCTCATCGCGTCGATGTTGGCCTGTGGAGTCAGCGGCCGGCCGCCGGCGAGCACCTCCTGGAGGTCTCGGAAGTACTGCACGTACAGGTCGGGTGTGAACGTGCTGAGCATGACGGCAGGTTGGTCGGTCAGGTTGGCGAAGGTGTGAGGGGTGCCGGGCGGAACCATCACGAGCGTGCCCGTGGTGGCGTCGTGGTCCTGGTCCCCTACGGTGAACCGGACGGTCCCGGAGAGGACGTAGAAGCCCTCGTCGTGCCGGCCGTGGCGGTGCTGCGGCGGTCCCTGGGTGTGCGGGGCGAGGACGGACTCGGCGATCGCGAGGCGGTGCCCGGTGTGGCTGCCGTCCTCCAGGACGCGCATGCGCGTGGTGCCCAGAACAATCGTCTCGCCCTCGCCGGGACCCACCACCGACAGGGCGGGTCCGGTCTGCGGCTCGCTGATTCGTGCTTCTTCGGTCATGGCCACCAGTGCACCGCCCGAGCTGCTTCAGTGTCCAAGACCCGTTCCACGGCGCCGATACCAGGTGGGTATCGTTGCAGCGTGGAGCTACGTACCTTGCGCTACTTCGTCGCGGTCGCCGAGGAACTCCACTTCGGCCGGGCCGCCACCCGACTGCACATGAGCCAGCCGCCGCTGAGCCGGGCGGTCAAGCAGTTGGAAGCTGAGATCGGGGCCCTGCTCTTCGCCCGCTCGCCCACCGGCGTCACGCTCACTCCGGTGGGCACGGTGCTGCTCGACGAGGCGCGCGCCCTGCTCGACCATGCCGACCGCGTCCAGGTACGCGTGAGCGCGGCAGCCGGCGCCGCGACCATCACCATCGGCATCCTGGGCGACGGCGCCGACCCGGGACTGTCCCGGCTGGCCGCCGCCTACCGCCGAAGCCGCCCCAGCATCGACATCCGCATCCGCGACACCGACCTGAGCGACCCCACCTGCGGGCTGCGCGCCGGACTGGTCGACGTCGCGCTGACTCGGGCGCCGTTCGACGAAACCGGCCTGACGGTCCGTACGCTGCGGACCGATCCGGTCGGCGTGGTCCTGCGCGTCGACGATCCGCTGGCCCGCCGCGACGGCCTGCGACTGGCCGAGCTGAGCGACCGTCGCTGGTTCCAGTTCCCGCAGGGCACCGACCCCGTTTGGCAGTCGTACTGGAACGGCGGCAGGCCGCGCGAGGGCCCAGTGGTGCGCGCCGTCCAGGAATGTCTGCAGGCGGTGCTGTGGAACGGTACGATGGGCCTTGCCCCGCTCGGACACGACCTGCCCGCGGAGCTGGCCATGGTTCCGCTGATCGACATGCCGCCGAGCCGAGTGGTGGCGGCGTGGAACAAGGGCGACGCCAACCCGTTGATCCGATCCTTCATCGAGACCGCGACCACCGCCTACCGTCACTGAGCAACCGGCGGTTCTGACTCGGGTTCTGTGGATCGCGAAACGTCCCCTTTCATGCGAGTAGGACGCGTTTGCGGAGGAACCGGAAGCCTACGCGGCCGAACACCTCGCCTTTGAGCGCCTTTGACCCTGTTGGCGTGTCCTTCGACGACGCCGGAGTTCCAGGGCAGGGGGGCGTCGAGGTTCAGGGCGCGCAAGGTCACCATTGCTCGGTCAGCTCCTTGGCGGTGGGGCGGTCGGAGGGGTCCGAGGGCCGGCCACAGCGGCTCTCCATCGAGGGCGAGGCCGTGCAGCAGCTGCTTATCGGCGGCCGCCACCAGGTCCGGCCGCCGGTCCTGGACCAGCGACCCGCGGCGCGTCTGCACCAGCACGGCGCCGCTCGGCCCGGCCGGGGTGAGCAGAGGCGCCGGGCGCCTGTGCGGCTTCTGCTTTTCGCCACCCCTGCACGCAACGCGGCCGGACCCGGCAGGGCTTCCGCTGCCTGCGCCGGCACCAGCTCAACCGGCGGCCGGAGCATCATCCCGGGATCTCCCTCACGATCCCCCTTCCAGGGTCAGCCCGACAGCCCGGCACGATCCGGCGGGACGAGCGCCGCGTCATCCGTCCGAGGGGCGCGGCAGGGCCGCCAGGGGCATCGAGCCATTCTCTCCGGTGTGCGGCCCGGTGACCGGCAGCGGGCGAGGAACGGCGAGACGGTAGCTCCCGCGCACGGCCGGGGGCTACCGTAGCCGCCACAGCCCCTCGTCCACGCGGATCCCGGGCAGGCCCGGCACCGCTGCCGTGGCCGCCCAGAACTCGTACCGTCGTCCTCCTCGTCCTCCTCGTTCATCGCGACCCGAAGGCGTCTGCCGTCGTCGAGGATCACCGACCACAGCCCCGGGCGGTTCGGTGTCGCCGTACAGCACGTACACACCGAAGTGGGCGGGGAGGGGCCGACGTCCGCGGTGGTCACGGCGTGGCGACGCAGGAGAACGGCACTGGCTCAGGTCCGTACGGATCGCTCCACTTCGTCGAGGAAGGCCGGCACCCGCTCGTTGAAGATCCCCACCGGGATGCCGTGCCCCGCACCGGGCACGATCTCGGTCCGTACGTCCGGGATGAGGCGCTGTGCGCGGGCCTCGGCACGGCGGGAGTGCATGACGCGGTCGGCGCCGCCGAGCAGCACGAGAGCAGGCACCCTGATCGAGCCCAGTTCCTCGTCGCTCATGCGCTGTGGCTGCGGCAACCGCAGGCGGAATCCGTTGATCGCGTCCAGCGACAGCCGCATCCCCGCCTCGGCTTCCTCCGCGCTCACGCCGGTCTCACCGATCAGGCGGGTGAACCAGCGGCGCTGGAAGCCGTCGGAGCCGCTGACGGCACCGGCGATGGCGCCCAGCAGGAATCCGGGTTTGAGCGGGGCGAGGGCCCGCGGCGGGTCGTACACGGCCACCGACGCGATCCGCCCCGGGACGAGCACGGTCTGCTGGAGCGCCACCCAGCCGCCGTACGAATGCCCGATCAGGTGAACCCGCTCCAGCCCCAGTCCGGCAAGGGCGGCCTCCAGCCAGGCAGCCGCGTCGTCGGCGCTGCCGATCGGAAGGCTCTGCGAGCTGTACCCGGGCTCGCCCACACGGTCGACCGCCAGTACGCGCCGCCCTCCCCGGGCCAACGCCTCGACGTGTGGGGCCCATTCGGCAGGTGTCGCGCTCCGCCCGTGCAGCAGTACGACGGGGGTCCGCTCGCCCGCACCGTAGGCGTGGACCCGCGTCCTTCCGAAGCGGGTCGGGACGTCCAGCTCCTCGCGCGGCTCGGGCCAGAACGCCATGGCCCGGTCGTAGGCGGCCAGTACGCGCGTCCGCGCCGCGTCTTCGGCGAAGGAACCAGTCCGTGCCGTCATCGTTGCCTCCCTGGAAAAGCGGCCCGTGCGGCCCTGAAATGATCTTCGCAGGAGGGCGGAACAGGTCATACATGGGGGCCGCAAGTCCCAAAACCGAGAGATCGCACCTGGGACGTAGACGTCGACTCCACCGTATGCCGGGCACACCAGGACGCCGCCGTGGCGGCGGCAGGGAGGACCTCCAGAAGGAACCGCCCCGCGGGATCTCCGTCGAGCCGCCGGACCATGGTCCCGGACCGTGTCCGCAACCGGCTGGGGCGCAGCTCACAAGGCGGGCGGCCGCCGAAGTTCGACAAAGCCGACTACCAGGAGCGGCACGCCGTCGAGTGCGGGATCAACCACCTCGAACGGCACCGCGCTGTCGCCACGAGAGACGACGAACTCGCCGTCCGCTACGAAGCGACGGTGCTGGTCGCAGCCGCAGCCAACAACGAATGGCCGTGACCAGCACAGCGGGGCGGTGTGGTCGGGCTCGGGCCCTACTGCGGGCCGGCGGTCGGAGCAGGAGGTTCGAGAGGTTGAGAGCCGAGATGTCCCGCCTCCGGCACCGACTCCGGTTCCGTCCACGGGTCGCCACGCCATGCCGTGTCGATGACCCCTCCATCTGTCAAGCCCCGAAATTCCGGATCGTGCGGAAAATCGCTGGCCAGGGCTTACTCGAAGGCAGGGGAAAACACCCAGCAGGTGGCCCGCTCGAACTGCCCGGGACGACCCGACGGCACGGTTCGCGGGACCTTTCAACAATCGATTTGCCCTTATGTCGGAGGAAGATTCCTGATGAAGCGCATTGTGATGCTCACTGCGTCAGCCGCCATCGTCGCAGGAGGCGCACTGCTGCCCACTGGTGCCATGGCCGCTGAATCGGCGCAGTACGCCGGCGCCACGACCACGGTGACGGGTGACGACGACTCGATCGCCACGATGTCGAGCCTGAAGAGGCAAGAAGCCGTGAACGCGATCACCACCTGGGGGAATGAGCAGCAGGACCTGCGCAGGACGGCGGAGCGGCAGCTCGACCAAACGGAGCAGGTCGAGAAGCTACGGGACGGCAAAACATTCGAAGAATTCGGGGCCTTTTTCGGCCACGACCCCGGTGCGAAGAACGAACTGAAACAGGAATCTGAATTCCTGCAGGACGCGAAGAACAGCAGCTTCAAGCAGTCCGGGAAAGATGAAGGAAGCCTCGATTTCGGAACGTGCGCCGGGTGCTCCGAGGGGCCGGTAGCCCCGGACGTCCGATAGCGCCAATGATATCGAGATGGGAGACAGAAATGGGTATCAGCTTGTGGGGACGGCGCTTCGCGGTCGCGGCGTCGGGCGTTCTGGTCGCAGGATGCAGTGTCTTCTCCCTCAGCGCATGGGCGGCCCCGGCGCCGACAGCCGCCGCAGCGCAGGCCGCCATGCCGCAGGACGACAGCGACCGATCCGCGATCACCCGGGTGCTGCGCCTCCAGCACCAGGAGGTCATCGAAGCCAACCGCAGGGCCCAAACCAAGGCCGAAGAACAGGACCGGGCACTGGCGGCCAGGCAGGCACTGAGCGAGCACCAGAGAAGGCTCGAGACCATGAAGGGGGGCGACACGCTCAACGGCCTCGCGGGCCATGACAATGGGGTCAAGAACGAACGGGCCCGGACCGCGGGAGACCTCCTGACGGGCACGCGAACCGGAGGTGACTCCGAGCCGGCGAATGGTGACGGCAGCGTCGACTACGGAACCTGTGCCGGGTGCTCCTCCGCGGAGTCCTACCCGGATCTCCGATAGCCGCGGCGCTCAGCGAGCCGCGCGAGATGACTGCCTCCCCCGGACGGCAACAGGCCCGCCCCGCTCAACCGTCGGCCGCAGCCGGCTCCGCCCCGAACCAGACCAGATCCTCCGGACGTGCGTCAGGCGCAGCCGCTTGGACCTGAGCGGTGCCGACGGACGCCGCCGTGGTCTATGGTTCGGCGGCACTCACCTCCACCAGGATCCGCTGCCGCTCGTAGGCGGACATCCGGGCCAGCTCGTGAGCGGCTGGTCGGCTCGACGACCCCGCTGTCGGACCAGAAGCGGATCGTGCGCACGGAGAGCCCGGTGCGGCGGGCGAGCTCGCCGGTGGGCAACAACTCGGTGCGGTCGTTTACGAGGACAACCTTCGACCCTCCAGCGGGTGGGGGGTCAAGCACCCGGCTGCCCAGCCCGCAAGCTGCGCGGACATCGCCCACGCCCGACAGTTGGGCCTGGCAGGCCCCTCGTCGACGGTCCCGCCGTAGAGGTCTTCGGCCGGCCACCCGAACACCCAAGCTCTCCTGTCTCGCAGGCCGGTGGACTCCGCTCACCGGCCTGCGAGGCTTCCGCGTGCCCTGGTCCGGCACGGCCTCAGCCGGGAGAACGGCTCAGGACTTTGCCGTCCGGGCCACGCGGGGTCGAGTGGCCGACACGGTGGGTCGTTGCGGGTTCAGGCGGTTTCTCCAGTGCTCAGGTCCGGTACCGGTACAGGATCCGGCCGCGGGTGAGGTCATAGGGGCTGACTTCCACGAGCACCCGGTCGAACGGGAGTATCTTGATGTAGTTCTTGCGAATCTTCCCGCTGATGTGCGCGAGGACGTGGTGCCCGTTCTGGAGCTCCACCTTGAAGGTGGCGTTGCGCAGGCATTCGACAACGGTGCCCTCGACTTCCAGGCCGTGTGCTGTTCTTGCCAATGTTCCTCGCTTCTCGAATCGGTGAGTTGTCAGTGATGCACCAGTTCCAGGTTGCTGCCGGTCCGCTGGGCGCCGATGCTTTCGAGCAGGGTGAGCGCGGCGGTGTTGGACTCGTCCGCCTCGGCCCAGGCCGAGGCGGTTCCGGCCCGGTGAAGTGAGCCCAGCGTGTGGGCCAGCAGTGCCCGCCCGACACCTCGGCGACGGTGGTCGGCCCGTACGGCGATCAGTCCGACCCGTGCTCGGCGGGGAACCGGCGCCACCCTGACCAGACCCACGTACGCGCCGTTGCGGACCGCGACCGTGTACTTCGACGGGTCCCCCACTGTCCTCCCGGCCGGGCGCGGCAGTACCTCGGCCGGCATGGTCTGCCATCCGACGGTGGCCTCTACCTCCTCGCGGATCGCGCGATCCAGCGCGTGCAGGAGGCCTTCGTCGACGTCGCCGCCGCGCAGGAACGTCACGCCCGTGGGCGGGCACAGCGCGTCGAGCCCGGTCTCGCGCGGGTCGGTGGACAGGACGTACTCCCACTCGCGGCGTTCGAGGGTGAAGCCGGCCTGTTCCCAGCGGGACCTCAGATCGAAGTCGGCCTCGCCGACCACGGTGTGGAGGGGGGTCGGCAGATCCGCCAGGATCGCGGTGGCGAGCCGGTCGAAGACTTCGTCCCGCCACACGTCAATGCTGACGAAGCGCCGCCCGTCCGGCCGCTGTGAGACGTCGCCGTGGCCGACGATCCGATCGCCGACCACGGCCTGCCACCGGGTCTCGGTCACCCGGCTGACCGTCGCAATGTTCATGGTTGTCGCCTTTCAGGAGTGCCTGGTTGCAGCGGCGCTCCCGACGACACCTGGTCAGTCGCACACCGTGACGGAAGGAGGGAGCACCCACCTCGATACAGCGTTCATGGGTGTCACCTCCTCGCGTCCTGTCACGGTGCTCCGCACGCTAACAACCTGCGGTCGCCCGTCCAACTCCTTTTTCGAGCCCGGGCGGCTCGGTAACCGCCGTCTCACCCGCCATTACGGAAACCGACCACGCTGCAACCCTCCCCGCACCGTTGTCGTACTGCCTCATACAGAGCCCGGTCTCGGGCGCCCCGCGTCAGCCGGTGCCGTGGTGAGGCGAGGTTGCCAGGTGCTGTCGGAAGAAGGTGTACAGCAGTGCGTCGTTGTGGGCGGCTTGTTGGTTGTCGCCGGCGCCGGAGTGGCCGCCCCCGGTGTTCTCCCACAGCCATACCGGATGGCCGAGGTCGCGTAGGCGGGCAGCCGTCTTGCGGGCGTGGGCGGGGTGGACGCGGTCGTCGCGGGTGGAGGTCATCAGCAGCAGGGGGGGGGAGGTGCGGTCGGCGGCCAGCTGGTGGTAGGGGGAGATGGCCTGAAGGTGGGAGCGGTCGGCTTCGTTGTCGGGGTTGCCGTACTCGGCCGTCCAGGAGGCGCCAGCCAGGAGGGTGTGGAAGCGGAGCATGTCCAGCAAGGGTGCTTCCGCGGCGATCGCTGCGAACAGGTGGGGGTAGCGGGTGAGCATCGCGCCCATGAGAAGGCCGCCGTTGCTGGCGCCGTGTGCCCCGAGCAGGGCCGGTGTGGTGATGCCGCGGGCATGGAGATCCTCGGCTACGGCAGCGAAGTCCTCGAACGCCCGAACACGGCCGGCGCCGCGGGCGGCCTCGTGCCAGGCGGGCCCGTACTCGCCGCCGCCGCGGATGTTCGCGATCACGTGGGTGCCGCCGTGCTCGAGCCAGGCCCGGCCGGTCACCGCACCGTAGTAGGGGGTTTCGCAGAGCTGGAATCCGCCGTACCCGTAGAGAACGGCCGGGCCCGGGCCGGTCCGGGTGTGATCGGGTCCGATCACGAAATACGGCACCCGGGTGCCGTCCGCCGATGTCGCGAAGTGCTGCTCCACTTCCAGGCCGCGGGCATCGAAGCGGGCCGGGGCCTGTTTGAGGATCTCGCTGTCACCGCCGATGTGACCGTAGGAGAGGGTCGAGGGCTGCAGGAAGCCGGAGACGTCCAGGAAGTACTCGTCGGACGCGTTCGGGTCGGTGCCGACGACGGTGACCGCCGACAGCGGGGGCACGTCAGCGAGCGGCTTGCGAGACCATGCGCCGCCGTCCGGGTCCGGGGTGAGCACCTCCATCACCGTGCTGACGTCACGCATCGTCTCCAGCAGCAGATGGTGGCGGGTCCAGGTTTGACCGGCCAACGCGCTCCGCTCGTCCGGGGTGAACAGGACCTGCGGGGTGCGGTCACCGGCCAGGAAGGCCTCGAAGCCGAACGCCAGCAGCGAGCCGGCTGCATGGCCCAACCAGCCGGTCTTCAAGGAGACGATCAGATGCTCACGGTGGGCATAGGCGTGGGCGTCATCAGGGACATCGATCCTCACCCGTCGGCCGTCGTCGGTCAGGAGGTACTGCTCGCTGCGGAAGAAGTCCAGCGAGCGGCCGACGAAGGTCCGTTCGAACCCGGGTGTGGCGTCGTGCCAGCCGAACGCGGACACATCACCGTCCTCCGCCTCGAAGACGATCTCGGTGTCCAGGAGTGGGATGCGGCGGCGCCATCGGCGGACCGTTCTCGGGTAGCCGGCGTCCGTCAGCGAGCCTGGCCCGGTGTCGGTCCCGATCAGCACGGTGTCGGCATCCGCCCACCCGATCCGGGTCTTCGCCTCCCCCACCACGAACCCGCCCTCCACGAAGGCGCAGCTCACCAGGTCGAACTCACGGACCACGACCGCGTCCGACCCGTCACGGGAGAGCCGCACCAGCGCCCGGTCGTGGTCGGGATCGCGCACCACGGCGCCGGACCACACCCATGGCTCGCCCTCCCCGGCGGCCAGTGCGTCCACGTCGAGGACGGTCTCCCACTCGGGGACGTCCTTGCGGTACTGCTCCAGCGTCGTACGCCGCCACACACCACGCACGTGTCGGGCGTCCTGCCAGAAGTTGTAGAGGAAGGCACCGCGGCGCGTGATGCAAGGGATGCGTTCGGGGCTGTCCAGCACTTCACGCAGGCGTGTGGTCAGCTCGCCGAAGGCGGCACCGTCCGCCAGTGCCACGTTCGTCTCGGCGTTCCGTTCCCTCACCCACGCGAGAGCGGCCTCGCCCTCGACGTCTTCCAACCATGCATAAGGGTCGTCATCGATCACAGCCAGAGATTGTCCCTCCTACCATGCGATGGCTTGCGGCGAGGAGAACCCGCCTGGCACCGGCGCCAGGGGCGGCCGCCCCGTGGTGGTCGCCGGAACACCGTCATCCACCGCGGCTCGGTGCTGGGTGCGGCCGATGACGGACATGTGCGGGATGAGCGGCGCACAGGCTTGGCACACCTCAGCCAGGGTCCAGACCTGCCCTACTGTGGGGTTGTGCACCAGTACCAGCAGTGTGGTGCCGGAGCAATGGACGCGGTCGTCGTGGAGGGCGCACTGTCTGGCCCCGCAGGCGCATGCGGTGTGAGGGCGGGCTGTAGCCAGCCGCGCGTGCGCGTGGGCGTGCCCCGCAGCGAACCGCTTCAGGGCCGCAGTGTCCTTCGACCTCGGTGGCATGCGGCAGGCTTCGACGGTGCAGGTGACGGTGGCGGTGTGGTCGGCGTGGCCGGTCAGCCGGACCGTCCAGGTCCGTCCGGGCACACGTGGGGCAGGAGTGAGCATCGAGTCCGGGTCCGATCGTGGTGGGAGGGGGTTGAGTCGTGGTGCAGGGATGGTCGCGGCGGGGCTGTCGGCCTGGGCGGCACGTCCCCGTAGCGCGGACTCCGGTGGCAGGGTCGCTGTACGACCTCATGGGTGTGAGCTGTTTGTCGCACGCGCCGCAGGCATTGTCAACGCAGCGCACATGCCCCGGCCAGCGCCCCTGGGCGCCGGCGCCGTCGGTCCACGGCGGGCCAGGACCGAGCCCGCCAGTGCGTACATCGGGTCACAGGTGGAGTGGGAGTCACGGATTCACACCGGCCCATACCTGCACCAGCCGGGTGCCGTTCTCCCAGGCCCAGCCTCGGGCAACTGCGCGCCTTGAGCCGGGCCGCTGCGTCAGTCGTGAGGTGCGGCGAGGCCGGTGAGCGCCGAGGCGTGGGGCGGAGGCGGTAGGCATCGAGCTTGGTGGGGCGGCTTTACCGCACCCTGTCAAGCCCCGACCTTCCGTGCCGTGACCCAGGAGTGCTGATCGGGGCGCAATGGAGGCGCGGACAACACCCGAACCCGGCCTGCCCGCGCGCCTCATCCGCGGCCCGGCCCTGTGACCCCCGGAAGGACTCCTCTCATGGCATTCACCCGGCCCCGACGTCTCGTTCCCCTCGTGATCACCGCCGTGCTGGCCGCCCCAGGTGTCTCCCTCGCGGCAACCTCCGCGTCCGCCGCTCCCAGCCGTACCTGCCCGGACCTGCGCAACCAGGACAGTGCGCGCGGCCCCTACGAACAGGGGTGCGCAATCGGATTCGCCACGGGAAGGAAACAGGGCCGCATTGATGCCATGCGGTGTCGCCCGACCCTGCCTCCCCTGGTGCCCGTGAACCCCAGTCCACATGAGCAAGGAAGGCAGGAGGGGTGGCGTCTTGGATACGCTGAGTTCCAAGAGACGTTCCGCACGCGCTGCGCACCCGGCAAACTGCCTGAAGGCCGGCCTGCCCGCGTGGAGGACGACGACGGCTACCTCAAGGGATTCGCAGCCGGTCGGAAGGCAGCCAACGAGGCGACCGGTAGCTGCCCCAAGGCCCCGAGGCCCATTGGGCGCCCAGATGGAGGTTCCTACAGGAAGGGATTCGCCGACGGCTGGGCCTCGGTGGGTCCGCGCTGCTTGCAGTGAAGCAGTTCGATGCGGCGCGGCACCGTGCGCATACGGCCAGATGCACGTCGCCCGCCCCAGTGGACCGGCCTCCGTGCCATGGGCTCACGGCCGCGCGCCCTGCACGCCCGTACCACGCACCGGGCCCCGGGAAGTCGGAATGCCGGCTGCGCCAGTTCCCCACCGCAGCCGGCCGACGACCTGCGCGATACACCCCGCCTCCGCCAGCGGCGTCCGGTCCTGGCGCGCGACGACCCGGCCGACGGTGGCGAGCGGGGAGCGCCGTCCCGCGTGGGTGGAGTGCACGGTCTGCCGGTCCACCGAAGGGCAGACGATCGGGAGCAGGGCGACGTCCTGGGCGGATTCCCTGTCAAGCCCCGCGTGTTGAGGTGAGTGAGTGCTTCGAGGGGCGCTGCGGGCCGGGAGTGCTGGCGTCGGCCTCGTTCCGTGGTCTACGTTGCGGGGATGACTACCGGGACGGCATCGCGCCACACACGGATCGGTGACCCGGTGCTCCGCTGAGCACCGTGCGGGAGGATCTGGGCCCGCTGATCGATCGAGGATCTTGCGCTGCTGCGCGAGCTCCGCCTCCGTCGTGTTGATCACAGGTTCGCCACATCAACCACGACAGGAGGATCCTTGCCCGCCAACACGCTGCAGATTCCCACCGAGGACGGTCAGGCCGACGCGTTCGCCACCTTTCCCGACGACGGCGAGCAGCACCCAGGGGTGCTGATGTACTCGGACGGCTTCGGCATCCGACCCGTACTGCGGGCGTTGGCCCGCGAACTGGCCGGGCACGGGTACTACGTACTCGTCCCCAACCTCTTCTACCGGCACGGCCCGGCACCGGTGATCGAACTTCCCGAGCACATCGGAGAAGAGGTCCGCACCCAGGTCATGGCCCAGCTGATGCCCCTGATCCAGGCGCACACAGCCGAGCGTGCCCTGAGTGACGCCGACGCCTACCTCGAGTTCCTCACCACCCGGCCCGAGGTCGACGCCGGCCCGGTCGCGGTGACCGGGTACTGCATCGGGGGCCTCCTGGCGATGCGCGCCGCCGCGGCTCACCCGGGCCGGGTGGCCGCCGTCGCCGCGTTCCACGGCCCCGTGGGCGCCGACGGGCCCGACCTCTTCTCCAAGCTCACCGCACAAGTCCACCTCGGCCATGCGGAAGGCGACATGACACCCGAGGCCCTCGGTGAGCTCAACCAGGCGCTGGATGCCGCAGGCGTCCGTCACACCTCCGAGATCTACCCCGGTACCGTCCACGGCTTCACCATGTCCGACACCGACGCCTTCAGCGCCTCCGGGATTGAGCGCCACTGGGACCACCTGCTCCCCCTCCTGGACCGCGCCCTGATGCGCCGCTGAGGCTGCGGTCCGTACGCTGACCCGGTATCGAACCAGCCCTGTTGCATCAGCTCCAACACGCTGATGCAACAGGGAGGGCGGAGCACAGAGCGACCGTGGTCACCCCGCCCTGCCACCTGATCCGGTGGACGTCGGGGAACTCCACGTCCCCGCCGAGCGGGACCAGCAGGCCGGCGCGGGACCACCCGCCCGCGACCACTCTCACGGGGCATAAGAGGTCGTCTCGATTGGCGATCAACGCTCCGTGACACCGGAACGGGCTGGCGGTGGACAATTGACGTGCATCGAGTGACCACGTTGGGGAACACTGTCCCGATGAGCTCCGCAGCCTCTCAGACATCGCAGGAACGGGCCCTTCGGCATGTCGCGGAACTGGCGTCGGGCCCTCCGATGGACCCGGCGCTGCGGGTGACCCTCAACTTCCACCCGGACCGTCTGCTGCACGGCAGGCCGATCCTGGACGCCATGGCCGACGACGGCGTCTACCGCTCGCAGTTCGTCACGGGGACCAGCAACGGCGGACTGACCGCGCATCCAGGCGGCGACCGGTGGCGCTGGGAGAGCCGGATCTTCGACGGGGCGTACGATGAAGCATCTGCTCATGAGCGGCCCGTCTACGGGGCGTTGAACTTCCGTCGCAAGCCGGTCGGCGGGGCGCCGCGGTTCGGCTCGGCCCACTTCCGGCTGGCTGCCGAGACACTGGCGCGGACCACGTTCTGCTACCCGGACAGCTTCCTTGAGCCTTCGGATTTCGGTGTCGCGGACCGCATGGGGCTCATCCGGCTTGCCCTCGCCGATCGTCAGGACGAGCTTGACGACTACATCGAGGCTCAAGTGCACGGGCCGGTCCGGCTGCACTGCGATGTTGAGGCGCTGGTCCTGGATCCCTGCTACCGAGGCACGGCGGTCGAGGCCGCGGCTCTGCGTCTTGGCTGCCCGGTGGAGTGGCACCCCGGCTTCCGGCTCAGGGTTGAAGAACTCCTGTGTCACCCCGGCTACCGCGGACAGGAATACGTCGACTTGGGCAGGCAGATCGCCGTCGACGGCGTGCTCGATCCTCGGATCATCGGATTTGCCGCACAGGTCAGTCTTCATGACCCCCAGGCGGTCAAGAAGGTGTGGCACTACCTGGCGCGATTCGGGGCGCCTTGGAAGGCCACTGACGGGCCGGCGACTCCGGCACTGATAGAGCGGGCTGTACTCGACGGCCTTCGTTGAGGGGCTGGTGCCGGAGGGCTGCGAAAGTTGTTCCGGGCTGTGAGACCGTCGATCCCCACGAGGCCGCAAGGCGGTGGCCGCAGGCGGGTCGATGATCGCGCGGTGCTCGCCGCGATCATCTTCGTCGCCACTTCAGGGTGCACCTGGCGGCAGCTGCCGCCGGTCTTCGGGCCTCGTGGCAGACAGTCCACCGCCGGTTCTCCGAGTAGACCGCGGCTCGGGTATGGGCGAAGCTCCACCGTCTGGTGCTGGACGAGCTCGGCGCCCGCGGGGAGCCGGGCTGGTCGAGGTGCGCGATCGACTCATCCGCTCTCGCCGTGGGCCGCGTCGCCGCCGTCCCGCCAAGCTGCACGGAGACAAGGGCTACGACTACGACCACCTGCGGAAATGGCGCCACTCGCGGAACATCACGCCGCGCATCGCACGCCGGGGCATCGAGTCCTCCCAGCGTCTCGGTCGTCACCGTTGAACCGTGGAGCGGACGGTGGTGCGGCAGCCCGCCGGCCGTCTCTGGAAGAAGCGCCGGCCCCGCAGACGAAGCCTGAAACAAGGAACCGTCAGCCACGCATGCTCTGCACCGAGGTGTGCCGCCGCGGCCGACGGCCCGTAGGCCGGCGCCTAGAGCCAGCCGCGGCGCTGGGCCTGGAGGGCCAGCTGGAAGCGGGTGGCGGCGCCCAGCCTGGCCATGAGGATCTCCACCCGCCGGAACAGCGTGCGGCGGCTGATGCCGAGCTCCCGGGCGACGGCCTCGTCGGACACCCCGCCCGTGAGGAGCGCCAGGAGGCGACGGTCGGCGGCCGACGGCGGCCGGGCCGCTCCGGCGCGGTCGTGCGGGGGCCGTATGAGGGGCAGCCTTGAGCCGTGCAGGGGCAGTGCCGTCTGCCACGTCTGCTCGAACAGCGCCGTCAGCGCCGAGAACAGTCCGCACGGCTGGACGACCAGGAGCGTATGGTGATCGTCTACCTCGTGGATCGAGAGGGAGACCAGGGCGCAGGCGTCGTCGATGATGATGAGCTTCACGGGGACCACGGACACCACCCTGGCCTGCTCGCCGGCGGCGATGCACGGCTCGATGCTGTGGGTCAGGTTGCCCGGGTGCTCCAGCGAGTCCCGCGAGTACACCACGCGCTGTATCACTCCCCGGGCCAGCGTGGCCAGGGACTCGTCGGTGGCCGTGGGGATCGGGAAGTACGGTGGCGAGTCGAACTGGCGGATCTGCTCGCAGGCACTGGCCCAGGCCTGGCGCAGCCGCGGACCGATGTCCTCGCCGGTCACGACTTCGACGAGGCCGTTGCTGTGGTCCCCGGTGGAGGCGGCGGGCCGCCGGCGACGGAAGGCCTCGAAGGCCCCGGCGACGGTGATGCGGGAGGCGTCGAGTTCGGCGGCGCGGCGCCGGCCGAGGAGCCGCAGTCCGGCGGCGGGTGGCAGTGGCGCCACTGCCTCGCTGCCGTCGACGGAGGTGCTGACCAACCCCGCCTCGGCGAGTTCGGCGTACGCGGCGGACAGTTCGGCTCCGGTCAGACCCGTGGCCGCGCCGAGGTCCGGCAGGCGTACGGGAGCCGCCTCCAGCATCGCTCCGTAGAGCAGGGCTGCCGCACTGCCGACGCCCAGCCGCCGCAGGGCGGCCCCGAGTCTCTCAGGTTCGTCCTCGCCGGTCCCCGTTGCCACCTGTGCTTCACCGGCCCCCGCCGCCACCCTGGCCTCGTCGATCTCCGCCGTCGCCATGGGCGGCAAGGTATCAACGCGACACGGCCGGCGCACCACCCCGGCCGGAGCCCCGGTCGGGATGGTGCGGCCGTGTGCGCGGCGGGCGCCGTGACGTCGTCGCACCCGTTTCGTCCGGGCGGCGTACGGACGACGACGCCGCCGCGAAGGGTGCGTCAATAGTCGATCGTGTTGTGGTACAGGCAGGACAGCGGGCCCGCGCCCACGTCGTACCCGTCTGCCGCGCGCTGGCTCCAGAACTGCGTGAACGTACCGGAGACGTGGTCGAGGAAGGTGTTCCACAGCGGCCCGGCCGAGTCCTCGGTACAGTCGTCACCCGGCTCGTTCGAGGCGTCGTAGAGGTCGATCATCGAACCGAGGACCCGGCCCTCGACCTTGTCGCCGTCGTCCCAGTTCGCGGTGCCCCACGTCGGTCCCTCCAGATCCTGGGTACGGCCGCCGGGCCAGCGGAAGGTGGGGTCGCCGAGGGCGGCGACGCCGAACCAGGTCGCGAACCCCTCCGTCCAGGCGCAGCCGGCCGAGCTGGTCTTCGTGATGTAGTGCGGGCTGCAGTTGGGGGACGACGGGAAGGCGTCCTCGTACACGTCGTCCATCATCGCGTGGCCGAACTCGTGCAGGACGAGCACGGGAGCGTCCGGGTCCTCGGCGGCCAGGTGGACGGCGTTGCCCTGGGTGGAGTAGTACGTGCCGTCGGTGGAGTCGGGTGCCCAGTTGACCAGACCGCGCCGGCAGGTGGTGTCGCGGGCGTCCCAGCAGGTCCCCGGCTTCCAGTTCCAGCCGGTGTTGACCGTGTCGAAGGCCTCGACCCCGCGCATCAGGGCGGCATCGGCGGGCTGGAAGGCACCGAATTCGACCGACGAGCCGGTGGGTACGTTCGCTCGGGTCGCAGTGGCGAAACGATACGGCTGGCGGGACTTGCCGTTGCGTATCACCCAGTTCTGGTTCTCGGTGGCGAACTGCACGTAGACGTCCTGACCGCCGCCCTCCTCGTCGGCATTGTCGAAGCACAGCCGGAAGCCGCCGTCCGCGCCGGTGGTGCCGCTGGCCAGCAGGTCGTCGGAGCCGCGCGCATCGTCGTCGTACACTGCCACGCGCGCGTTGGCCGACACGCGGGTGACCCCGGTGTGGTCGACGTAGTTCCAGGTACCGGTTGCGCAGGCGGTGCCCGCCGCGGTCGAGGCCGCGGCTGTGGCCGAGGCTCCGGCCGAGGCGGCTCCGGCCGCCGAAGCGGTGGCCGTGTCCGTGTCCGAGGAGGCTCCGGCGAAGCCGCGCCGCACCCGGACCCGCAAGACCGCCGAGGCCGCCCCGGTCACCCCGGTCACCCCGGTCACCGACGAGGCCCCCGCCGCCCCGGCCGAGGCCGAGGCTCCGGCCAAGCCGCGCCGCACCCGGACCCGTAAGACCGCCGAGGCGGTTGCGCCGGAGGCGTCCACCCCGGCGGCTCCGGCCGAGGCCGAGGAGGCTCCGACGAAGCCGCGCCGGACCCGGACCCGCAAGGCCGCGGCCGCCGCCCCGGCCACAGCGGGGGGCCCGGCGGCCGCATGCGCACACCCGGCCACCCCCCCACAGGGGACGCTGGGTGGAC
>NZ_WTFF01000350.1 GCF_019400985.1 Streptomyces bambusae
GCCGCACACGGAGCCCGCGCCGGCGCCGTGCGAGCCGCAGCCCCCGCCGGCGGCCGCGGCCGCTTCGGAGCGGTGCCGGGGCAGGGTCGAGGTGTCGGCCCCCTCCACCTCGAAGCCGGAGTCGGCGATCATGTCGAGGTCGGCCTGTCCGGCCTGGCCCTCACTGGTCAGGTAGTCGCCGAGGAAGATCGAGTTCGCCAGGTGCAGCGCCAGCGGCTGAAGCGTGCGCAGGTGCACCTCGCGCCCGCCCGCCAGCCGGACCTCCACGTCCGGGCAGACGAACCGGACCATCGCCAGGATGCGCAGCGCGCGCTGCGGGGTGAGGTTCCACTCCTTGCCCAGCGGCGTGCCCTCGAAGGGGATCAGGAAGTTCACCGGCACGGAGTCCGGGTCCAGGTCGCGCAGCGAGTAGACGACGTCGACCAGGTCCTCGTCGCTCTCGCCCATGCCCGCGATCAGGCCGGAGCAGGCGGACAGGCCCGCCGCGTGCGCCTTCTGCACCGTGTCGACCCGGTCGGCGTACGTGTGGGTGGACGTGATGTCCCCGTACGTCGCCTCGGAGGTGTTCAGGTTGTGGTTGTACGCGTCCGCGCCGGCGTCCCGCAGCCGCTCCGCCTGGCCGTCGGAGAGCAGGCCGAGGCAGGCGCAGACCTCCACGCCCTCGTTCTGCTCCTTGATCGCCGCGATCGTCTGCGAGACGCGGTCCACGTCGCGGTCCGTCGGTCCGCGGCCGCTCGCCACCAGGCACACGCGCTTGGCGCCGCCCGCCACGCCGGCCGCGGCCGCCTGGGAGGCCTCCTCCGGCTTCAGCCAGGTGTACTTGAGGATCTCGGCCTTCGACCCCAGGCGCTGGGAGCAGTACGAGCAGTCCTCCGGGCACAGCCCCGACTTGAGGTTGACCAGGTAGTTCAGCTTGACCCGGCGCCCGAACCAGTGACGGCGCACCTTGCCGGCCGCGGCCACCACGTCGAGCAGTTCGTCGTCGGAGGTCGCCAGCACGGCGAGCGCCTCTTCGCGGGTCGGCAGCTCACGCCGCAGCCCCTTGTCCACCAGGGTGTTCAGCAGGTCCATGGGGGCGATCCTGTCCCACACCACCACTCCCGGCCAAGGAGAGATCGCACAACATGGCCGGAACGGAGTGTGTGTATCGCCACACCTGGTACAGGGGTCCCCTGCGGCTAGGGTCGGGGTTGGTCTGTGGACAGCCGACAAAATTGGACAGCCGACACCTTCGCGAGGACGAACCATGCCCCAGCACGCAGCGGCCGACGTGTTCGCCTGGATCGACGACGAGGAGCGCGCCCGCGAGCGGGCCGGCCTCGTCCGCTCCCTGCGCCCGCGTCCGGCCGACTCGCCGCTCCTCGACCTCGCCAGCAACGACTACCTCGGCCTGTCCCGCCACCCCGAGACGGTGTCCGGCGCCCAGGAGGCGGCCGCCCGCTGGGGCGGCGGGGCCACCGGCTCCCGCCTGGTCACCGGCACCACCGAGCTGCACGCGGAGCTGGAACGGGAGCTCGCCGCCTTCTGCGGGTTCGAGGCCGCCCTCGTGCTCTCCTCCGGGTACGCCGCGAACCTGGCCGCGGTCACCGCCCTGAGCGGTCACGGTGCGCTGGTCGTCTCCGACGCCGGCAACCACGCCTCCATCGTCGACGGCTGCCGCCTGTCCCGCGCCGGGACCGCGGTGGTCCCGCACCGCGATCCCGAGACCGCCCGCAAGACGCTCGCCGGGCACGACGGCCGGGCGCTGCTGGTCACCGACTCGGTGTTCTCGGTCGACGGCGACGCCGCCCCGCTCGCCGCCTACGCCGAGGCCTGCCGGGCGGAGGGAGCGGCCCTGGTCGTGGACGACGCGCACGGGCTGGGGGTCCTGGGCGAGGGCGGCCGCGGGGCGCTGCACGCCGCCGGTCTGGCGGGGGCGCCCGGGGTGGTCGCGACGCTGACCCTGTCGAAGTCGCTGGGCAGCCAGGGCGGCGCGGTCCTCGGCCCGGCCAAGGTGATACGCCACCTGGTCAACACGGCGCGGACCTTCATCTTCGACACCGGGCTGGCGCCGGCCGCGGCCGGCGCGGCACTGGCCGCCCTGCGGCTGCTGGCACGGGAGCCGGAGCGGGCGGACCGCGCCCGGGAGGTGGCGGCCGCGCTGTACGGACGGCTGACCGCGTCCGGCCTGACCGCGGCCAGGCCGGACGCGGCCGTGGTGTCCGTACGGGCCCCGTCCGCGTCGGCGGCACTGCGCTGGGCCGCCGACTGCCGCGAGGCGGGTCTGTCCGTGGGCTGCTTCCGGCCGCCGTCCGTACCGGACGGCATCTCCCGGCTGCGGCTGACCGCGCGGGCCGATCTCACGGGGGACGAGATCACCCGGGCGGTGGAGACCATCCTGGCCACCGCGCCGGCCGGAGCCACGGACGGTGGACGCGCCTAGCTAGGCGCTGTCCGTCCGTACGTGGGCGAGGAAGCCGTCCCAGGCCGGGCCCGTGAAGAGCACGGCCGGGCCGTCCGTCCGCTTGGAGTCGCGGACGGCCAGCAGGCCGCCGGCCAGGGCGGCGGCTTCCACGCAGTTGTTCATACCGGTGCTGCGGCTGCTGCGCCGCCACCGGATCGCGCTGTTCTCCAGTCCGCCGGGGGGTGGGGGTATTGCGGACACGGGGGTGCCTCCTTACGCGTCGTCAGCGAGGGCGCTGATGAGCTCCGACGAGTCGTGGGGCGGGAGGGCGTGCGCCTGGATGGTGCGGAACGCGGCGCTGTACGCCTCGAGGTCTTCCTTCCGCTCCAGATAGAGGCTACTCGTCAAATGGTCGAGTACCACCACATCCAGATCGGCGATGTTCGGAAATGAGAAAATTACGAACGGTCCGGTCAGGCCGAGATGACCACCTACACTGAACGGCAGTACCTGGAGCCGCACTTGCGGCAGCCGGGCCACCTCCACCAGGTGCCGCAGCTGCTCCGCCATCACCCCTGGCCCGCCGATCTGCCGCCGCAGGACCGCCTCGTCCAGGACCGCGCTCAGTTCCAGCGGGGGGTCCGCCCGCAGCACCGCCTGCCGTGCCAGCCGTACGTCGACCAGCGCGTCCACCTTCGGCTCCGGCAGTCCGCCCAGCGCAGCCCGGGTCACCGCCCGTGCGTACGCCGCGGTCTGGAGCAGCCCGGGCACCACCGACAGCTCCACGGTCCGGGCCGAACGCGCCCCGGCCTCCAGGCTGATGAAGTCCCGGTACTCCTGCGGCAGCAGGCCCCGGTAGTCGTGCCACCACTCGCGGCCGCCCCCGCCGCCGGGGTCGGCCGGGCCGGCGGCCGAGGCGGACAGCGCCTCCAGCAGCGCGCGCTGCTGCTCGCCGACCCCGCCGTACGCGTCGAGCAGCAGCAGGACGTCCTCCGGTTTCACGCCACTGCGGCCCGTCTCGATCCGACTGATTTTCGACTGGTGCCATCCCACGATCCGGGCGGCCTCACCGCTGGTGAGCCCGGAACGGTCGCGCAGCGCACGCAGTTCCTCGCCGAGCTTGCGCCGGCGCACCGCAGGTCCGTACTGCATGTCCGCCCTCCTTCAACCGGCACAGATCGCACCAGTCTGCCCTCCAAATACGGTCTTCCGTAGCAGAGTTCACCGCATCGGGCGACAGATATATGCATATCTTGGGGGAACGGCCGACGTGGCGGGGCGGGGAGTGGCACTCTGGCGGTCAGCACAGATCCGGGGCGGTTCGCCCCGGTGGGAAAGGGACCGCGCCATGGCAGATCACCAGGAAGCATCCGTCACTCTGCCGAGCGATCCCGCCTCGGTCGCCGTCGCCCGCCGCTACGTCGCCCAGATCCTCGGGGAATGGGGCCTGCCCGAGGACGCGGACGTCGCGGACTCGGTCCGGCTGATCGTCTCCGAACTCGCCACCAACGCCGTGCAGCACACCTTCGGGCAGTCGCCCACCTTCACGGTGGACGTACGGCTGGAGCGCGACGAGACCCTGCGCATCGGGGTGACCGACAGCCACCCGCGCTGGCCCCGGCGCCTGCCCGCCGCCGTACAGCAGGACAACGGCCGGGGGATGGTGATCATCCGCTGGCTCACCGCGGAATCGGGCGGCCGGCTGTCGGTCAGCCCCACCTCGGACGGGGGCAAGACGGTGTGGATCTCCCTGCCCTGGGCGGTCGGCGCGGTCGTCTCCGAGTCCCGGGGCTGACCGCCGGCCCCGAAGGGGGTGTCAGGCCGCGCCGCGCTCCGCCGCGCTGCGCTCGATGCACAGCTCGTTGCCCTCCACGTCCGCCATGACCACCCAGCCGGTCCCGTCAGGGCGGCGCTGATCGTCGACAATCGCGGCGCCGAGGGCGGTCAGCCGCTCGACCTCCTCGTCGCGGGTGCCGTCGGTCGGCTGGATGTCCAGGTGGACGCGGTTCTTGACCGCCTTGCCCTCCGGTACGCGGATGAAGAGCAGCCCCGGCACGCCCGGCTGCCCCGGGTCCAGCAGGACCTCGTCGTCCCCCTCCTTGTCGTCGGGGTGCACCGGGAAGCCGGTGACCTCGGACCAGAACCCGGCCACCCGGTAGGGGTCGTGCGCGTCGAAGGTGATGTGCCGGACAGGATTGCGGAACACGGTTCTCCCTCACGAAGGCCGGCGCGTATGCGCTCGAACGGGTGAACCCGGACGCTACCCGAAACGTGAATTAACTCGCCGGAAAAATACCGGCCTTAGCGTGGCGGGGCGTTCCGGTCCACCGTCAATGATCACCCATGCGGCGGTAAAGCGGTCGCGCACGGCACAGTTGATCACGTACCGGAAGCTGGGTGATACGCGTGCACCTCACACCTCATGAGCAGGAAAGACTGCTCATCCACGTGGCCGCCGACGTGGCCGGCCGGCGCCGGGCCCGGGGCCTGAAGCTCAACCACCCCGAGGCGATCGCCCTGATCACCGCCCACATCCTCGAAGGAGCCCGCGACGGCCGCACCGTCGCCGAGCTGATGGCCTCCGGCCGCACCGTACTCGGCCGCGCCGAGGTCATGGAGGGCATCCCCGAGATGATCCACGACGTCCAGGTCGAGGCGACGTTCCCCGACGGCACCAAGCTCGTCACCGTCCACGATCCGATCGTCTGAGAGGAGGCGCGCACGTGATCCCCGGTGAGATCCACTTCGCGGACGCTCCGATCCCGCTCAACGAGGGCCGCAGCGTCACCCGCGTCACCGTGCTGAACGCCGCCGACCGGCCGGTGCAGGTCGGCTCGCATTACCACTTCGCCGAGGCCAACCCGGGCCTCGACTTCGACCGCCGCGCCGCGCACGGCCGACGGCTCAACATCGCCGCCGGCACCGCCATGCGCTTCGAGCCGGGCATCCCGGTCGAGGTGGAGCTCGTGGCGCTGGGGGGCCTGCGCACCGTGCCGGGCCTGCGCGGCGAGACCGGGGGAGCCCTCGATGGCTGAGCTCGACCGGCGCGTCTACGCCGACCTCTTCGGACCCACCACCGGCGACCGGATCCGGCTCGCCGACACCGACCTCTTCGTGGAGATCGAGGAGGACCGCAGCGGCGGCCCCGGACGCGCGGGCGACGAGGCGGTGTTCGGCGGCGGCAAGGTGATCCGCGAGTCCATGGGCCAGGCCCGCACCACCCGCGCCGAGGGTGCCCCGGACACGGTGGTCACCGGGGTGGTCGTGCTCGACCACTGGGGCATCGTCAAGGCCGACGTCGGCATCCGCGACGGCCGCATCTGCGGCATCGGCAAGGCCGGCAACCCCGACACGATGGACGGCGTGGACCCGGACCTGGTCATCGGGCCGGAGACCGAGATCGTCTCCGGCAACGGGAAGATCCTCACCGCCGGGGCCGTCGACGCCCACGTCCACTTCATCTCGCCGACCATCCTGGACGAGGCCCTCGCCTCCGGCATCACCACCCTCGTCGGCGGCGGCACCGGCCCCGCCGAGGGCACCAAGGCCACCACCATCACGCCCGGACCCTGGCACCTGGCCCGGATGTTCGCGGCACTGGACGCGTACCCCGTCAACATCGGCCTGCTGGGCAAGGGCAACACCATGTCCCGCGACGCCCTGCACTCCCAACTGCGCGGCGGCGCCCTCGGCTTCAAGATCCACGAGGACTGGGGGGCCACCCCGGCCGTCATCGGCACCTGCCTGGACGTGTGCGAGGAGACCGGGGCCCAGCTCGCCGTCCACACCGACACCCTCAACGAGGCCGGATTCGTCGGCGACACCCTGGCGGCCGTCGCCGGGCGCACCATCCACGCCTACCACACCGAGGGCGCGGGCGGCGGGCACGCGCCCGACATCATCACCGTGGTCTCCGAGCCCAACGTGCTGCCCAGCTCGACCAATCCGACCCGCCCGCACACCGTCAACACGGTCGAGGAGCACCTCGACATGCTGATGGTCTGCCACCACCTCAACCCCGCCGTCCCCGAGGACCTGGCCTTCGCCGAGTCCCGGATCCGGCCCTCGACCATCGCGGCCGAGGACGTGCTGCACGACCTCGGCGCCATCTCGATCATCTCCTCCGACTCCCAGGCGATGGGCCGGGTCGGGGAAGTGGTGCTGCGCACGTGGCAGACCGCCCACGTGATGAAGAAGCGCCGCGGCTTCCTGCCCGGCGACGGACCGGCCGACAACCACCGCGCCCGCCGCTACGTCGCCAAGTACACGATCAACCCGGCCGTCGCCCAGGGCCTCGCCCGGGAGATCGGCTCGGTCGAGGTCGGCAAGCTCGCCGACCTGGTCCTGTGGGACCCGGCCTTCTTCGGGGTCAGGCCGCAGCTGGTGATCAAGGGCGGCCAGATCGCGTACGCCCAGATGGGCGATGCCAACGCCTCCATCCCCACCCCGCAGCCGGTACTGCCCCGCCCCATGTTCGGCGCCCACGGACGGGCCCCCGCGCAGAACTCCCTGAACTTCGCCGCCCCGGCCGCCCTGGAGGACGGACTGCCCGAACGGCTGGGCCTCGGCAAGGAGTTCACGGCGATCGACAACACCCGCAAGACCACCAAGGACGACATGCGGTGCAACAGCGCCCGGCCGCGCGTCGAGGTGGACGCCGACACCTTCACCGTGACGATCGACGGGGAGGCCGTGGAACCCGCGCCCGCGGCCGAGCTGCCCATGGCACAGCGCTACTTCCTCTTCTGATGGGCGGCCTCTTCTGATGCGCGGCCGACGGTCCCCGCTGGGCGGCCCGCGATGAGCCGCGCCGCCCTGCTCGTCCTGGCCGACGGACGCTTCCCCGCCGGGGGCCACGCCCACTCCGGCGGGGCCGAGGCCGCCGTCCGGGCCGGCCGGATCCACGACGCGGCCACCCTGGAGGCCTTCTGCCAGGGCCGGCTGCACACCGCCGGGCTGGTCGCCGCGGCCCTCGCCGCGGCCGCCGCCCTCGGCATGGACCCGGCCGTCCTGGACGAGGCCGCCGCCGCCCGGACCCC
>NZ_WTFF01000351.1 GCF_019400985.1 Streptomyces bambusae
TTCGACTTATACAGTGAGCCAGAGCCGACGAGATCCACCACGCGTAGGCTGGTCGGCAGCTTCAGATGTGTAAAAGACACAGGGTCTTGCCGGTGCCGGGCGGGGCGCACAGCACCGCCGTGCCGTGCGCGTCCAGCGCCCGGGTGAGGGCGGGGACGGCCTCGCGCACGGGCAGCGCGTCCAGGGCGGCGGAACGGATCACTTCGCGGCCAGTCCCTCTCGCATCGCAGCCAGTCCCTCCCGGGTCGGGGTCCGTCCCCCTCGCATCGGCGTCAGTCCCTCTTGCATCGGGGTCGTCCCTCTCGTGTCGCGGCCCGTCCTCGTATCGCGGCCCGTCCCCTGGCTCCGCGTCAGTCCCTCTCGCACACGAAGATCGCCGTGCCCGGGATCAGGTTGCCGCGCAGCGGGGACCAGCCGCCCCACTCCTGGCTGTTCCAGGCCGGCCACTCGGGCTCGACCAGGTCCACCAGCCGGAAGCCGCTCGCGACCAGCTCGCGGACCCGGTCGCCGAGGGTGCGGTGGTGCTCGACGTACACTGCGCGGCCCCGCTCGTCCTGCTCGACGTACGGCGTGCGGTCGAAGTAGGAGGCGGAGACGGACAGCCCCTCCGGTCCGGGCTCGTCGGGGAAGGCCCAGCGGACGGGGTGGGTGATGGAGAAGACCCAGCGGCCGCCGGGCCGCAGCACCCGGCGCACCTCCCGGAAGACCCGCACCGGGTCGGCCACGAAGGGCACCGCGCCGTACGCCGAGCAGGCCATGTCGAAGGAGCCGTCCCGGAACGGCAGCGCCCCGGCGTCCGCCTCCACCAGCGGGACCCCGCCGCCGATCCGCAGCGCGTGCTGGAGCTGGCGGTGGGACAGGTCCAGGGCGACCGGGCGGGCGCCCTGCGCGGCCAGCCAGCGCGCGCACTGCGCGGCACCGGCGCCGATCTCCAGGATGTCGAGGCCCTTGAGGCCGGCGGCCGGGCCGAGCAGCCCCGCCCGGGCCTCGTCCAGCCCCTCCGGGCCCCACACGAAGCGGTCGTCGCCGAGGAAGGCCCCGTGCTCGCTCTGGTACTCGTCGGCGTTGCGGTCCCACCAGCCGCGGCTCGCGCGGCTGCTTTCCGTCTCGCCGGCGTCACGCCGCGTGGCCTCGGCGTCCGCGTCCGAGTCCGATCCGGCTTCGTACGCGTCTTCGGGTGCGTAGTCCTCTTGGTTCATGGGGCCCGTCGTCGTAGTCTTCGAAAAAGTGGGCGGAGGCCGCAGCGGCTTCTCCACCTACGAGTTGTGCCGGTTATGCGGGCTTCTGCCCCGGGTGTGCGCCTTCGCGCATTGACCCTGTCCGGCTGCCCCCGTATGCTACAAGTTGCGCTGCGAGCCTGCGCTCCTCAGACCTAGCAGGCTGCGCTCGCATCTGTTGCAGTCCCCTCGGTTTTCGAGGCCTTCGCCGTCCCGTCGTGGGCGGCGGCCGCAAGGTCTCCTTGGCTGTCCGGCGTATGCAGAGGCGATAAGGGCTCCCGGCGTAGCAGTACCTACGACCTTCTGTCCGTAACCGGAGCCCTTTCCCACATGACGAGCAGCACCGAGACCACCGCCACCACTCCGCAGGTTGCGGTCAACGACATCGGTAACGAGGAAGCCTTCCTCGCCGCGATCGACGAGACGATCAAGTACTTCAACGACGGCGACATCGTCGACGGCGTCATCGTGAAGGTCGACCGGGACGAGGTCCTGCTCGACATCGGTTACAAGACCGAAGGCGTCATCCCGAGCCGCGAGCTCTCGATCAAGCACGACGTCGACCCGAACGAGGTCGTCAAGGTCGGCGACGAGATCGAGGCCCTGGTTCTCCAGAAGGAGGACAAGGAAGGCCGCCTGATCCTCTCGAAGAAGCGCGCCCAGTACGAGCGTGCCTGGGGCACCATCGAGAAGATCAAGGAAGAGGACGGCATCGTCACCGGTACCGTCATCGAGGTCGTCAAGGGTGGTCTCATCCTCGACATCGGCCTCCGCGGCTTCCTCCCGGCCTCCCTGGTCGAGATGCGTCGCGTCCGCGACCTCCAGCCCTACGTGGGCAAGGAGCTCGAGGCGAAGATCATCGAGCTGGACAAGAACCGCAACAACGTGGTCCTGTCCCGCCGCGCCTGGCTCGAGCAGACCCAGTCCGAGGTCCGCCAGACGTTCCTCACCACCCTGCAGAAGGGTCAGGTCCGCTCCGGCGTCGTCTCCTCGATCGTCAACTTCGGTGCCTTCGTGGACCTGGGTGGCGTCGACGGTCTCGTCCACGTCTCCGAGCTGTCCTGGAAGCACATCGACCACCCCTCCGAGGTCGTCGAGGTCGGCCAGGAGGTCACCGTCGAGGTCCTCGACGTCGACATGGACCGCGAGCGTGTCTCCCTGTCGCTGAAGGCGACCCAGGAGGACCCGTGGCAGCAGTTCGCCCGTACCCACCAGATCGGCCAGGTCGTCCCGGGTAAGGTCACGAAGCTGGTTCCGTTCGGTGCGTTCGTCCGCGTGGACGAGGGCATCGAGGGTCTGGTCCACATCTCCGAGCTGGCCGAGCGCCACGTGGAGATCCCGGAGCAGGTCGTCCAGGTCAACGACGAGATCTTCGTCAAGGTCATCGACATCGACCTGGAGCGTCGCCGGATCTCGCTGTCCCTGAAGCAGGCCAACGAGTCCTTCGGTGCCGACCCGGCGTCGGTCGAGTTCGACCCGACCCTGTACGGCATGGCCGCGTCCTACGACGACCAGGGCAACTACATCTACCCCGAGGGCTTCGACCCCGAGACCAACGACTGGCTCGAGGGCTACGAGAAGCAGCGCGAGGCGTGGGAGACCCAGTACGCCGAGGCCCAGGCCCGCTTCGAGCAGCACCAGGCCCAGGTCATCAAGTCCCGCGAGGCCGACGCCGCTGCCGCGGCCGAGGGTGGCGAGGCTGCTGCCGCCGCCGCGCCGACCGGTGGTTCGTACTCCTCGGAGTCGGACGACAACTCCGGCGCCCTGGCGTCGGACGAGGCCCTGGCCGCGCTCCGCGAGAAGCTGGCCGGCGGCCAGAGCTGATCACGGCGCAGCGTCCCGGTCGCTGACCGAAAGCTGAAACGGTAAGGCCCGTCCCCTCCGGGGGGCGGGCCTTACCGCGTTCCGTACGCCCGGGCCGCTTTCGGTCAAGACGCCAACTGGGGAATGGCGTCGGCTCCTTGGGCGTTGCGAAAGGAGAACGCGGCGAGGAGGAGTGGTGACGGTGCTTGATCCCCAGGGTCTGTACGAGTGGGACGCCAAGGGTCTGGCAGTGGTGGACATGGCGTTGGCCCAGGAGTCGGCCGGGCTGGTCATGCTCTACCACTTCGAGGGCTACATCGACGCCGGTGAGACCGGTGAGCAGATCGTCGAGCGGCTCCTCGACACCCTGCCGCACCAGGTCGTCGCCCGCTTCGACGCCGACCGGCTGGTCGACTACCGGGCCAGGCGCCCGCTGCTGACCTTCCGGCGCGACCGCTGGACCGCGTACGAGGAGCCGAAGATCGAGGTCCGGGTCGTCCAGGACGCCACCGGGGCCCCGTTCCTGCTGCTGTCCGGCCCGGAGCCGGACGTGGAGTGGGAGCGCTTCGCCGTCGCCGTCCGGCAGATCGTGGAGCGGCTCGGGGTCCGGCTGTCGGTGAACTTCCACGGCATCCCGATGGGCGTCCCGCACACCCGGCCGGTCGGCCTCACCCCGCACGGCAACCGCACCGACCTGATGCCCGGCCACCGCAGCCCCTTCGACGAGGCGCAGGTGCCCGGCAGCGCGGAGTCGCTGGTCGAGTTCCGGCTCGGCGAGGCCGGACACGACGTCCTGGGCGTCGCGGCCCACGTGCCGCACTATGTCGCGCGCTCCCCGTACCCCGACGCGGCGCTCACCGCGCTGGAGGCCATCACGGCCGCGACCGGCCTGGTCCTGCCCGGCGTGGCGCACGCGCTGCGGACCGAGGCGTACCGCACCCAGACGGAGATCGACCGGCAGATCCGGGAGGGTGACGAGGAGCTGGTCGGCCTCGTGCAGGGCCTGGAGCACCAGTACGACGCGGTGGCCGGGGCGGAGACCCGGGGCAACATGATCGCCGAGCCGGCCGACATCCCCTCGGCGGACGAGATCGGCCTGGAGTTCGAGCGGTTCCTGGCGGAGCGCGAAGGGGACCTCTGAGGGTGGGGCGGGACACGGGCTGCCGTACCCCGGTCGCGGTACGCCGTCTAAGCTGCGGCCCATGCTGAAAGTGGGCCTGACGGGCGGAATCGGTGCCGGCAAGAGCGAGGTCTCGCGGCTGCTGGCGGGGTACGGTGCGGTCGTCGTGGACGCCGACCGGATCGCACGGGAGGTCGTGGAGCCGGGCACGGCCGGGCTCGCGGCCGTCGTCGAGGCGTTCGGCCCGGAGGTGCTGACCCCGGAGGGCACGCTGGACCGGCCGAAGCTGGGCTCCATCGTGTTCGCCGACCCGGAGAAGCTGAACACGCTCAACGGGATCGTGCACCCGCTGGTCGGGGCCCGGTCCGCCGAGCTGGAACGGGCGGCGGGACCTGACGCGATCGTGGTGCACGACGTACCACTGCTGACCGAGAACGGGCTGGCGCCGCTCTACGACCTGGTGGTCGTGGTCGACGCCGCCCCCGGCACCCAGCTGGCCCGGCTGACCGGGCTGCGCGGGATGGCCGAGTCGGAGGCCAGGGCCCGGATGGCCGCGCAGGCCACGCGGGAGCAGCGACTGGCGGTGGCCACGCTGGTCATCGACAACGACGGGCCGCTGGAGGCGCTGGAGCCGCAGGTCCGCAAGGTGTGGGAGGAACTCACCGCACGGGCGGCGGCCGCCCGGGGCTGAGGCTTCCTGCGGCTGAGGCGGTCTGCGGCTGAGGGCTGCCTGCGGCTGAGGCGGTCTGTGGCTGAGGGCTTCCTGCGGCTGAGGCGGTCTGTGGCTGAGGCGGCTGCGGCCGGGGTGGTCCCGGCCGATGCGGCCTGCGGCCTGCGGCCTGCGGCCTGCGGCCTGCGGGAGCGCCCGGCCGGCATGCGCCCGGCCGGCGGTCCCGGGCCCGGTCACGCCGGCGGGTCCGTGGATCAGGAGCGGGCCCGGGTATCGAAGGGGGCCGTAGTGGGAAGGATCCGACCGTGTCCGAGACCACGCCGCCGCCCGGGTCGTCCGGCCCGCCCGGAGCCTCCGGTTCCCGCAGCCCGGAGACCCACGTCATCGCGTTCCGGGCCGCCGAGCAGCTGCTCGCCGCCCGGGATCCCCGCGGTGCCATCAGGCTGCTGGACCCGCTGATAGCCGCCCATCCGGAGAGCGGCGCGGCCCGGCTGCTGCGCGCCCGCGCCTTCTTCGCCTCCGCACAGCTGCGTGCGGCCGCGCGGGAATTCGAGCACATCCTGGAGCGGGAGCCGGACAACGCGTTCGCGCACTTCGCGCTGGCCCGCACCCACGAGCGGTCCGGGCGGCCGGAGCGGGCGCGCAAGCACTTCCGACTGGCCGCCGCCCTGGACCCCAAGCCGGAGTACGTGCAGGCGGCCCGCTTCGAGAACTGACTCCCCCCGAAACCCGCGGCGACCGCCGCCTCAGTGCTGCCGGGGCGGCTCGTACGGGGGGACATCGGGGCCGGGCTGCCAGTGCGGGCCCTGCCGGATGTGGCGCACGATCATCACCAGGTCGACCGCGACGAGCAGCGCCAGCACCCCGCACGCCGCCGCCCAGCCGGCCCGGCCCGCCAGCGCGAAGGCGGCCGTACCGCCGAGCGCCCAGAGCAGGCCCCAGACGCTCAGCCAGAGCCGTAGCCGCAGCGGGCTGCGGGCAGTCACCGGCTCGTTTCCCGAACGCATGGCCATCGCCTCGCCTAGTGGGTCCTCGTGGCGCATCGTGCCGACCCATGTCCATGGTCCCACCGCGGGCGGCCCGGGCCGAGGGCTCGGGGCCGGCGGGCGGCTGAGGGGCGCGGCGGCTCAGGGGCGCCCGGCGCCTCAGTGCCGGATCCTCAGTGCCGGATCCTCAGGGATGGAGCCTGTTCACGGCCGTCGTGGTCGTCGTCCTGAAGGCCGGGACGGGGGCGTCGGACAGGTTGCCCATCTGGCCCCACTGCACGACGGTCACCGTGGCGCCGTCGCGGCCGATGCCGTACAGGTGCACGCCCGGCTCGGACTCGGGGAGCGAGGTGTGCACCCCGTAGACGTGGGCGCCCTCCTCGACGGCGAGCGGGCCGTGGTCCTGCCAGGAGGCGGTGCCGCCCGGGTGCACGCGCAGCCAGTCGGCGGCGCAGGCGGCCACCTTGCGCTCCAGGGAAGCGGCGAGCTTGGCGGCCGCCCCGGCGGAGGCGGTCCGCCACGAGACCTGCAGCGCTCCCGTGTCGAACTCGGTGCCGAACTGCCGGTGCCAACTGCCGCCCGCGGGCACGCCCTCCAGGCAGAACACGGGCAGCTCCGGCAGGCCCTTGGCGACCTGGCCCTCGTACCAGGGCGAGCTCGGGTGCGGCGGCAGGTCGGTGCCCCGCAGGAAGCCGGGCGCGGCGGCGGCCGTACCGGCGGTGGCGGTGGCCGAGGCGGTGAGGGTGAGGGCGGCGGCGGCCGCGAGGACGGCGGACAGCAGGGTGCCGGTGCGTCGGAACACGGTGGTACTCCCCGTTGCAGACGATGAGGTGGACGAGCCCGGTGCGACTTCGCAGTCAGCCTTCCCCCGGCTCGGGGTGTCGGACGACGAAAACCGGCCGATTCGGGACACTGGAACGGCCATACGCGCTGCCACCTGGGGGAACACCCCCCGTAGGGAACGGCGTCGCGGGACGGGGGAACACCGTGGGCGAGGCGGAGGGGCCGGCCGGGCGGCCGGCGGAGACCCGGAGGTTCGCGCTGCTGATGCGCGGGCTGAAGGAGCGGTCCGGACAGAGCTACGGGAGCCTGGCGCGGCAGCTGCACGTCAGTACGTCGACCCTGCACCGGTACTGCAACGGCGAGGCGGTGCCCACCGAGTTCGCCACGGTGGACCGGTTCGTACGCGCCTGCGGGGCCGACCACGACGAGGCGGTGGAACTGCACCGGGCCTGGCTGCTGGCGGACGC
Source organism: Streptomyces bambusae (assembly GCF_019400985.1). Taxonomy (GTDB): domain Bacteria; phylum Actinomycetota; class Actinomycetes; order Streptomycetales; family Streptomycetaceae; genus Streptomyces; species Streptomyces bambusae_A. The sequence goes on from NZ_WTFF01000351.1 coordinate 7,047, forward strand.
GCGGCGGCGGGCGGCGGAGCGCAGCGGGACGCCGTCGGCTTCGAGACCGGCGGGGTCGGCTTCCGGCTCGGCGACGGGTGCCGGCCGTACGGACGTGTCCCCGGGCCGTACGGATGTCCCCTCGGGCCGTACGGACGTCTCCTCGGCGAGAGCCGACGGTGCGGGCGGCGGCGCCGGGACCGGTACCGGCGGGGCGGGTACGAAGCAGGGCGCCGGCTCGGGCGCCACGGATCCGGTCCCACGCGCCGCCGCGGCGGCGCGTGGGGTACCCGCGGGTGCCACCGGGCAGCCCGGGGCCGAGCGGCCCGGTTACGCCCCGTCCCGGATGCCCTGGTACCGGCGGCGGGCCGTGCTGGGGG
>NZ_WTFF01000352.1 GCF_019400985.1 Streptomyces bambusae
GCTCGCGCCCGCGCCTCGCGCCCGCGCCTCGCGCCCGCTCCCCGCGCCCGCGCCCGCGCGCCTCGCGCCGTCAGGCCTGGCGGCGGATCTCCACCATGCGGAAGCGGTTGGAGACGAAGGCGCCGTCGCACAGGGCCGCGTTCGCCGCCGGGTTGCCGCCGGAGCCGTGGAAGTCGGAGAAGGCGGCGGTCTGGTTCACGTACACCCCGCCGGTGAGGTTGAGGGAGAGCTGCGCGGACTCCTCCAGGCAGACCTCCTCCACCGCCCGCTCGACGTCCGTCGAGGTCGTGTACGCGCCGACCGTCATCGCGCCCTTCTCCCGGACCGTGCGCCGCAGCAGCTCCAGCGCGTCGGCCGTGGAGTCGACGGCCACGGCGAAGGAGACCGGGCCGAAGCACTCCGACAGGTAGGGCGCGGAGTCGTCCGGCTTGGCCGCGTCCAGCTTGACCACGACCGGGGTGCGCACGACCGCGCCCGGGAACTCGGGGTTGGCCACCTCGCGGGAGGCCAGCGCGACCTCGCCGAGCCCGGCCGCCGCCTCCAGCCGCTCCTTCACGCCGGGGTTGACCAGGGCGCCCAGCAGGGCGTTGGCCCGGGCGTCGTCGCCCAGCAGCCCGCCCACGGCGGCCGCGATGTCGGCCACGACCTCGTCGTAGGTCTTGTGGCCGGCGTCGGTGGCGATGCCCTCGCGCGGGATCAGCAGGTTCTGCGGGGTGGTGCACATCTGGCCGCTGTAGAGCGACAGGGAGAAGGCGAGGTTCGCCAGCATGCCCTTGTAGTTGTCGGTGGAGTCCACGACCACCGTGTTGACGCCGGCCTTTTCCGTGTAGACCTGCGCCTGCCGGGCGTTGGCCTCGAGCCAGTCGCCGAACTCGGTGGAGCCGGTGTAGTCGATCAGCTTGACCTCGGGGCGGACGGCCAGGGTCTTGGCGATGCCCTCGCCCGGGCGCTCGGTGGCCAGCGCCACCAGGTTCGGGTCGAAGCCGGCCTCGGCCAGCACCTCGCGCGCCACCTGCACGGTCAGGGCCAGCGGCAGGACGGCCCGCGGGTGCGGCTTGACCAGCACCGCGTTGCCCGTGGCGAGGGAGGCGAACAGGCCCGGGTAGCCGTTCCACGTGGGGAAGGTGTTGCAGCCGATGACCAGCGCGATGCCGCGCGGCACGGCCGTGAAGGTCTTCCCGAGCTCCAGGGGGTCCTTCTTGCCCTGCGGCTTGGACCAGTGCGCCTGGCCCGGGACGCGGGTCTGCTCCTCGTAGGCGTAGGCGACGGCCTCCAGGCCGCGGTCCTGCGCGTGCGGACCGCCGGCCTGGAAGGCCATCATGAACGCCTGGCCGCTGGTGTGCATGACCGCGTGCGCAAACTCGTGGGTGCGCGCGCTGATCCGGGCCAGGATCTCGATGCAGACCAGGGCGCGGGTCTCGGGCCCGGCGTCGCGCCAGGCGGCCATGCCCGCCTTCATCGCGGGCAGCAGCACGTCCGGGTCCACGTGCGGGTACTCCACGCCGAGCTCGGGGCCGTACGGGGACACCTCGCCGCCCACCCAGCCGTCGGTGCCGGGCTGGCCGAGGTCCAGGCGGGTGCCGTGCAAGGCCTGGAAGGCGGCGAGGCCGTCGGCCGGGGCCGTCTCGCCGTAGGCCTTGGGGTGCTCGGGGTGCGGGGACCAGTAGGCGCGGGTGCGGATGGCCTCCAGCGCCTGGTCGAGGGTGGACCGGTGCTTCTCGGAAAGCTGGGCGGTGGACAGGTCGGCGGCGGCCATCAAGACCAACTCCTCGTTGAGCCGGGCGAAGCGGAGCAGACTGGAGTTAGAGTAACCGAACGATCGGTCGGGACAAGAGGGCCGACCGAGCCTGTGGACAACCCATGCGGGAGGATCGGGGACATGACAGCTATCGAGCGCTCCCGCACCGTGGCGGTCGTCGGCGCCGGAACCATGGGCCAGGGCATCGCCCAGGTCGCCCTGCTCGCCGGCCACCCCGTCCTGCTCCACGACGCCCTGCCCGAGCGGGCCCAGGACGCGGCCGACGCGGTCGCCGGCCGGGTCGAGCGGCTCGTGGCCAAGGGCCGCCTGGACCGGGCCGAGGCGGACGCCGCCGTGGGCCGGCTCGGGGCCGCCTCCGCGCTGGCCGACCTCGCCGGGGCGGGGCTGGTGATCGAGGCGATCGTGGAGGACGCGGGTGTCAAGCGCGAGCTGTTCACGGCCCTCGAAGCGGTGGTCCCGGCCGACACCCTGCTGGCCACCAACACCTCCTCCCTCTCCGTCACCGAGCTGGCCGGCCCGCTGGCGCACCCCGGCCGCTTCGTCGGCCTGCACTTCTTCAACCCGGCGCCGCTGCTGCCGCTGGTCGAGGTGGTCAGCGGCTTCGCGACCGACCCCGAGGCCGCGGAGCAGGCGTACGAGACGATGATCGGCTGGGGGAAGACCCCGGTCCGCTGCGCCGACACCCCCGGCTTCATCGTCAACCGGATCGCCCGCCCCTTCTACGCCGAGGCCTTCGCCGTGTACGAGGAGCAGGGCGCCGACCCCGCCACCATCGACGCGGTGCTGCGCGAGAGCGGCGGCTTCCGGATGGGCCCCTTCGAGCTGACCGACCTGATCGGCCAGGACGTCAACGAGGCCGTGACCCGCTCGGTGTGGGAGTCCTTCTTCCGCAGCCCCAAGTTCACCCCCTCGCTCGCCCAGCGCCGCCTGGTCCAGTCGGGCCGGCTCGGCCGCAAGTCGGGGCACGGCTGGTACCCGTACGGCGCGGAGGCGACGGCCCCGCTGCCGCACACCGCGGCCCCCGAGGAGGCGCCGGAGAAGGTCACCGTGGTCGGTGACCTGGGGCCGGCCGCCGAGCTGGTGGACCTGCTGGAGGAGGCCGGGATCGCGGTCACCACGGCCGAGACCGGCGGCCCGTACATCCAGCTGCCCGGTGAGGGGCAGCTGGTGCTCGCCGACGGCAAGACCTCGATCGAGTTCGCCGACGTCGTCTACTTCGACCTCGCGCTCGACTACCGCGGCGCCACCCGGATCGCCCTGTCCGCGGGCGAGGACACCTCCGCCCGCACCCTGGCGGAGGCCGTCGGCCTCTTCCAGAAGCTCGGCAAGCAGGTCAGCGTCATCGGCGACGTGCCGGGAATGATCGTCGCCCGTACGGTCGCGATGCTCATCGACCTGACCACGGACGCGGTCGCCCGCGGGGTGGCCACCGCCGAGGACATCGACACCGCCATGAAGACCGGCGTGAACTACCCCCTCGGCCCCGCCGAATGGCACGACCGGCTCGGCCGGGACTGGGCCTACGACCTGCTGCACCACCTCGACGAGCGCTGCCCCGGCGGCCGCTACGCGCCCTCCCTCGCGCTGTACCGGGCGGGCTACCGGGACGGCGAGGAGGATTCCGCCTCATGACCACCGCCAGGCGCGACACGTACACGCCGGAGACGCTGCTGTCGGTGGCCGTGCAGGTCTTCAACGAGCGGGGCTACGACGGCACCTCCATGGAGCACCTCTCCAAGGCCGCCGGCATCTCCAAGTCCTCCATCTACCACCACGTCGCGGGCAAGGAGGAGCTGCTCCAGCGGGCCGTCAGCCGGGCCCTGGACGGGCTCTTCGCGATCCTGGACGAGCCCGGTGCCACGACCGGCAGCGCCGTCGGGCGCGTCGAGTACGTCACCCGGCGCACGGTGGAGGTGCTGGTCACCGAACTCCCCTACGTCACGCTGCTGCTGCGGGTGCGCGGCAACACCCGTACGGAGCGGTGGGCGCTGGAGCGCCGCCGCGAGTTCGACCACCGGGTCGCCGAGCTGCTCGGCGCCGCCGCGGCCGACGGCGACCTGCGCGGCGACCTGGACACCCGGCTCGCCACCCGGCTGCTCTTCGGCATGGTGAACTCGCTGGTGGAGTGGTACAAGCCGCACTCCGCGGCCGACCGCGACCAGCTGGCGGAGGCCGTGGTCCGGCTGGCCTTCGACGGCCTGCGGACCGCCGGCTGACCCGTCCGCGTCCACGCCCGGACCCGCCCGCGCCTGCCCCGGCCCCGTCCGCGTCCGCGCGGGCGGGGCCGTTTCAGTCCTCGCCGAGCGCGGGGCCCCGCGGGGTGCCCGGGTCCAGGAAGTCGGTCTCCTCGAAGACCAGCAGGGTGTGGGTGGAGAGGACCTCCGGCATGGCCTGCAGGCGGGTGAGGACCAGTTCGCGCAGGGTGCGGTTGTCGGGGGTGTGCACCAGCAGCAGGACGTCGAAGTCCCCGCTGACCAGGGCGATGTGGGCGGCGCCGGGCAGCTCGCGCAGCTTCTCGCGCACGGTGCGCCAGGAGTTCTGGACGATCTTCAGCGTGATGTACGCGGAGGCGCCCTGGCCCGCGCGTTCGTGGTCGACGCGGGCCGTGAAGCCGCGTATCACGCCGTCGTCGATCAGCCGGTTGATCCGGGCGTACGCGTTCGCCCGGCTGACGTGGACCTGCTCGGCGACCGACCGGACGGAGGCCCGGCCGTCCGTCTGGAGCAGCCGCAGGATCGAGCGGTCGATCGGGTCCAGGGGGCGGGGCGGGGGCGGGGCCGCGGGCGCTCCGGTCGCGCCCGGTGTGCCGGGGGTACCCGGTGTGTCCGGTATGCCGGCCGGGCCGGTCACCGCACCCGCTGTGACCGGTGCGGAACCCGTTCCGGCCATTTGTTCATCCGCCATTGCCCCCGGCCTCCCTGTCCTGGACGTCCTGCATCCATCCCAGGGCCCCGGCGCCACTTTGTCCACAGCCTGGAGGTGCCTGTAGCCAAAATGTGCGGACGACCGAACAATCGGTAGGTGAGGCGCTTCAGTCCCCGGCCACCGCCGGGGGCGGCCCGGCGCTCACCCTGCCCGCTTCCCACGAGGAGGTGTACGCCGCCATGACGGTCCAAGAGCTGCCCGGCGCCGGTGCGTCCTACCGTCCCACCCCGCCGCCCGCCTGGAGGCCCCGTACGGATGCCGCCCCGCTGCTCCCGGACCCCGAGCCCTACCGGGTGCTGGGTACGCCGGCCGCGGAGAAGCTGGACCCGGACCTGATGCGGCGGTGCTACGCCGAACTGGTGCGCGGGCGCCGGTACAACGCCCAGGCCACCGCGCTGACCCGGCAGGGCCGGCTCGCGGTGTACCCCTCCACGGTGGGCCAGGAGGCGTGCGAGATCGCGGCGGCGCTGGTGCTGTCCGAGCAGGACTGGCTCTTCCCCAGCTACCGCGACACCCTGGCGGCCGTCGCCCGCGGCCTCGACCCGGTGCAGGCCCTGACCCTGCTGCGGGGCGACTGGCACACGGGCTACGACCCGCGCGAGACGCGGATAGCCCCGCTGTGCACCCCGCTGGCCACCCAGCTGCCGCACGCGGTGGGCGTGGCGCACGCCGCCCGGCTGCGCGGGGACGACGTGGTCGCCCTCGCCATGGTCGGCGACGGCGGCACCAGCGAGGGCGACTTCCACGAGGCGCTGAACTTCGCGGCCGTCTGGCAGGCCCCGGTGGTCTTCCTCGTGCAGAACAACGGCTTCGCGATCTCCGTCCCGCTGGCCAAGCAGACGGCCGCCCCGACCCTCGCGCACAAGGCCGTGGGGTACGGCATGCCCGGCCGGCTGGTCGACGGCAACGACGTCGCGGCCGTGCACGAGGTGCTGGCCGAGGCGGTCCACCGGGCCCGCTCCGGCGGCGGCCCGACCCTGGTCGAGGCGATCACGTACCGGATGGACGCCCACACCAACGCCGACGACGCCACGCGCTACCGGGAGGACGACGAGGTGGCCGCCTGGAGGGAGCACGACCCGGTGGACCTGCTGGAGCGCGAGCTGACCGCGCGCGGCATCCTGGACGAGGCGGGCATCCAGGCCGCCAAGGACGCGGCCGAGACGATGGCGGCCGCCCTGCGCGAGCGGATGAACGCCGACCCGGTGCTGGACCCGATGGACCTGTTCACGCACGTCTACGCGGAGCAGACCGACCGACTGCGGGAGCAGGCGGCCATGCTGCGTGCCGAGCTGGATGCGGAGGCCCAGGCATGACCACGGTGGCAGTGAAGCCGGCCACGATGGCCCAGGCGCTGGGACGGGCCCTGCGCGACTCCATGGCCGAGGACCCGACGGTCCACGTCATGGGCGAGGACGTCGGCACGCTCGGCGGCGTCTTCCGGATCACGGACGGGCTCACCAAGGAGTTCGGCGAGGACCGCTGTACGGACACCCCGCTGGCCGAGGCCGGAATCCTCGGCACGGCCGTGGGCATGGCGATGTACGGCCTCCGGCCGGTCGTCGAGATGCAGTTCGACGCGTTCGCCTACCCGGCCTTCGAGCAGCTGATCTCGCACGTGGCCCGCATGCGGAACAGAACGCGGGGCGCGATGCCCCTGCCGATCACGATCCGGGTGCCGTACGGCGGCGGGATCGGCGGCGTGGAGCACCACAGCGACTCCTCCGAGGCGTACTACACGGCCACCCCCGGCCTGCACGTGGTCACCCCGGCGACGGTGGAGGACGCCTACGGGCTGCTGCGGGCGTCGATCGCCTCGGACGACCCGGTGGTCTTCCTGGAGCCCAAGCGGCTGTACTGGTCGAAGGCCGAGTGGAACCCGGCCGCCCCGACGGCGGTCCCGGGCATCGGCAAGGCGCTGGTGCGCCGCGCCGGCACGAGTGCCACCCTCATCACGTACGGCCCGTCGCTGCCGGTGTGCCTGGAGGCCGCCGAGGCGGCCCGCGAGGAGGGCTGGGACCTGGAGGTCGTGGACCTGCGCTCGCTGGTGCCGTTCGACGAGGAGACGGTGGTCGCCTCGGTACGCCGCACCGGACGCGCGGTCGTGGTCCACGAAGCGAACGGCTTCGGCGGCCCGGGCGCGGAGATCGCCGCGCGCGTCACGGAGCGGTGCTTCCACCACCTGGAGGCGCCCGTGCTCCGCGTGACCGGGTTCGACATCCCGTACCCGCCGCCGATGCTGGAGAAGCACCACCTGCCCGGCGTCGACCGGATCCTGGACACCGTGGCCCGCCTTCAGTGGGAGAACTGATGCCTCAGGTACTGGAGTTCAAGCTCCCCGACCTCGGCGAGGGCCTGACCGAGGCGGAGATCGTGCGCTGGCTGGTCGCGGTCGGCGACGTGGTCGAGATCGACCAGCCGGTCGTCGAGGTCGAGACCGCCAAGGCCATGGTGGAGGTGCCCTGCCCGTACGGCGGTGTGGTCACCGCCCGGTTCGGCGAGGAAGGCACGGAGCTGCCCGTGGGGGCGCCGCTGCTGACGGTCGCCGTGGGCTCGCCGGAGGCGGTGTCGGCCGGTGCGGCCGACACCGTGGAGGGCGGTCAGGCCGAGTCCGGCTCGGGCAACGTCCTGGTCGGGTACGGCACGGACCACTCCCGCCCGGCCCGCCGCCGGCGACGGCCGCCA
>NZ_WTFF01000353.1 GCF_019400985.1 Streptomyces bambusae
GGCGGGGGCCGGTGTCCCGGAGGGTCATGCCGCGGCCCCGCGCATCAGGCTGCCGACCCGGCCCAGGTGGGAGCGCACGCAGGCGGCCGCGGCCTCGGCGTCGCCGGCCCGCAGCGCGGCCAGGATCTCGCGGTGTTCGACGATGTTGCGGTGGACCCGGTCCGGGTGGGCGTGCATGACCGCGACGCCCATGCGCAGCTGCCGATCGCGCAGCTGGTCGTAGAGGCGGGAGAGGATCTGGTTGCCCGCGTACCGGACGATCTCGGCGTGGAAGCAGCGGTCCGCCACGGCGAAGGCCGCCAGGTCGCCGGTGTCCGCGCACCGCTGCTGCGCCCGCAGCAGCTCCTCCAGCCGCTCGACGAGCGCCGGCGGGCTGGGGGTGCCCCCGGACGAAGTCTGGGGGAGGACGGCCCGGCGGACGGTGAACTCCTCGACCAGCAGCCGGGTCTCGACCACGTCGGCGATCTCCTGCGCCGAGACGGCCAACACCAGCGCGCCCTTCTTCGGGTAGAGCTTGATCAGCCCCTCGGTCTCCAGCCGCAGCAGCCCCTCGCGCACCGGGGTGCGCGACACCCCGACGGCCTCGGCCACCTCGCCCTCCGTCAGCAGCGTGCCGCCCTCGTAGCGGCGGTCGAGCACGGCCTGCTTGAGGTAGCGGTACACCCGGTCCGCGGCGGGGGCGGGGGCGGCGGGCTCCCGGGTGGACGCGGGGGCGGGGGCGGCGGCCGTTGGCGCGCCGGGCGACATGGCGGGAGGCATGCGCACAGGTTAGATACAACAGGGGTGCATCCGGTGCGCCCGTCCGCGATACGGACCCCACCGCAGGACCCCACCGCGATGCGGACCCCGCCTCCCGCCGGGTGCATCGAAGGATGTACGCCGGGTTCCTCCGGCCGCACGACGTACGGGCCCCGGCCCGCCGGGACGCTGGAAGACATGGCGAACACCACCACGACCACCAGCACCGGCACCGGCACCGGCACCACCGGGTCCACCGGGTCCACCGGGCGCCTGCCGCTGCTCGACGTCCTGCGCGGGGCGGCCATCCTCGGCACGCTCATGACGAACGTCTGGATCTTCGCGACACCCGGCTCGGAGTGGTCCGTCGTCCAGGGCACGCTCGGGACCGCCGACCCCCTGACCGACCCGTCCGCGGCCACGATCGCGGCGTTCGTCTTCCGCTTCCTCGCGGACGGGAAGTTCCTGGCGCTGCTGACCATCCTGTTCGGGGTCGGGCTGGCCGTCCAGTACGACTCGGCGGCCCGGCGCGGCAACCCCTGGCCCGGCGCCTACTGGAAGCGCGCCGCCTTCCTCTTCCTGGAGGGGACCGTGCACTTCGTGCTGATCTTCGCCTGGGACGTGCTGATGGGCTACGCCGTGACGGCGCTGCTCGCGGCCTGGCTGCTGGCCCGCTCGGAGAAGGTCCGGCGGCGGGTGGGGGGCTGGGCCATCGGCGTGCACCTGGCCCTGATGAGCCTGCTCACCCTGGGCAGCTTCGCGGGGGACGACGGTTCCGGCTCCGCGCAGCCCACGGCCACCGACACCGCCGCCGTCGGGGTCTACGCCCGCGGCAGCTGGGCCGACCAGATCGCCTTCCGGCTCGACCACGCCCTCACGCTGCGCATCGAGCCGGTGTTCTCCTTCGGGCTGCTGCTGTTCCTCTTCCTGCTCGGCGTCCGGCTGTACCGGGCCGGCGCCTTCGCCCCGACCGACGCCGGCCGCCGGCTGCGGACCCGGCTGGCGCTGTGGGGGCTGGGTCTGGGCCTGCCGCTGAACGCCGCCTGCTCGCTCGGCGGCGACGACTTCTTCCTCCTGGGCCGGTACGCGGCCGCCCCCCTCGTGGCCGTCGGCTACATCGGCCTGATCGGCTGGGCGCTGGACCGGCTGCCGGTGCCCGCCGCCCTGACCACCAGCCTGTCGTCGGTCGGCCGCACCGCCCTGTCCTGCTACGTCCTGCAGAACAGCCTGTGCATGCTCGCCTGCTACGGCCTGGGCCTCGGCCTGGCCGAGCAGCTCGACGGCAGCGGGCCCTGGTGGGTGATGGGCCTGTGGGCGGCCGTCTGCGTCGTGCTGGTCACCGGCTCCCGGCTCTGGCTGCGCCGCTTCGACCGGGGCCCGCTGGAGTCCGTACAGCGGTGGGCGCTCAGTCCGCGCCGCCGCGAGCCGGTCCGGGTGTGACCCCGGCCCCGGCGGCCCCTGCGGCCCCGGCGGCCCCGGCGACCTCGACGTCCACGAGGACCTCGTCGTACGGGGCCTGGTGCGGGTAGGGCGGGCGGATCTGGGCGAACCGGATCCGGGCCCGCCCGCCCGCGCGCCGGCCGCGTACGACGTAGACCCGCTCGACGTCCGCCCCGGGCAGGACCTCGGCGGCGGCCGGCGCGGGAGCGGGAGCGGGAGGGGGAGCCGGAGCAGGAGGGGGCGCGGGCGCCTCGGCCACCTCGACCGCGTCCGTCTCGCCGCTGACCTGCCAGGTCCACACGTAACCGCGCGCCCCGCGCCCCGGCAGCCGCAGCCGGTACGACTCCCCGGGGCGGAGCACCACCTTCCGTACGTCCACGTCCCTCGCCCCCGTCCCTGCCGCGTCAGGCGGGGCCGATCACCGCGCCCTCGTGCCAGCCCGCGCCGTCCCGCCAGTAGTGCTGCAACTGCCGGTCGGTGCGCAGGACCACGACCTCCAGATTGAACCCGAAACTGCCCTGGAGCATCCCGGTCACCTCCAGCACGTCGTGCCCGAAGACGGCGCTGCGCCGCCAGCCGCCGGCGCCGGCGTTGTCGCGCCACCAGTGCTCGACCCGGCCGCCGGAGCCCGCGACGCACAGCTCGTAGTTCCCCGCGGTGTCCTCGTCCCACGCCCCGTACTGGGCCTCGATCATGCAGGGCGCCGAGGCGGCGCCGCTGCCGAAGACCTCGCCGGGCCGCCAGCTGAAGCCGTCCGCGTCGTCGCGCCACCAGCGCTGCATCCGGCCGTCCGTACGGGCGGCGACCAGGTCCAGCTGCCGGGCGCGGGTCTGGACCAGGGCGGGGCCGTAGTGGGCGATGCCGGCCGCGAAACGCCCGCCGTCGTTCCAGGACCAGGGGGAGCCGTTGATACGCCACCAGTGGTTCAGCCGCCCGTCGGCGGTCCGCACCACCACCTCGAAGTTGCCCGGCTTGCCGTAGTCGCTCTGGATGAAGCCGGGGGTGGAGCCGACGGCCGCGTCGCCCGGCCCGAACAGGCCGCCGTCGCGCCACGTGCGGGCGGACTGCTCGAAGTACCAGTGGCGCAGCCGGCCGGCGGGCGTGACGTGCAGGGACTCCATGTTCCGGTTGTACGTCGAGCCCGTGCAGGCCGGCTGGCCGGAGGCGTCGCTCCCGAAGGCCTCCGCCCGGGCCCACGCGTGCGGCGGGTCGCCCTCGCGCCACCAGTGGCGCAGCCGGCCCTTGCCGGCGGTGGCCAGCAGCTCGAAGTTGCGGTGCGCGCGGCCGTTGCCGCTCTCGTAGACGCTCCCGGCGTGCAGTCGGCGCTTGCTCCAGGGGTCGACGTTGGTGCCGCGCAGGCCGCACTTGGCCCAGTAGTCGATGCGGGCCTCGCCGTAGCCGATCCGGCCGAAGCCGCCGACGTGGTAGCCGGTCCCCCAGGAGTTCTTGAACAGCCAGCAGCCGGCCGCGTCGTCGTACCCGACGACCAGGACGCAGTGGCCGCCCGCGAGCCGGTCGCTGGTGCGGTGGTAGACGCCCGCACCGAGCCCGAAGAAGTCGTCGTAGACGTCGAAGCAGGCGGTGAGCGGGCCGACCGTGTCCAGCCAGACCTTCTGCTGCTCCACGTCGCCCAGCCGCGCGTAGTCCCCGATCCGCACGGTCCTGCCCGAACGGTCCCAGCTCGGCGTGTAGTCGGCGCGCCAGGCGTCGCGCCGGTGCGCCGGCAGTCCGGGCGGGGGCGTGGCGTACGGGTGGCAGTCGGGGTCGGCGAGGCCGCCGTTGTCGCGGATCCAGTCCAGCGCCGTCTCCGGGTTGCTGCCCTGACCGCAGCTGAAGCGCAGCCCGTCGTGCACGTCCCCCTCGGAGCGCTCGGCCCACACGTGGTGCTCGATCCGGGCCATCGACTCGACCAGGCCGGCCGCGCCGAACGCCCAGCACGACGCGCACGGGTTCTGGTCCTTCACCTTGGTGATCCAGGGCCAGCCCCAGCGGCTGCGCCAGTCCACGGCGACGGGCCGCGCGCCCGCCGCGAGCGCCGGTGCGCCGCCGGGCAGCAGACCGTGCGCCGCCCTGCGCCGGTCGACGTGCGGATTGCCGCTCGGACGCCCGACGAGCGCCCGCAGGTCCACCGTCCCCGCCAGGTGGGCGGGCGTCAGGTTCGCCCCCGGCTCCAGGCCCAGGGCGGCCCTGGGCACCTCCTCGTCGTCGGCGAGGTGCTCGCTGACCGACCAGCGCGCGCCGCGCTCGGCGAGCAGCGCCCGCAGCTCCCCCGCGCGCAGCGCGTGCCCTTCGTACCCCTCCGGCATGCCGTCCCCCCATGTGCCCCGTACGTCCCCCTGCGCCGGGGAGCGTCCTCCCGCGTGCACGGGGCGTCAAGGGGGTCCGGGCGGTCGCGCGAGGGCACGGGGGGAGCGCCGGCCGGCCCCGGCGGGACCGCCGGGGCCGGCAGGGCCGACAGGGCCGCGGTGTGTCACGGGCGGCGCGTCACCACCCGCAACCGGAAGGCCGCTTCGCGCCCCGCGGACCGGACGCGCTCGTGACGCGCAGGGCATCATCCGCGGCCTGCGGCCGCCCCCACCGGCGCCGACACCGTCCCCCCGGCAGACCGCGCCCGAAGGGGCGACCGGCCCTGACGGTCCGTAACCCGTCCGGACCCGGCCCGAGTCCGCCGCCGAATCGACATGGACCACGGCGGGGACGCCGCCTAGGGTCGCGGACATGACCACCGCGATGAACGACGCAGTTCGCAAGCTCCTGGACGCCCCCAACCCGGCCGTCCTGGCCACCCTCAACGCCGACGGCAGCCCGCAGACCTCGGTCGTCTGGGTCACCCGCGAGGGGGAGGAGCTGCTGATATCCACCCAGGCGGGCCGTCTGAAGGAGCGCAACGTCCGGCGCGACCCGCGCGTCAGCCTGACCGTCTACGACCTGACCGACCCGCTCGTGTACGTCGAGGTCCGCGGCACGGTCACCGTGACCGAGGACGCCGGCCGGGCCGTCGCCGTCCGGATCGCCGAGGAGTACGAGGGCCCGGGCGCCGGCGACGAGTACCTGGCCCTGCCGCCCGAGGAGGTCCGCGTCGTCCTGCGCGTCACGCCCCACCGCCTCGTGGGCAACGCCGCCCGCGGCTGACACCCGCGCGCCCGGCCCGGCCCGGCCGCCGTCGGCGCTGCGTGCGCCGCGGCCGGCGCCAGGTCCTCGGGGGCCGCCTCGGGGGCGGGCTGCGCCGGCGCCTGTTCGAGCGGGGGTACGGCGGGCGCCTCGGCGGGCTGCACCCCCACCCGGCTACTGCTCGTCGTCTCCATCCGAGCAGGATAGCCAGCGGAGTGCGTCACTCCGGGCAGGTCGCGCCTCGTCGTGCCTCAGGTGGCGTCGACGTCGAAGGGGGTGCGCTGCTCGGCGGCCGGCTGGGCGGGCTTCTTCACCAGGTCCGGGCCGCCGGTGGTGCCGCCGGTGGTGGCGGCAGGCGCGGCGGGGGTGGGCTCGGGCTCGGTGCCGTTGACGGCGTCGGTGACGTCGGTCAGCTCCTTGCGCAGGTCGAAGGACGTACGGATCTCCTTGAGGTCCTCGTTCTCCGAGAGCTGCTTGCGGATGAAGGTCTTCGGGTTCAGGTCCTCGAACTCGAAGTCCTTGAACTCCGGGCCCAGCTCCGAGCGGATGTCCTGCTTGGCGCTGTCCGAGAAGGCGCGGATCTTGCGGACGACACCGGCGATGTCCTGGATGACCTTGGGCAGCTTCTCCGGGCCGAAGATCAGGATGCCGAGCACCACGATGGTGACCAGCTCGAGTGCGCCTATGTCGTTGAACACCTTGCCGCTCCTCGGCTCTCTGCTTCCCGGCCACGACAACGGTACCCGGCCCGGTCGGCCGCGCCGTACCGTGCTGCCGCAATCCTTCCGGTCTTCATGAACCGTTCGCCGAGCCGAGTACGAGTTCCAGCGTGCGCTCGCGGCCGTCGCGGACCACGGTGAGGGTGAGGGCGTCGCCGGGGCGGCGGGCCCGGACCTTGATGATGAGCTCGTCACCGCTGTGCACGCGTCGGCCGTCCACCTTGGTGATCACGTCGCCGTCCTGGACCCCGGCCTTGGCGGCGGGGCCGCCGCCCGTGCGGCTGCCGACCCGGGCTCCGTCGCCCGTCCAGCGCATGTCGAGGGTGACGCCGATGACGGGGTGGGTGGCGCGGCCGGTGCCGATGATCTCCTCGGCGACGCGCTTGGCCTGGTTGACGGGGATGGCGAAGCCGAGGCCGATGCTGCCGCCCTGCCGCTCGGTGTCGCCCTTCTCGGCGCCGCGGATGGCGCTGTTGATGCCGATCACGCGGCCGCGGGCGTCGAGGAGGGGGCCGCCGGAGTTGCCGGGGTTGATGGGGGCGTCGGTCTGCAGGGCGTCGACGTAGCTGGTCTCGCTGCCGTCGCCCTTGTCTCCGCCGGCGGTGATGGGCCGGCCGGTGGCGCTGATGATGCCGGCGGTGACGGTGTTGGAGAGGTCGAACGGCGCGCCGATGGCCACGACCGGGTCGCCGACCTTGACGTCCTCGGAGTTGCCGAGCGCGAGCGGGTGCAGGCCTCGTACGCCGTCGACCTTGACCACGGCCAGGTCGTAGCCGGTGTCCCGGCCGACGACGCGCGCGGTGACGCTCTCGCCGGTGCTGAAGGTGACCGTTATGTCGCGGGCGTCGGAGACGACGTGGTTGTTGGTGAGGATGTGGCCCTGGCCGTCCAGGACGAAGCCGGTCCCGGTGCCGTTGCCGGTGCCGCCGCGGACGTGCAGGGTGACGACGCCGGGCAGTGCGGAGGCGGCGATCCCGGCGACGCTGTCGGGGGCCCGTCCGGTACTCCCGGCGGCGGCCTGCGGCAGCACCAGCCGGGTACTGCTCTCCCGCTCGGCCAGCACCCCGAGCCACCCCCCGATCCCCCCGGCAACCAACGCCACCCCCACGGCCCCGACAACAACATGCCGCAACCGCACAACCCGCCCCGCCACCCCTCCACGCCCGACATCGACCCCGTGCAAGGGGGACGGCGCCGCGGCCCAGGGGTCGTAGCGGGGGGCGGGGGCGGCGGGGGCGGCGGGAGCCGCCGGGTTCCCCGGGTCGGCCAGGGCGGCCGGGGCCGGGTCTTCGGCGGTTGCCGCAGCCGGATCGGCGT
>NZ_WTFF01000354.1 GCF_019400985.1 Streptomyces bambusae
GGGGGGTGGGGGGGCGGGGGGCGGGGCCGGGCGGCGGGGGGGGGCGGGGGGAGTGAGGGGGGGGGGGGGGGGGGGGGGGGTTGGGCCGGGGGGGGGCTGGCGCCTCGTCTGGGTTATTCCCCATGGGATAATTAGGGCGCCTGACGGGGGGCGGGGACAAAGGGGGGGGTGGGGCTTTCGGGGGTGTGCCGGCGGGCCATGGGACGGGCCGGGCGGAGGCGGGCCGCTGCGCGGGGCCATTTCCCCACCCCGCCCCTTCCCGAAACCGGGCTCCGCCCGGACCCGTTCCGGGGCTCCGCCCCGTACCCCTTTCGGGGCTCCGCCCCGTACCCCGCGCCTCAAACGCCGGCGGGGCTGGAATGGGGCGGGCTCCGCTTCCGGGGCTGGATCGTGCCCCGTCAGGGGCGCGGGGAACTGCGCGACCAGCCACAGCGGACCCGCAGGTCCGCCACGGCCGGCACGGCCCCGAACAGGGGCAGGGTCCGGGGCGGAGCCCCGACCCCCTCAGCCTCGCCGGCGTTTGAGGCGTGGGGGTGTGGGGGCGGAGCCCCCGCGTCGTCAGGCCAGCTTCGAGACGTCGCGCACTGCACCCTTGTCCGCGCTCGTCGCCATCGCCGCGTACGCGCGCAGTGCCGCCGAGACCGTGCGTTCGCGGGTCTTCGGGGCGTAGACGCCGCCGAGGGCTGCGCGGCGGGCGGCCAGGGTGGAGTCGTCGACCAGGAGCTCGATCGAGCGGTTCGGGATGTCGATGCGGATGCGGTCGCCGTTCTCGACGAGGGCGATCGTGCCGCCCGAGGCCGCCTCCGGGGAGGCGTGGCCGATCGACAGGCCCGACGTGCCGCCGGAGAAGCGGCCGTCGGTGACCAGGGCGCAGACCTTGCCCAGGCCGCGGCCCTTGAGGAAGGACGTCGGGTAGAGCATCTCCTGCATGCCGGGGCCGCCCTTGGGGCCCTCGTAGCGGATGACGACGACGTCGCCCGGCGCGACCTGCTTGGACAGGATCTTCTCGACGGCCTCGTCCTGGGACTCGCAGACCACCGCCGGGCCCTCGAAGGTCCAGATGGACTCGTCGACGCCGGCGGTCTTCACGACGCAGCCGTCCTCGGCGAGGTTGCCGCGCAGGACCGCCAGGCCGCCGTCCTTGCTGTACGCGTGCTGGACGGAGCGGATGCAGCCGCCTTCGGCGTCGAGGTCGAGGGACTCCCAGCGCTCGGACTGGGAGAAGGCGGTCGCGGAGCGCTGGCAGCCGGGGGCGGCGTGCCACAGGTCCATCGCCTCGGCGGAGGCGGTGCCGGAACGGACGTCCCAGGTCGCGAGCCAGTCCTCCAGGTTCGCGGAGTGGACCGTCGTCACGTCCTTGTTGAGCAGGCCGCCGCGGTGCAGCTCGCCGAGGATGGCGGGGATGCCGCCGGCGCGGTGCACGTCCTCCATGTAGTACGTGCCGCCGGGCGCGACGTTCGGGGCGACCTTGGCGAGGCAGGGGACGCGGCGGGAGACGGCGTCGATGTCCTTGAGGTCGTAGTCCAGGCCGGCCTCCTGGGCGGCGGCGAGGAGGTGGAGGATCGTGTTGGTGGAGCCGCCCATGGCGATGTCGAGGGCCATGGCGTTCTCGAAGGCCTCGCGGGTGGCGATGCTGCGGGGCAGGACCGAGTAGTCGTCCTGCTCGTAGTGGCGCTTGGTGATCTCGACGATCGTGCGGCCGGCCTGCTCGTACAGGGCGCGGCGGGCGGTGTGGGTGGCGAGGACCGAGCCGTTGCCGGGCAGGGCCAGGCCGATGGCCTCGGCGAGGCAGTTCATCGAGTTGGCGGTGAACATGCCCGAACAGGAGCCGCAGGTCGGGCAGGCGTTCTCCTCGATGCGCAGGACGTCCGCGTCGGAGACGTTCTCGTTGGAGGCGTCGACCATGGCGTCGATCAGGTCCAGCTTGCGGACGGTGCCGTCGACGAGGGTGGCCTGGCCGGCCTCCATCGGGCCGCCGGAGACGAAGACGACCGGGATGTTCAGGCGCAGGGCGGCCATGAGCATGCCCGGGGTGATCTTGTCGCAGTTGGAGATGCAGATCAGGGCGTCGGCGCAGTGGGCCTCGACCATGTACTCGACGCTGTCCGCGATGAGGTCGCGGGAGGGCAGGGAGTACAGCATGCCGGCGTGGCCCATGGCGATGCCGTCGTCGACGGCGATGGTGTTGAACTCGCGCGGGACGGCGCCGGCGGCGCGGATGGCGTCGGAGACGATCCGGCCGACGGGGGCGAGGTGGGTGTGGCCGGGGACGAACTCCGTGAAGGAGTTGGCGACCGCGATGATCGGCTTGCCGATGTCCTCGCTCGCTACGCCCGAGGCGCGCATCAGGGCGCGCGCGCCCGCCATGTTGCGGCCGTGGGTGACGGTGCGGGACCTCAGCTCGGGCATCGGGTCTACTCCCCGTGAGTGCGGATATGGCTCAGTACGAGGCTACGCCTCCGGCCCGGGATCCGGACAGGGAGTCCGGATGGCGGGACGGGAGGGTCATTCTCCGGTCGGCGGCGGTCGGCGGCAGTCGTCCGCGGTCGTTGGCGGTCATCGGCAGTCGTTGGCGGTCGTCGGCAGTCGTTCGCCGTTGTGTCGGGTCGTGTCCGGCTGCCGCTGATCATGCCTGGCCTCCGCCGCCCTCGGTCACTCCTGGGTGAGGTAGCGCTGCAGGGTCGGGGCGACCAGGGCCACGATGTCCTCGGGGTCGGCGGTGGCCAGGGGCTCGACCTGGACGACGTAGCGCAGGATCGCGATGCCGACCATGTGCGAGGCGGCGAGCTCGGCGCGGAAGGTGGGGTCGGGTACGTCGAGGTCGGCCGCGACCCGTTCCAGGACCCGCCGCAGTACGAGCCGGCGCAGCACCTTGGCGGCGGCCTCGTGGGTGAGGGCCGAGCGGACCACGGCCAGGACCGGGGCGCGGGTGACCGGGTTCTCCCAGATGCCGAGGAAGTAGCGGGCCAGCCGCTCGCCGATGCCGTCGGGGCCTTCGCCGAGGATCGCGGGGACGACCAGGGCGGGCTCCATGCTGAGCTCGATCGCGGCGGCGAAGAGGTCGTCCTTGGAGCCGAAGTAGTGGTGGACGAGGGCCGGGTCGACGCCGGCGGCCTTGGCGATGCCGCGTACGGAGGTCTTGTCGTAGCCGCGTTCGGCGAACTCGGCGCGGGCCGCCAGCCGGATCCGCTCCTGGGTGCCCGGACCCTCCTCGACGGCGTCGCGGGGCGGGCGGCCGGGACCGCGGCGGGGTCGCTCGGGGCCGGGCTCGGCGGTCATGAGCCGGGCACCCGCTGGGGCCGCCCCGGGTGCTGCGGGCCCAGGGTGCTGGCCAGGTGCAGCCGGGTGAAGGCGAGGGCCTCGGCGAGGTCGGCCTCGCGCTCGGCGGAGGACATGGCCCGGCGGGTGTTGACCTCGATGACGACGTGCCCGTCGAAACCGGTCCGGGCCAGGCGTTCCAGCAGTTCGGCGCAGGGCTGGGTGCCGCGGCCGGGGACGAGGTGCTCGTCCTTGTTGGAGCCGTTGCCGTCGGCGAGGTGGACGTGGGCGAGGCGCTCGCCCATCCGGTCGATCATCGCGGTGGCGTCGGTGCGGGCGGTGGCCGTGTGGGACAGGTCGACCGTGAAGTGGCGGTAGTCGTCCTTGGTGACGTCCCACTCGGGCGCGTACGCGAGCATCTCGCGGTCGCGGTAACGCCACGGGTACATGTTCTCCACGGCGAACCGGACGTCGGTCTCCTCGGCCATGCGCCAGATGCCGCGTACGAACTCGCGGGCGTACTGGCGCTGCCAGCGGAACGGCGGGTGCACGACGACCGTGGACGCGCCGAGCCGCTCGGCGGCCGACCGGGCCCGCTGGAGCTTGGTCCACGGGTCGGTGGACCAGACCCGCTGGGTGATCAGGAGGCAGGGGGCGTGGACGGCGAGGACGGGGATGCCGTGCTGGTCGGACAGGCGGCGCAGCGCGTCGACGTCCTGGCTGACGGGATCCGTCCACACCATGACCTCGACGCCGTCGTAGCCCAGGCGCGCGGCGATCTCGAAGGCCGTCGCCGTGGACTCCGGATAGACGGAGGCGGTGGACAGGGCGACCTTCGCGTCCGGGATGCGCACCACTGGTTCTGCCACGGGGACAGGGTACGGGGCCCCTGTGCGGCCCGCCGGTACGGGGCCGGAGGCCGGGGCGGAGGGCGGGGCCGGCCTCCGCCCCGTACCGGCGGGCCGCGCTCCCGGCGGGCCCTACGAGGGGAGGTGGTCCAGGTGGCGGAGGATGACGCCCTCGCGCAGGGCCCAGGGGCAGATCTCCAGCTCGTCCACGCCGAACAGGTCCATCGCGCCCTCCGCGACCAGCGCCCCCGCCAGCAGCTGTCCGGCCCTGCCCTCGGAGACCCCGGGCAGGGTGGCGCGCTGGCCGACCGTCATGGCCGACAGCCGCGGGACCCACTCCTCCAGCGACTTGCGGCTCAGCTCGCGCTGGACGTACAGGCCCTCCGCCGAGCGGGCCGCGCCGGCGATCCGGGCGAGCTGCTTGAAGGTCTTGGACGTGGCGACCACGTGGTCCGGCGCGCCGAGACGGGTGATCTCACCGACCGTCCGGGCGATCTGCGCCCGGACGTGGCGGCGCAGGGCCTTGACGTCCGCAGGGTCCGGCGGGTCGCCCGGGAGCCAGCCCGCCGTCAGCCGGCCCGCGCCCAGCGGCAGGGAGACGGCGGCGTGCGGCTGCTCGTCCATGCCGTACGCGATCTCCAGCGAGCCGCCGCCGATGTCGAGGCACAGCAGCTTGCCCGACGACCAGCCGAACCAGCGCCGTACCGCCAGGAAGGTCAGCCGGGCCTCGTCCTCACCGCTGAGCACCTGGAGGTCCACGCCGGTCTCGGCGCGCACCCGGGCCAGCACCTCGTCGGCGTTGGCGGCCTCCCGTACGGCCGAGGTCGCGAAGGGCAGCACGTCCTCGCAGCCCTTGTCCTCGGCGGCCTGCACGGCGTCGCCGATGACGGAGACGAGCCGCTCGACCCCGGCGGCACCGACCGCGCCGTGCTCGTCGAGGAGCTCCGCCAGGCGCAGTTCCACCTTGTGCGAGTGCGCCGGGAGGGGGCGCGCGCCGGGGTGCGCGTCCATCACCAGCAGGTGGATCGTGTTCGATCCCACGTCAAGGACACCGAGTCTCATACGCGAAACGCTACTGGCACGAACGCGTACGGGTGACACGCATGGGCGCTTACGCTTGGGTTTGTGCCAGACACGAACAAGGCCAAGAGCAAGAAGACCGGCAAGGGCAAGGCCAAGGATTCGGCCAAGGGCTTGGCGAAGGACTCGGCCAAGGGCTCGACCAAGGACTCGGTCGAGGACTCCGTCAAGGACTCGGCCCAGGCGAAGGCCCGGCGGGCGGTCGCGGCCGGGGTGCGGATCGCCTTCCGGGGCGAGCCCGACGAGAAGGGCCTGGACTTCCCCCGGGCCTGGGTGGAGTTCCCCGACCCTGCCGACGACGAGCAGGTCTTCCGCTGCGACCTGACCTGGCTGACCTCCCGCTGGACCTGCATCTTCGGCAGCGGCTGCCAGGGCATCCAGGAGGGCCGCGCCGACGACGGCTGCTGCACGCTCGGCGCGCACTTCTCCGACGAGGACGACGAGCAGCGCGTGGCCGAGCACGTGGCCCGGCTGACGCCGGAGCTGTGGCAGTTCCACGAGGTGGGGACCACGACCGGCTGGACGCAGTTCGACGACGACGGGGAGAAGCAGACCCGCCGCTGGCAGGGCTCGTGCATCTTCCAGAACCGGCCCGGTTTCGCGGGCGGGGCGGGCTGCTCGCTGCACATCCTGGCGCTCCGGGAGGGTCGCGAGCCGCTGGAGACGAAGCCGGACGTGTGCTGGCAGCTGCCGGTGCGGCGGACGTACGACTGGATCGACCGGCCGGACGACACCCGGGTGCTCCAGGTGTCGATCGGCGAGTACGACCGGCGCGGCTGGGGTCCGGGCGGCCACGACCTGCACTGGTGGTGCACGTCGGCGACGTCGGCGCACGGGGCCGGGGAACCGGTGTACGTGTCGTACCGGGCGGAGCTGACCGAGCTCATGGGCAAGCAGGGGTACGAGGCGCTGGTCGAGCTGTGCGAGGCGCGGATGGCGGCGCAGCTGCCGATGGCTCCGCATCCGGCGGATCCGGTCTGAGCGGTCGACAGGGTCTGACGGATCGGCCTGGCCTGAGCGGTCGGGCGGCTCTGAGCGGTCGGGGCGGCCTGACCGCTCGGGTCGCTCGGGTCGCTCGGGTTGCTCGGGTTGCTCCGGGCGCTCAGGTTGCTCGGGGCGCTCACGTCGCTGAGGCCGACGGGGCCGGGGAAACCGTTCCGCCGGTGCTGTCCGAGGGGCTCGGTGTCGGCTGCGGCGGGGTCGGCGTGGGGGTCGGCTCGGGCGGCGGTGACGTGGCCGGCGGCGTCGGGTCGGGGCTCGGGGGCGAGGTCACCGGCGGTGTCGGGGTCGGAGTCGGGGTCGGCGGCGTGGGTGTCGGGTCCGGGGCCGGCTCGGCCGGGCGGCCCTGGCCGCGTACGGCGATCACCGCGCCGCTCGGCTCCACACCGACGCGGGCGCTCCAGGGTCCGGGCGGCTGGGCGTCCCGGTCCACGGTGATCTTGAGGGTGACCGATTCTCCGGGTGCCAGCGTGCCCGAGGTGCGACTGGCGTGCAGCCAGGACGCGTCCGACCACAGGTACCAGTCCACGGGTGCGCCGCCGGAGGCGCTCAGCGTCAGCAGGGTGGTCCCACCGCGGGTGACCGCATGGGCCGTGAGCCGGCCGGGGCCGGCGGTCGGCGAGGCACCGGGCGGTTGCGGCGCGCCCGTGCTGATCACCTCGACCGAGACGTCGGTGACGTGGCCGGGCGGCGGGAAGGCGGGCCGGCCTCCGGTGCGGGCCGCGTTGCCGGCGTTCTCGTAGGCGGCGAAGGGGCGGCCGTCGGCCTCGGCGGCCGGGGTCTCCGACCCGCTCGCCGAAACCCGGGTGCTGTTGCCGGTGCCGTGTTCGGCGGTGCTGGGCGCGCCGCGGTACGCCGCCCAGAGCGCGAGGACGGGCGCGGCGACGACGGTGGCGACCACGGTGGTGGTCACCGCGCGGGCGCGCAGCCGGTCGCGGCGGGCGAGCCGGTCCTTGGGGTCCATGGGGAAGCCGGTGCGGTCGAAGCGGGGGCGCGCGGACCGGCGGCGCGCCCCGGCGGGGCGGGGGATGGGCGCGGGCGGGGGCTTTCGCCCGTCTCTTTTTCCACACCGGAGCGGGCGGAGTACCTTACCGTGGAGCTCTGCGCGGTGGTACGTATCTT
>NZ_WTFF01000355.1 GCF_019400985.1 Streptomyces bambusae
CGCCCGCTCGGCTCACGCCCGCCCGGCACGCGCCCCTGACGGCGGGCGCCGCGCCGGGGCGGCCGGCAGCCGCGCCCGGGTGCTCAGTAGCGGTACTGCTCGTACTCCCCCGTGCCCTGGTACGGGTAGTTCTGCGGCTGCTGCTGGGGCTCCTGGCCCTGGCCCGGGTAGCCCTGCTGGGGATACGGCTGCGCGGTGTCGCGCTGCTGCGGCACCCAGACCCCGCCGGGCGGGGTGTCCATGGCGTACTGCGGGTCGGTGTACTGCGGATAGGCGTAGGGCTGGGCCACGCCGCCGGTGCCGATGTACGGGTCCGAGTAGGCGGCGTAGGTCTGCTGCTGCCCGTAGCCGTAGCCGCCCTGGCCCTGCTGGTCGTAGTAGGCGGCGTACTGGTGGGCGTCCTGCTCGGGCACGCCGAACGGGGTCTGGTACGCCTGGTCCGGCGCGGCCTGCGGGTTCTGGGCGAAGCTCTGGATGCCGTACGAGCCGGTGTCCTCCTCCAGCGGCTGCGGGTGGTAGACCTCCTCGGCCGCCGGCTGCCGGAGCGCCTCGGCCTCGGCCTCGTCCTGGTACTCCAGCGCCGTGACCTCCAGCGCCGGCTCCTGCGGGCGCGCGGGACCGCCGCGGCGGCGCCTGCTCCCCCGCCCGGCCGCCTTGCCCGCCTGCGCGGGCTCCGGCTGCGCCTCGTCCGGCTCGCCGCGGCGCAGCGCCCAGCCGGCCACGAAGCCCTTGCGGAAAGAGAGCGTGACCAGCGTCTGGCCGATCGCGAAGGCCGCGGCGCCCACGCCGATGACCATCACCGACGGCAGCACCACACCGGCGACCACGCCGAGGAAGCCGACGAAGGCCAGCAGGCGCCAGCGCAGTCGCGCCTTGTACTGGAGCAGCACCTCGGCGAGCAGCCACAGGGCGACGAAGCCGAACGCGATGTAGAGAACCGTCATTCCCATGCCCATGCGTGGCCCCTCTCGTGCGGCCGCCCGCGGGAAGGGGTACGGCCGGTCAGGCCCGCTGGTGCAGACCCAGGTTCTCGTAGATCTCCAGAGTCGCCGTGGAGTTGTTCGTGATGAAGTGCAGCCCCGGGACTCCCTCGGACAGCAACCGCGCGCAGAACTCCGTGGCGAACTCGATGCCAATGGAGCGTACAGCGGCCGCGTCGTCCTTGACGGCGAGGATGCGGTCTTTGACGTCCGCGGGGAAGGCCGCGTTGCTCAGCTGGGGCAGCCGGTCGAGGGTCCGCGCGTTCACAACAGCCATGACTTCAGGGATGATCGGGGTCTCGCAGCCCGCCTTCGCCACGCTGTCGCGCAGCCTCAGGTAGTTCTCCGGATGAAAGAACATCTGGGTGATCGCGTAATCCGCACCCGCACGGCATTTGTCCACGAAATGCCGGATGTCCGTGTCCCAGTCGCTGGAGCGGGGGTGCATCTCGGGGAACGCGGCGACGCCCACGCAGAAGTCGCCGGACTCCTTGATCAGCCGGACCAGGTCGGCGGCGTACGTGACGCCCTCCGGGTGGCGGACCCACGCGCCCATCGGGTCGCCCGGCGGGTCGCCGCGCAGCGCGAGCATGTTGCGGATCCCCGCGTCCGCGTACTGGCCCAGTACGTGGCGGAGTTCGGCGATCGAGTGGTCGACGGCGGTGAGGTGCGCGACGGGGGTGAGGGTGGTGTCGGCAGCGATCTCCTGGGTGGCCTTGACGGTGCCGCCGCGGGTGGAACCGCCGGCGCCGTAGGTCACGGACACGAAGCTCGGCCCGACGGCCTCGACCCGGCGCAGCGCGCTCCACAGGCTGCGCTCACCCTTCTCGGTCCGGGGCGCGTAGAACTCGAACGAGTACGAGGGCTTGCCGGACGCGAGGATGTCGCGCACGGTGCGTGCGCGGTCCGGGCGGGTGGAAGCGGTACCAAGGGCCATACCGGCAGGTTAGACGCGGGCCCACGAGGCACGAAGCGCTGTCCGACAGGTGGACATGTTTTTGGACAGTCCGCCCACCGCGCCGTGGCCGGCCTGTGGATTCGCCTCAGCCGAGGCGCTCGCGCACCCGCTTCGCCAGGTCGGCGGCGGCCGCGCCCGGGTCTTCTGCCTCGGTCAGTGCGCGGACGACCACGATCCGCTCGGCGCCGGCGTCCAGCACCTCGTCCAGATTCGACCCGTCGATGCCGCCGATGGCGAACCAGGGCCGGTCCTGGCGCAGCGAGGCGGCGTGGCGCACGAGGCCGAGGCCGGGGGCGTGGCGGCCGGGCTTGGTGGGGGTGGGCCAGCAGGGCCCGGTACAGAAGTAGTCCACACCCGGTTCGGCGACGGCGGCGTCGACCTCGGCCTCGGCGTGGCAGGAACGGCCGATGACCACCGCCTGGCCGAGGATGGCGCGGGCGGCCGGGACGGGGATGTCTCCCTGGCCGAGGTGCAGCACGTCGGAGCCGATGGCGTGGGCCACGTCGGCCCGGTCGTTGACCGCGAGGAGCTTGCCGTGCCGGCGGGCGGCCTCGGCGAAGACCGCCAGGTGCTCCAGCTCCTCGCCGGCCTCCATGCCCTTGTCGCGCAGCTGCACGATGTCGACGCCGCCCGCGAGGACGGCGTCGAGGAACTCGGGGAGGTCGCCCTGGCGCTTGCGGGCGTCCGTGCACAGGTAGAGCCGGGCGTCGGACAGCCGGTCGCGGACATCGTTCATCGGGCGGTACCCCCTGACGTGCGGGTGTACGGGCCCGCGAGGGGCCCGTACACCGTGTGGAGCGTGCGAGACGGGACGGGTCAGACCGCGAGCGCCTGGGCGCGCCGCTTGACCTCCGTGCCCCGATTCTCGCTCAGGGCCTGCGCGGGGGTGCCCGGCAGGGTCGGGTCCGGGGTGAAGAGCCACTCCAGCATCTCTTCGTCGCTGAAGCCGTCGTCCCGGAGCAGGGTCAGGGTGCCGCTGAGGCCCTTGGTCACCTTGTCGCCGTCGATGAAGGCGGCGGGCACCTGCAGTGCGCGGTTCTCGCCGCGGCGGACGGCGATGAGCTGGCCCTCCTTGACCAGCTGGCGGACTCGGGTCACTTCGACACCCAGCATCTCGGCGATGTCGGGGAGGTAGAGCCACTCGGGGACGAGCGCATCGATCTTTGCGTCAATCTCGGTCACGGGACAAGCCTGCCATCCGGGACTGACAGTCGGTAGTCGGGCGGGCCGAGCGGGGGGTCCCACCGCTCCCGCGCCGGGCCCCTCGAGCAGCCCGGGGCGGGGCCCTGGACCGAGCCCCGGCCGAAGCCGAACCCAGGGGCGCGGGGAACTGCGCGACCGGCCACCGGCGGCCCGCAGTCCGTGTCGCGCGGAAAGGTCCACGGCGGAGCCGCGCGGCCACGCCGCGGGGCACTGACCCGGCCCGCGACGCCAGGTCGCATTCGGCTGGGCGCGCAGTTCCTCGCGCCCCTGAGCAGGGCTCCGCCCGGCGGCCCGGTCAGAGCACCGCCGACTTCAGGGCCACCGTCGGATCGGCCGCGCGGGCCGGGTCCAGGGCCGCGCCGGACTCGATCAGCTTGCGGCCCTGGGCCAGGTCGCGGGGCCGGCCGACGGCGAGCACGGCCACCAGGGTCCCGTCGCGCAGCCAGCACACCGACCAGGCGGCCTCGGCCGGGTCGCCGCGCCACAGCAGGGTGTCGGCGCCGGCGTGGTGGCCGGCGTACTGCACGAAGCGGCCGAACTGCTCCGACCAGAAGTACGGGACCGGGTCGTAGGTCTGCTCAGGGCCCCCGGTCAGCCCGGCCAGGATGTTGGCGGCGACCGTGCGCGGGCCCTGGAGGGCGTTGTCCCAGTGGTGCACCAGGAGCCGTGCGCCGTACCGGGCGGAGGGGAAGGAGGCGCAGTCGCCGACCGCGTGGACGTCGGGCAGCGAGGTCCGCAGCCGGGCGTCGGCGGTGACCGAGCCGTCCGGTCCCAGCTCCACCCCGCTGCCGGCCAGCCAGCCGGTGGCGGGCCGCGCCCCGATGCCGACGACGACGGCCCCGGCGGGCAGGGCGCGCCCGTCGGCCAGCAGGACCCGGCCGGGCTCGATCGCGGCGACCCGGGCCCCGGTCTCCAGGCGGGCGCCGGCCTCGGCGTACCAGCCCGCCATGGGGGCGGCCACCTCGGCGGGCAGGGCGCCGGCCAGCACCCGGTCCGCGGCCTCCACGACGGTCACCTCGCAGCCGGCCTCGCGCGCGGCCGTGGCGAACTCGGCGCCGATCCAGCCGGCGCCGACCACGACGATCGCGGGGGTGGCCGCGAGCACCGGGCGCAGCCGCTCGGCGTCGTCCAGGGTGCGCAGCAGGTGCACCCCCGGCACGCCCTCGGTGCCGGGCAGGGTGAGCGGCTCGGCGCCGGTGGCCAGGACCAGCACGTCGTACGGGACGGGGCCGGCCTCGGTGTCCACCTCGTGGTCGGCGGCCCGCAGCCCGGTGACCTCGACGCCGAGGCGCAGCTCGATACGCAAGCCCTCGAAGTCGACGTCGAAGGCGGAGTCCTCGGCCTTGCCCAGCAGGACGGCCTTGGACAGCGGCGGGCGGTCGTAGGGCTGGTGGGGCTCGGCGCCCAGCAGGGTCACGGGGCCGGTGAAGCCCTGCTCCCGCAGGGCCACCGCGGTCTGTACGCCGGCCATTCCGGCTCCGGCGACGACGACGGCCGGCTGGGTGTCCGGCTGGGTGTTCTGCATCTGCTCGCTCACGCCTCCCAGCCTAGTCAGCTGACGGAGCGTCAGGAATGGGCGGGCCTACCCGGGCTCCGGGGCCGGGGTTAGTCTGGCCACCGTACCTATCGCGGGAGCCCGGGCGGACCGGGCTGAGAGGGAGGCTGGCCGGCCTCCGACCGTACGAACCTGATCCGGGTCATGCCGGCGAAGGGAGGGGCTGGACGCCCATGCACGCATCCGTACGTTCCGGACCGACGGAGTCCGGACGGTCCGACGTCCTCGTCATCGGGGGCGGAATCATCGGCCTGGTCACGGCCTGGCGCGCCGCGCAGCGCGGACTGCGCACGGCGCTGTGCGACCCGGCGCCCGGCGGCGGGGCCGCCCAGGTCGCGGCGGGCATGCTCGCCGCCGTCTCCGAGCTGCACTACGGCGAGGAGACCCTGCTGGGGCTGAACCTCGCCTCCGCCGAGCGCTACCCGCAGTTCGTCGCCGAACTGGCCGAGGCCAGCGGCGGGCTGGACATCGGCTACCGCTCGTGCGGCACGCTCGCCGTCGCCCTCGACGCCGACGACCGCCTGCACCTGCGCGAGCTGCACGCCCTCCAGAGCCGCTGCGGCCTGGAGTCCCAGTGGCTGACCGGCCGCGAGTGCCGGCGGCTGGAGCCGATGCTGGCGCCAGGGGTACGCGGGGGCCTGCGGGCCGACGGCGACCACCAGGTCGACCCGCGCCAGCTCGCCGCCGCGCTGCTCGCCGCGTGCGAGCGGGCCGGCGTGGCCGTGCACCGCAGCGGCGCCGAGCAGCTGACCGTGTCGGGCGACCGGGCCGCGGGAGCGGTCCTGACGGACGGCACCGCCCTCCACGCCGACCAGGTCGTCCTCGCCGCGGGCAGCCTCAGCGGCCGGCTGGCCGGCGTACCGGCGGACGCCGCGGTCCCCGTCCGGCCGGTCAAGGGCCAGGTGGTGCGCCTGACGGTGCCGCCGGCCTACCGCCCCTTCCTCTCCCGCACCGTGCGGGCCGTCGTCCGGGGCAGCCAGGTCTACCTGGTCCCCCGGGAGAACGGCGAGCTCGTCGTCGGCGCCACCAGCGAGGAGCTCGGCTGGGACACCACGGTCACCGCGGGCGGCGTGTACGAACTGCTGCGCGACGCCCACGAGCTGGTGCCCGGCATCACCGAACTCCCGCTCGTGGAGACCCAGGCGGGCCTGCGCCCCGGCTCCCCCGACAACGCGCCGCTGCTCGGCCCGACCGAACTGCCGGGACTGCACCTGGCCACCGGGCACTACCGCAACGGGGTGCTGCTGACACCGCTGACCGGCGACGTCATGGCCGAGGTCCTCACCACCGGCGAACTCCCCGAGATCGCCCGCCCCTTCAGCCCGCGCCGGTTCACCGCCGCCCGTGAGGAGTCCCTCGCATGACCGTCTCCCTGAACGGCGAGCCCCTGGAGATCGCCCCCGGCACGACGCTCGACGCCGTCGTCGCCACCCTCACCACCGCCCCCTCCGGGGTCGCCGCGGCGCTGAACGAGACGGTCGTCCCGCGCACCCGGTGGTGCGTGACCCCGGTCGGCGACGGCGACCGGGTCGAGGTCCTCACCGCGGTGCAGGGGGGATGAGCGCCATGGCCGACGACCTGTTCACCCTCGCCGACCGCACCTTCTCCTCCCGCCTGGTCATGGGCACCGGCGGGGCGCCCAGCCTGGACGTCCTGGAGCGGGCCCTGGTCGCCTCCGGCACCCAGCTGACCACGGTCGCGATGCGCCGGCTGGACCCCACGGTCCAGGGCTCGGTGCTGTCGGTGCTGTCGAAGCTCGGCATCGACGTGCTGCCGAACACCGCCGGCTGCTTCACCGCGGGCGAGGCGGTGCTGACCGCGCGGCTCGCCCGGGAGGCGCTCGGCACGGACTGGATCAAGCTGGAGGTGGTGGCGGACGAGCGGACGCTGCTGCCGGACCCGGTGGAGCTGCTCGACGCCGCCGAGATCCTGGTGGACGACGGCTTCACCGTGCTGCCGTACACGAACGACGACCCGGTGCTCGCGCGGCGCCTGGAGGACGCCGGCTGCGCGGCGATCATGCCGCTCGGTTCGCCGATCGGTTCCGGCATGGGCATCCGCAACCCGCACAACTTCGAGCTGATCGTGGAGCGGGCGGGGGTTCCGGTGATCCTCGACGCGGGTGCGGGCACGGCGTCGGACGTCGCGCTGGCGATGGAGCTGGGGTGCTCGGCGGTGATGCTTGCCTCGGCGGTGACGCGGGCGCAGGAGCCGGTGCTCATGGCTGCGGCGATGCGGGACGCGGTCTCGGCGGGGCGGCTGGGCCGCCGGGCCGGGGGCCTCCCGGTACGCCGCTTCCCCCACGCGTCCTCCCCCACGGACGGCGGGGCCCGCCTGGACCCGGAACGCCCGGCCTTCTGACCGCTGCGCGGGGCCTTTTCCCCTACCCGCCCCTTCCCGAACTGGGGCTCCGCCCCAGACCCCGCGCCTCAAACGCCGGCGGGGCTGGGGTTTGCTGTGCCAAACCAGCCCGCGCGGCGTTTGAGCGCACGGGGGCGCAGCGCGCGTCAGGGGGGCTTGGGGCGCCGCCCCCCCGTTCTGGTGAGGGTGGGGGGGGGGAGGGGGCCCCGGCGCGGCGCGGG
>NZ_WTFF01000356.1 GCF_019400985.1 Streptomyces bambusae
CGTCCGGCCTGCCCGCCCCGCCGGCCCCGGCCCGATCACCCGGCCCGGGCCCTACGCCGTCCCCTCCAGCCGCCGGGCCAGGTACCCGGCCGTGCGGCTGCCCGGGGTGCGGGCCACCTCCGCCGGGGTACCCGCGGCGACGATCCGGCCGCCCTCCGCGCCACCGCCCGGGCCCAGGTCGACCACCCAGTCCGCGCCCGCCACCACGTCCATGTCGTGCTCCACGACCACCACCGTGTGCCCCGCGTCCACCAGCCCGTGCAACTGGCGCAGCAGCACCTCCACATCGGCCGGGTGCAGCCCCGTCGTCGGCTCGTCCAGCAGGTACAGGGTGTGGTCGCCGCGCAGCCGCTGCAGCTCCGTCGCCAGCTTGATGCGCTGCGCCTCTCCGCCCGACAGCTCCGTGGCGGGCTGGCCCAGCCGCAGGTAGCCCAGGCCGATGTCCGCCAGCGCGCGCAGGCTGCGGGCCGCCGCCGGGACGTCCGCGAAGAAGTCCGCCGCCGCCTCCACCGTCAGCGACAGCACCTCCGCGATGTCCAGGCCGGCGTACCGCACCTGGAGCGTCTCCTCGTTGTAGCGCGCCCCCGCGCACTGCGGGCACGGCGCGTACGTACTGGGCAGGAACAGCAGCTCCACCGACACGAAGCCCTCGCCGGTGCAGGTCTCGCACCGGCCGCCCGGCACGTTGAACGAGAACCGGCCCGCCTTCCAGCCACGGGCCCGCGCCTCCGGCGCGGCCGTGAAGAGCCGGCGCACGACGTCGAACAGCCCGGTGTACGTGGCCAGGTTGGACCGCGGGGTGCGTCCGATGGGTTTCTGGTCCACCTCCACCAGGCGCCGCACCGGGAAGCCGGCCCCGGGGCCGTCCTCCGCGATGCGCCCGGCCACCGCCTCCGCCAGGGCCTGCCCCACCAGCGTGGACTTCCCCGACCCCGACACCCCGGTCACGGCCGTGAACACCCCGAGCGGGAACTCGGCGTCGACCTCCCTCAGGTTGTTGCGCGTGACCCCTTCCAGCCGCACCGCCCCCGTCGGCGTCCGCACCCGGCGCGGCTCGGGAGCCGGCCGGTCGAAGAGGTACCGGGCGGTCGCCGACTCCTCGAACCCCGCGAGCCCGTCCGGCGGCCCGCTGTGCAGCACCCGCCCGCCGTGCTCCCCGGCCAGCGGGCCCACGTCCACCAGCCAGTCCGCGTGCCGCACCACGTCCAGGTGGTGCTCCACCACGAACACCGTGTTGCCCGCCGCCAACAGCTGGTCCAGCACACCGAGCAGCGCCTCGGTGTCGGCCGGGTGCAGCCCGGCCGACGGCTCGTCGAGCACGTACACCACCCCGAACAGCCCCGACCGCAGCTGCGTGGCCAGCCGCAGCCGCTGCAGCTCGCCCGCCGACAGCGTCGGAGCCGTCCGGTCCAGGCTGAGGTAGCCCAGTCCCAGCTCGACGACCGGCCCGATGCGCGACCGCAGGTCCGCGGTGAGCACCCGCGCCGCCTCGTCCTCCCCGGCCGCACCGGCCAGTACGGCGTCCAGCCCGGTCAGCGGCAGCGCCGCGAGCTCCGCGATCGTCCGCCCGGCGAAGGTCACCGCCAGCGCCTCCGGGCGCAGCCGGCTCCCGGCGCAGGCCGGGCAGGGGGAGTCGGTGAGGAACTTCTCGGCCCGGGCCCGCAGCGTCGCGCTCCGGCTGTCGGCGAAGGTGCGCATCACATAGCGGTGCGCGCTCATGTACGTGCCCTGGTAGGGCCGTTGGATCCGGTCCGCGTCCCGCACCGGGTGCACGGTCACCACCGGCTGCTCCTCGGTGAACAGGATCCACTCGCGGTCCTGCGCCGGCAGCTCCCGCCACGGCCGGTCCACGTCGTGGCCGAGCACCTCCAGGATGTCGCGGAGGTTCTTCCCCTGCCAGGCACCCGGCCAGGCGGCGATCGCACCCTGGCGGATCGTCAGCCCCGGGTCCGGCACCAGCAGTTCCTCGCTGGTGCGGTGGATCCGCCCCAGGCCGTGGCAGGCGGGACAGGCCCCGGCCGCGGTGTTGGGCGAGAAGGCGTCGGAGTCCAGCCGCGGTGCGCCCGCCGGGTAGCTGCCGGCCCGGGAGTACAGCATCCGCAGGGAGTTGGAGAGCAGCGTCACCGTGCCGACCGAGGAGCGCGAGCCGGGCGCGGACCGGCGCTGTTCCAGGGACACGGCGGGCGGCAGCCCGCTGACCGCGTCCACCTTGGGCGCCCCGATCTGGTGGATCAGCCGGCGGGCGTAGGGGGCCACCGACTCGAAGTACCGCCGCTGCGCCTCCGCGTACAGCGTGCCGAAGGCCAGGGAGCTCTTGCCGGAGCCGGAGACTCCGGTGAACACGGTCAGGGCGTTGCGCGGGATGTCCACGTCGACGCCGCGCAGATTGTGCTCCCGGGCGCCCCGGACGCGGATGAAGGGGTCGGTGGACTGGTGCATTCGCCCCAGTTTAGGGGGTGCGGGTCATCCCCCTTCGGGTGGGGGCACCCGTTCGGGGGACTTACGTGCCCGGGCCCGCTGGCTACGCTCGTCCCTCGATCCGCTCCTACGCAATTGCATATGGGACGGACGACGAGGGTGCATATGGGAAATGGGAAAGGTGGGTTCCATGCGCTTCGAGAACGGTGTGGCCGGGGACAGCATTCCGGCGGTGCGCTGGGTGAAGAGCTCGGCCAGTTCGGGCATCGGTAACTGTGTGGAGGTGGCGGCCCTGCCGGGCGGGGATTTCGCGGTCCGTAACTCGCGCTTCCCGGCCGGTCCGGCCCTGGTCTTCACCCGGGACGAGATGACCGCTTTCGTCGCGGGTGCGGGAGCCGGCGAGTTCGACGGGCTCCATGAGGTGCGCGCGTAGGGTCAATTCATGGCCAATGCTTGAAGGGGCGGGCATGCGAGATCCAGACTGCGGTGGCAGTCAGCACGCAGCAGTCCAGCAAGGAGCACGCATGTCCGTCGGCCGTTCCTCCGCCAGCACCGCCGGCCGCGGGGTCGCCGCCCGGCTCCTGGGGGAGCGGCTGCGCAGACTGCGCTGCGACGCGAACCTCTCCCTGGCGGACGCGGCCG
This sequence comes from Streptomyces bambusae, assembly GCF_019400985.1. GTDB lineage: Bacteria > Actinomycetota > Actinomycetes > Streptomycetales > Streptomycetaceae > Streptomyces > Streptomyces bambusae_A. Next base: position 3,061 of record NZ_WTFF01000356.1, read on the forward strand.
TCCTCATCCGGGGCTCCTCCTCCAAGCTCAGCCGCCTGGAGCGCGGGGAGAGCCCCCCGAAGGAGAAGGACGTCTGGGACCTCGTCCGGCACTACGGCCTCGACGCCGACGGGCACGACGAGATCCACGAGCTGCTGAGCCAGGTCCGCGACGAGAGCAAGCGGCGTCGCAAGTACATGGACCTCACGCCCGACTTCCTGCGCCGGTTGATCTCCCTCGAAGGCCAGGCGAAACGGATCTCCACCTACGAGACGTACGTGGTGCCCGGCCTGCTCCAGACGAAGCGGTACGCGGAGGTGCTGGTCGGGCTCGCCCTGGAGGGCGCCGACCAGGTCGACCGTAGTCGGCACGTTCACGTGCGGCGCGAACGGCAGGCGCTGTTCGACCGGCCCCGGCCGCCCGAGTTCATTGTGATCCTGGACGAGAGCGTGCTGTACCGGCCGATCGGCGGGCCGGAGGTCATGTGCGAGCAGCTGCGCCACCTGCGAGAGGTGGCGGGGGAAGGTGCACCGAAGATCCACGTCCGGGTCCTGCCGTACGAGCACGACGACGTCGGCATGGCCCCGAGTTTCCCAGTGACCCACCTCGAGTTCGCCGACGGCGGTCCCGGCGAGCTGGTGTACCTGGAGCAGATGGAGAGCGCGGACTACGTGACCACGCCCGAGCACGTCCGGCGCTACCGCAAGGTGCTGGACGAGCTGTACTCGCGCGCGCTGGACTGGGAGGGAACCCTGGACATGCTGGACCGGCGGATCGCCTTCTACGAGGAACGGCTCGTACAGTCCCCGTCGATGTTCGCGGCCTGACCCGGCAGCCGGCCGACCCCGCCCCAGGCGATCAGTTCGGCGGCGGCGCTGCTCAGCGTGGGCCTGCGCTCCGGCCGCCAGTCCGCCACGTCGCCCAGGCCCGGCTCGATGATCTCGAGCCCGTCGAGGTACCCGCGGACCTCGTGCTCCTCACGCAGTCGCCCCCAGGAGCCCTCGGTGGCCTTGTGCATCAGGTTCGTGACCCGGTCGCGGACCTCGGGGTAGGGGCTGGTCAGCTGGCAGACCACGAGGAAGCTGCCGGGTGCCAGCCGCTGCTTGACCCGCTCGATCATCGGGGTGACGTCCTCGTCGTCGAGGCACTGCGCCACCGAGACGAACAGGGCCGCGGTCGGTTCACCGGGCCGGATCAGCCGGCGTACGGCGGGGTTGCCGAAGATGGCCCCGGTGTCCCGTACGTCCGCGGCGACCACGGCGGTACGCGGGTTCTCCACGAGCCGGGTCCGGGCGTGGGCGACGACGAGCGGGTCGTTGTCCACGTAGACCACGCGGGCTTCCCGGTCGACGGCCTGGGCCACCTCGTGGACGTTGTCGCGGGCCGGCAGCCCGCAGCCGTGCTCCAGGAACTGCCGGATGCCGTAGTCGTGGGCGAGGGTGTGGACGACGCGGCGCAGGAAGGCGCGGTTGGTGAGCGCGACGGTCCGGCAGCCGGGCGCGATGCCGAGGAGGTCCTCGCCCACCCGGTGGTCGGCAGGGTAGTTGTCGACGCCGCCCAGCAGCCAGTCGTAGATCCGCGCGATGCTCGGCCTGCGCACGTCGTGGTGCATCCGTCCGTCCCCCCTCGGCCCGGTCACGGGCAACGTCGGTCGGTGTGCCCATGCTAGAGAGGTTCCGCCGCCTGCGCCGTCCCCTGAAGGTGTGGTGGCCGGCGGCGTCCCGGGACGGGACGCCGCCGGCCACCGGCGGCTCAGCGCCGCGGGCGTCGCCGGGACAGCCAGATGCCCACGGCGAACAGGACCGCCGTCAGGCTGACGGCGAGGTCCACCGTCCCGACGGCGTCGGGGCCGGCCTCCCGGTGCAGGAAGACGGCGCCGACCAGGCAGACCGGGGCCAGCACGCCGAGGAACACGGCGCGCAGGACTGTTTGCCGGTCGCTGACCTGCGGAATAATCCGCTTACGGAGCGCCGGGATCCCTGCCTGGAATGCGAGGAGAAATCGGCGTAACAGATGGAGCAAGGTGATCCTTTCTCTTTGCTCGCCCACGGCCCCGGGCGTCCTACCGCCCGGGGCCGTTTGCGTGCCGGCCCTCGTCGGCCGGGGTGCCGAATGTACCGCCTCGGTCAGCAGACGTGACGTCCCGTCGGAGCTTGCAGCGGACGCCGAAATGGGAAAGGGAATCAGCCGATGATCTGTCCACCGCTGTCAACCCCGAGGCGAAGGCCGGTAGCGCGGGCCGGAGCGCGGAATAACGCTTCTGTCCTGGAGGGCTCGGGGTGCCGCCACGGACCGTCAACCGATCCGAGATTTCACCTTCAAGGGTGAAGATCAAATGTTCAGGGGGTCGACCGGAGACTCCTGCGTACCGCGCGCCCCTTCTTGCACGTGCAAGAAGGGAAGGCAGGCCTGATTCGCGGCCGTGAACGGCCGTCCGGTGCCCTATCGGCCCGGGAGGCCCGCCAGCCGGGCCAGCCGGGCGAAGGAGTCCAGCAGGGCCTCCCGGTCGTACGTGGAGGTCGTCACCAGAAGCTCGTCCGCCCCGGTGGCCTCGGCGACCCGGCCGAGCTCGGCCGCCACCTGCTCCTCGGTGCCGTACACGTGCCCGGCGAGCGCGGAGCTGTACAGCTCGCGCTGCTTGGGGCTCATCGGCATCCGTTCCACCTCCGCGGCGGGCACCAGCGCCGGGAAGCTGCCGCGGGTGCGCGAGTACGCCAGCGCCCAGGCCTCCGGCAGCAGCATCCGCCGCGCGTCCTCCTCGGTGGCGGCGACCGCGACCGTCCCGGCCACCACCACGTACGGCTCCTCGGCCCAGGCAGACGGCCGGAACTCCTTGCGGTAGCCCTCGACGATCCCGGCCACCCGCTCCCGCGCCCGCAGGTCGCCCACCACCAGCGGCAGTCCGGCCCGGGCCGCGATGCCCGCGCCCTCCCCGGTGGCCAGGACGAAGGGCGGTACCCGAAGCCCCTCGGCCGGGTGGGCGTGCACCTGCGGATGTGCCTGCTGGGTCCCGTCGAAGAAGCCGAGCAGCTCGGTGAGCTGCTCCTCGAAGCGGTCCGCGTCCTCGGTGTCCCGGCCCAGTGCCCGCCGGATCCCGCCGGTGAACCCGACCGAGCGCCCCAGGCCCATGTCGATCCGGCCGGGGAAGAGCGACTCCAGCACGCCGAACTGCTCCGCGACCACGAGTGGACGGTGGTTGGGCAGCATGACCCCGCCGGTGCCGACCCGGATGGCGCGGGTGGCCCCGGCGACGGCGGCGGCGAGCACGGTGGGGGCCGAACCGGCGACCCCCGGCACGCTGTGGTGCTCGGAGACCCAGAACCGGCGGTACCCGAGCTCCTCGGCCCGTCGGGCCAGGGCCACGGTGTCCCGCAGGGCCTGCGGGGCGTCATGGCCCTGGCGGGTGCGGGACCGGTCGAGTATCGAGAGGGCGGGAATCACACAGGGTTCAACGCCCGGGAGCCGTACGGATTCCCAGGGCCCGGCCGGGCGGCCGCGGCAGTCGGCGCGGGACCTAGGCTGGCGGGCATGAGTGACAGCGCACGGCGGCGGCCCCTGGCCGTCTTCGACATCGACAACACCCTCTCCGACACCGCGCACCGCCAGCACTTCCTGGAGAGGCGGCCGCGGGACTGGAAGGGGTTCTTCGGCGCTGCCCCGGACGACCCGCCGCTGACCCACGGGGTGTCGCTGGCGCTCGCGAGTGCGCACGAGTGCGAGGTGGTGTACCTGACCGGGCGCCCGGAGCGGTGCCGCGCGGACACCCTGGAATGGCTGGAGCGGCACGGGCTGCCCGAGGGGCGGGTGTGGATGCGCGGCAACCAGGACCGGCGCCCGGCCCGGACGACGAAGCTGGAGGTGCTCCAGCGGCTCGCCCGGAGCCGGGACGTGCGGGTGCTCGTGGACGACGACGAGCTGGTCTGCCAGGCCGCGCGGGCCGCCGGGTTCACGGTGCTGCTGGCCGAGTGGGCGGCCGAGGCGCCGGAGCTGAAGGTGGCCCAGGAGGGGGAGGGCCGTACCTGAACCGGCAGTGCCCGAGCGGGCCGGGCACTGCCGGTCGGGTCTCGCCCGGCCCCCCGGGCCCCGCCCCCCC
>NZ_WTFF01000357.1 GCF_019400985.1 Streptomyces bambusae
GGGTCGGGGATGCGTATAAGAGACAGACCGTGGTCCTCGCGGCGGCCGCCGCGGCGGACGCGGTCGCCGGCGGGCGGCTCTCCGGGGTGCTGGTTGCGGTCGTGGTGCTCACCCCGCTGGCCGCCTTCGAGGCGGTGGCCGGTCTGCCGCTGGCCGTCCAGTACCGCCAGCGGGTCAAGCGCAGCGCCGAACGCGTCCACGAGGTCATCGACGCGCCCGTACCGGTCGCCGAACCCGAGCGGCCCCGGGCCCTGCCGGGCACGCCGTTCCCGCTGCGGCTGACCGGGCTCTGCGCCCGCCACCCCGGGCAGGAGCGCGACGCCCTGCACGGCATCGACCTCACCCTGGAGGCCGGCCGGCGGGTGGCCGTCGTAGGCCCCTCGGGCTCCGGCAAGACCACCCTGGCGCAGGTCCTGCTGCGCTTCCTCGACGTCACCGGGGGCGGTTACACCCTGGGCGGGACCGACGTACGGGACTGCGACGGCGACGACGTACGGCGCCTGGTCGGGCTGTGCGCCCAGGACGCGCACCTCTTCGACAGCTCGGTGCGGGAGAACCTGCGGCTGGCGCGGCCCGACGCGAGCGAGGCCGAGCTGCGGGCCGCACTGGCCGGGGCGCGGCTGCTGGACTGGGTCGACGCCCTGCCGGACGGGCTGGACACCCTGGTCGGCGAGCACGGCCGGCGGATGTCCGGCGGCCAGTGCCAGCGCCTGGCGCTGGCCCGGGCGCTGCTGGCCGACTTCCCCGTCCTGGTACTGGACGAGCCGGCCGAGCACCTGGACCTGGCGACCGCCGACGCCCTGACGGCCGATCTGCTGGCCGCCACCGAGGGCCGTACCACCGTGCTCATCACGCACCGGCTGGCGGGTCTGGAGCGGGTCGACGAGGTGGTCGTCCTGGACCGGGGCGCGATCGTGCAGCGCGGCGCGTACGAGGAGCTGGCCCGGGCCGAAGGGCCACTGCGCCAGATGCTGGAGCGCGAGCGGCAGGGCGACCTGGCAGGCGTGCCGGCCCTGGCCCCCGGCCCGGTCGGCTTTCCCCGGTAAATGGGACTAATTAGGCTCGACGGCATGCCAGTGCAGGAGTCTGAGGAGTCGCAGGAACCGTCGGACGCGATCGAGGTCACGGCCCGGGCCGGCCGGAGTCTGCACGGGCTGTCGACGGAGCTCACCGCCCGGGTCCCGCAGCTGCTGGAGGCGATGCGCTCGGTGGGGACCGGGCTGGAGCTGCATTCCACCCTCGACCGCATCTGCGAGACCGCCGCCGAGCTCGCCGACGCCCGGTACGCGGCGATCGGCGTGGTGGACACCGAAGGGCGAGGGCTCAGCGACTTCGTCACGCACGGCATCGACGAGGAGACCGCCCGGCGGATCGGGCACCGCCCCGACGGCAAGCGGGGCTTGCTCGGCGCGCTGATCCGGCATCCCGACCCGGTGCGGCTGGCCGACCTGGCCGAGGACCCCCGCTCGGCGGGCTTCCCGCCGCACCATCCGCCGATGAAGAGCTTCCTCGGCGTCCCGATCCGGGTGCAGGGCGAGAACTTCGGCAACCTGTACCTCGCGGAGAAGCGCGGTGGCGGGGAGTTCAGCGACTACGACGTCCACATGGTCCGCGTCCTGGCCACGGAGGCGGGCATCGCCATCGGCAACGCCCGGCTCTACGAGGCGGCCACCCAGCGCGAGCGCTGGATCGACGGCTCGGTGGCCGTCACCACGGCCCTGCTGTCCGGCGGCGACGCCGACGACGCGCTCTCCGTCGTCGCCGAGCAGGCCCGGCGGCTGGCCGATTCGGCGGCGGGCATCGTGATGCTGCCGGCCGCCGAGGGCGGGATGGAGATCGTCGCGGTGTCCTCGGACAACCCGGCGACCTCGCTGGGCGTGGTCGTCCCGGCCGGGAGCCCGGTCGTGGACAAGCTGCTGCGCGGCGAGCCCGTCTTCGTCGAGGACGCCGCCGTCGACCCCCGCATGATCAGCCGGCTGACCCGTTCGTACGGCCCGTGCATGATGCTGCCGCTGCAGAGCGGCGGACGGGTGCTGGGAGCGCTGGTGACCCCCCGGGCGCGCGGCCGGCGGCCGTTCAGCGAGGCCGAGCGGACCCTGGCCACGCAGTTCGCCTCCCAGGCGGCGCTCGCCCTGATGATGGCCGAGGCCCAGCGCGACCGGGAGCGGCTGGCGGTCTTCGAGGACCGCGACCGGATCGCCCGGGACCTGCACGACCTGGTCATCCAGCGGCTGTTCGCCACCGGGATGATGCTGGAGAGCGCGCAGCGGCGGTCCGTCGTCCCGGAGGTCGTCGACGGGGTCGGCAAGGCCGTGGACGAGCTGGACGTGACCATCCAGGAGATCCGCACCGCGATCTTCGCGCTCCAGCAGGGGCCGGCGGAGGCGCCGTCGGGGCTGCGCACCCGGGTGCTGCGCGAGATCAACATGGCTGCTGTGCCGCTCGGCTTCAAGCCCGCGCACCGCTTCGTCGGCCCGGTCGACACGCTCGTCGGCGAGCTGGTCGGCAAGAACCTGATCGCCGCGCTGCGCGAGGCGCTCTCCAACGCCTTCCGGCACGCGGACGCCTCGCGGATCGAGGTGGTGCTCGACGCGACCGTCACGCTGGCGGGCGGGCGGCCCGGGGTCCGTCTGGAGGTCGCCGACGACGGGGTGGGCATCGCAGAGGGCGGCCGCCGCAGCGGACTGCGCAACCTGCGCCGCCGCGCCGAGTCGCTGGGCGGGTCCAGCTTCTTCGGGCCGGGCCTGGGCGAGGGCGGCGGCGGTACGACGCTGGTGTGGCAGGCCCCGCTCTAGGCCAGCTCCAGGCCGTGTCTTGTGGATATTGCCCGCCGGGCTCGGGCGGCCCCGCCGCCCTCCGGCCGCAGACCTCAGGCGTCGTGGCCGCCGTGGACGGCCAGGCGGGCGGCGAGGATCTGCTCGATGACGACGGCGACCCCGTCCTCGTTGTTGTCGACCGTGCGGCCGGACGCGGCGTCGGCCACGTCCGGGTGGGCGTTGCCCATCGCGTACGAGGTGCCGGCCCAGCGGAGCATCTCGACGTCGTTGGGCATGTCCCCGAAGGCGACCACGTCGGCCGGGGAGATGCCCCGCTCGGCGCAGCACACCGCGAGGGTGCTGGCCTTGGAGACACCGTGGCCGCTGATCTCCAGCAGCGCGGTCGGGCTGGACCGGGTGATCGAGGCGAACCCGCCGGCGGTGGCGCGGGCCAGGGCCAGGAACTCGTCCGGGGCCAGCTCGGCGTGGTGGGCGAGGAGCTTGAGCACCGGGGCGGCGCTGCCGGGCGAGTCCTCGTGCAGCAGCTTCTCGGCGGCGGCGACCGGGGCGCCGGGGTCCAGGAAGAGCGGCGGGTACTCCGGCTCGTAGTGGATGCCGGTGGTCAGCTCGACCGCGAAGGACGTGCCCGGCGCGGCGGCGCGCAGCGCGCGTACGACGTCGAGGGCGGCAGGCCGCGGCAGGGCGCGGACCAGGACGAACTCCCGGCCGGCCCGCAGGTCCACCACCGCCGCGCCGTTCGCGCAGATCGCCAGCCCGTGGCCGTGCACGTGGTCGCTGACGACGTCCATCCAGCGCGCCGGGCGGCCCGTGACGAAGAAGACCTCGATCCCGGCCTCTTCCGCGGCGGCGAGCGCGGCCACGGTGCGCGGTGAGACGGATTTGTCGTCGCGCAGCAGGGTGCCGTCGAGGTCGGTGGCGATGAGCCGGGTCGTCGCGGGGGCAGGCCCGTCCGGGCGCTGAGAAGCCGAGGTCACGGCTCCATCTTCGCCCATGACGGCACCCCCCGACCCGCCCGTGACGGCGCCCGACGGCCCCGGTTGGCTGATCCGCGACCATGCCTCCCGCGTGCGGTCTCAGCGCCGTCCCGCACCGAGCAGCTCGCTCAAACGGTCACCGATGACGGACACCCCGGGGCGCGGCTCGCTCTGGATCGCGTCACCCTCGTCCAGCTGCCGTGCGGGCCCGGCGGCCTCCAGCAGGAGGGGAGTCAGCCACCGGTCGAAGCGGGCACTCCGAGCGAAGGTGACAAGTTCCCCTTTCAGCTCGGCACTGCGCTCGATGAGATCGGTCAGCGCGTACGAGCCAGTTCCGCGTGATAGAGGTGCCCGGCCTCAACGGGCCCAGTGGCGTGGCCCCAAGCTCGGCCCTGTCCAGCGTGCCCATGACGCCACGGTGGCGGCCCGTATCGCGACGTCGGCGTGGCTTCCCGAATCTACTCCGCCGGCATATCCGTGACAGCGGGAGGCCCCGTATCGTCGAGGTCATGCGTCTGAGCACGGTGATCCTCCCCATCCACCGATGGGCCGAAGGGCAGAAGATCTGGCGGCGGGCCGAAGACCTCGGCTTCCATGCCGCGTACACCTACGACCACCTGTCGTGGCGGTCGTTCCGGGACGGGCCGTGGTTCGGGGCGATCCCCACGCTGACGGCGGCGGCGACGGCGACCGAGCGGATCAGGCTGGGGACGCTCGTCACGTCGCCGAACTTCCGCCACCCGGTGACCCTGGCCAAGGAGCTGATCTCCCTGGACGACATCTCGGGCGGGCGGATCACCCTGGGCATCGGCGCGGGCGGCAACGGCTTCGACGCCACCGCGCTGGGCCAGGAGCCGTGGACGCCGCGGGAGCGGGCGGACCGGTTCGCGGAGTTCGTACCGCTGCTGGACCGGCTGCTGACCGAGGGCGCCGTCACGCAGCAGGGCGCCTTCTACTCCGCCGACGAGGCCCGCAACATCCCCGGCTGCGTGCAGCGCCCGCGGCTGCCGTTCGCCGTGGCGGCCACCGGGCCGCGCGGGCTGAAACTGGCCGCTGCGCACGGCCAGGCCTGGGTCACCACCGGCGACCCGAAGCTGTACGAGACCGGTACGCCCGAGGAGTCGCGGGCGGCGATCCGGGGCCAGCTGGAGAAGCTCGCCAAGGCCTGCGCCGAGATCGGCCGTGACGTCGAGCCGATGGAGAAGATCCTGCTGACCGGCTTCACCCCGGAGAAGAACACGGTGCTGGAGTCGGTGGACGCCTTCGTCGACTTCGCCGGCCGGCACCGTGAGCTCGGCTTCACCGAGATCGTGATCCACGCCCCGATCCCGGACTCGGACTTCGCCTCCGACGAGGCCGTGTTCGAGAAGATCGCCACCCAGGCCCTGGCCCAGCTCGGCGCCTGACGGCGGCCCGTGGCCCGTCCGTGCCGCTGTCCCCGGCCCTCCCGGGCCGGGGACAGCGGGCGGATTCACTCGCCCAGCGAGGTGAGGAGCCACTCCGCCTGGGGCAGCAGCCACTCCGGTGCGGCGCCCTCCGGGAGCTGCCGGACTTCCTCGACCAGCGCCGTGACCCGCGCGACGGCCGCCGGACGTACGTCCATGTCCCGCTCGATTTCCGCAGCCCCGGTCACGCACTGGTACCGCTCCGTCAAGCAGCCCGGCCCCAGGCCCGCGTAGATCCCGGCCGCGCGGTCCCACAGGGCGATGGCCTCCTGCCGGAGCGCGAGCAGCTGTGCCTCGGTCAACTCCTCCGGCACCTCCGGCTCGTCGCCGCCCTCCCGGTAGCCGTGGTCCTCGGGAGAGACGTAGGCGTCGATCCGCTGGTCGAGGATGCGTCCCAGCTGCTGCCAGGTCTGGGCGAGCTCGTACCGCAGGTGCTCCTCGTCCTCCTCGCCCTCCGCCGCGTCCGCCGCGGCCAGCGCGTCCTCGAGCACCCGCACGGCCTCGTCCATCCGCTTCCGCGCGGCGGCCACCGTCGCGTTCTCGGTCACCGTGCGCAGCTCCAGCCAGGCCAGCGAGCGCAGCATCCGCACCACGGCGACCGGCGAGTCCCCGATCGCACGGCGCAGCTCCAGCGCCCGCTCGTAGGCCGCGACCGCCTCCTCGTCCAGCCCGGCGGAGGACAGCGCGTCGGCCGCCGCCTGCGCGAGGTGTGCCTGCGCACGGGGGTCGTGCCAGCTCTTCGCCGCCTCTGCCGCCAGGAGGTACTGCTCGGCCGCCCCGCGCTGGTCGCCCACCTCGCTCAGCAGGCGGGCCAGCAGGTCCCGGGCGTCCACGGCCACGTCCTCGCCGTGCTCCAGCAGGTCGGGCAGGGCCGACTGGAGCACCTCGACGGCCTCCGCGTGCCGTCCCAGTCCCGCGTACGCGCGGGTCAGCCGCAGCCGTGCCTGTGCCCCGCCGTACTCGGCGAGGCCGGCCTGGTCGAACCAGTGCGCGCTGTCCAGGGCCAGGGCGGCGACCTCCGCCGCGTCCCCGCGCCGGTGCAGCACGATGTCCGCGAGGGTCAGCCGTACCGCGCCCTGGGTCTGGGCGTCGGCCGTCTCCGCGGCGTGCGCGAGCGCCGCCCGTACCGACTCCTCCGCCTCCGCGGGCCGGCCCAGCTGCATCAGGGCGCCGCCCCGCACCGCCAGCGGGTCCACGGCCAGCCACGGCCGGCCGGCCGCCACGGCCCGCTCCGCCGCCGAGGCCAGCAGCGCCTCGCCGGCGGCGGTGTCCCCGGAGCGGAGGGCGTGGTGCGCCAGCAGCTCCTCGGCGTCGCAGGTCTGCACGACGAGCGCCGGGTCCCCCGCGTGGGCCGCCACGAAGCCGGCCAGTGCCGCTCGCGTCCCGTCCTGCCCGTCCTCCGCGTCCTGCCCGTGCTCCGCGTCGTGTCCGTCCTCACCGGCGCCCAGGTGCGCCAGGGCGCGGATCCGGGTCAGTTCCACCGAGGCGAGCCGCCGGGCGCGTACCGGGTCGTCGGACGGCAGACCCCGCGCGGAGGCCTCCGCCGCGTCCAGCAGGGCGCGGACCTCCGCGGGTTCCGCGTCGAACTGCAGGGCCGCCATGGCCAGCCGCAGCTCCGCGAGGACCGCCCGGTCCTCCTGCCCGGCCTGCCGGTGGGCGTCGCGTACGAGCGCGAAGCGCTCCCGTACGGCCGGGTCCCCGGCCCGGGCCGCCGCCAGCACCTGGTGCTCCAGCAGGTCGGCGGCCACCGTGGCGTCGATGTCGTCCCGGCCCCGGGCCTGCGCCCGCCGGGCCAGCTCGTCCCACAGCGCCTCGGCCCCGGGGTGGCCCTCGTCGCGCGCCGCGCGGGCCCGTGCCACCAGCGCCTCGAAGTCATCGCCGGACGCAGCCCGGGAGCCGGAGCCGGCCTCGGCCCCCGGC
>NZ_WTFF01000358.1 GCF_019400985.1 Streptomyces bambusae
GGCCTGGGTGGGGGTGGTGGTCATGAGGGCACTCCTGCGGAGCGGTCGGTGCTGCCGGGGAAGCCTGCCGCGTCGAGGCGGACCACGTGGTCGGCAGCGCCCCGCCACAGCGGGCTGTCGCTGAGGACCACCGTGGTCCGGCCGGCGCGCAGGGCGGCGACCCGGTCGACGATGCGGGCCTCGGTGTGGGCGTCGACGGAGGCGGTGGGGTCCTCCAGGATCAGCACGTCGGGGGCTGCCAGCAGGGCGCGGGCGAGGACCAGCCGCTGGCGCTGGCCGCCGGACAGGGCGCGGCCGCCCTCGTCCAGCCAGGCGTCCGGCCCGCCGGGCAGGGCGTCGACGACATCGGCGGCGTCGGCGGCGAACAGGGCCCGGGCGAGGTCCTCCCGGGACCGGTCGGACCCGGCGGCCAGCTCCTCGCGGACGGTCCCGCTGAAGAGGATGTCGGCGGGTCCGGAGCGCAGCAGCCGGGCGGACACCTCGTCGGGGTCGGCCCGGTCCAGGGGTACGCCGCCGAGCCGGACGGCCGGGGACCCGGCGCCGGCCCCGGCCCGGCTGAGCCGGTCGGCGAGGTCGCCGGTGCGGTCCGCGGGCGCGGTGACCACGGTGAGCCGGCCCGCCGCGGCGGTGATGCCGGTAGCGGAGTCGGCCAGCGAGAGGGCGCCGGCCGGCAGCGGTTCGGGGTCGGCGGGGCGGACGGCCTCGGGGGCCAGCCGCAGCAGGGTACAGACCCGGCCGGCGGCGACCTTGGCGAGGCTGAGGGTCTCGGCGGCCTCGGTGGCCGTACTCACGGGCAGGGTGAGGAAGGCGGAGGCGCCGTAGAACGCGACGAGTTCACCGGCGGTGATGGTGCCGCTCAGCGCCAGCCGGGCACCGAGCCAGACGATGCCGACGGTGACCAGTCCGGGCAGCAGGACACCGGCCGCCTGGAGCCAGGCCTCCATCCGGCCGGCGGACTCACCGGCCCGGCGCACCTGCTGGCTGGTGCGCCGGAAGCGCTCGGCGAAGCCGGCCTCGCCGCCGATGCCCCGCAGGATGCGCAGCCCGGCCACGATGTCGCCGGCCTGGGAGGTGGCGATGCCCATCTGCTCGCGCTGGGCCTCGTCGCGCTCCTGGAGGGGCCGCAGCAGAGGGCCGATGCCGAGGACGGCGGCGGGGACGCCGATGAGCACGGCCAGTCCTAGGACGGGCGAGGTGACGGTGAGGGCCACGGCCACCAGGACGGCGGCGACGACCGCGCCGATGGTACGGCCGACGACCTCGAAGGCGTTGCCGATGCTCTCCACGTCCGCCGCGGCGGAGGCGGCCACGTCCCCGGAGCGGGCCTTGCCGCGCAGGGTGGCGCCGAGCCGCACGACCTGCCGCATCAGCACCCGGTGCGTGACCGACAGGGCATGGGCCTCGGCGCCGACGGCGGCCTGGATCAGGCCGGCGCCGGCAAGGGCCTGGAGGATGCCGAGGCCCAGGGCGAGCAGCGACCACAGGTAGAGCCCGGCCTGCCCGCCGGCCTGCCCGGCCTCGTCGATGGCCCGCCCGATGACCAGCGGGATCAGCGCGAGGGGGACCATCCAGAGGGCGCCGAGCACCGCGGCGAGGACCAGCGGCCAGGGGCGGATCCGGGCCAGCCACCACAGGTAGGCCCAGGGGCCGCGGGCGTCCGCCTCGGGTACGGCGGCGGGGTCGACCGAGGCGTCGAAGAGGCGGTTGGTCACAGGTACCGGTCCCGGGTGCCCGCGCGGTCGACCTTGCCGGTGCGGGTGTGCACCAGCTCGGGCACGGCGATGATCCGGTCGGGGACGAAGGGATCCGGCACGGCGGCCCGCAGCCGCTCGCGCAGGGCCGCGGCGACGTCCTGCGCGCGGGGTGCGTCGGGCGCCTCGCCCGTCTCGGGCGCGAGGACCACGAAGGCGACCAGGACCGTGTGTTCGCCCTTGGTGTGCGCCGCGGCGGCGACGGCCGTCACCTCCGGGAGCCGGCCCACGGCCCCTTCGACGTCCAGCAGGTCCACCCGGTGGCCGCGGATCTTGACCTGGTGGTCGATCCGGCCGTGGAAGACCAGCGAGCCGTCGGCGTCCTCCGTGACAAGGTCGCCGGTGCGGTACCACCGGCCGGGGCCGGCGCCGGGGGCGTCCTCGACGAAGCGTGCGGCGGTGCGCTCCGGATCGTCGATGTACCCGGTGGCCAACTGCGGCCCGGACACGAGGAGTTCGCCGGGGCCGTCCGGCACGTCGGGCCGGGGTACCACGGCCTGCCGTACGGAGGGCAGCGGGCGGCCGATCGGCACCCCGTCGGGGAAGGCGGCGGGCGCGCCGGGGCCGGCGAGCACGGCGCTGTGGGTGACCAGCGCGGTCTCGGTGGACCCGTAGGTGTTGAGCAGGACGACGTCGTCGGCGCCGAGCCGGTGCCAGCGTTCCAGCATGTCGGGCCGAACGGCCTCGCCGCCGATCACGAAGGTCTCGACGGAGGCGGGCAGCGGCCGTCCGGTGTCCAGCAGATGGCCGGTGTAGAGGTGCCAGTAGTCGACGGGCAGGTTGACGAGGGTGACCTCGTGGTCGGTCAGGACGCGGTCGAGGTCCGCCTCGCTGTCCTCGTCGAGGACGACGAGCCCGCCGGACAGCAGGGCGGGCAGGACCTCTTCCAGGCTGGTGTCGCCGTCCGCCCGGTGGAAGTTGAGGGCGACGGTGTCGGGTCCGGCGCCGTACTGCCGGCACAGGTGCGGCAGGACGGCGTGCAGCGCGCCGTGCGGGACCGCGGCCGCCTTGGGGGCACCGGTGGAGCCCGAGGTGAACAGGACGTACGCGGGGTCCTGCGCCCGGACGGGTTCGCCGGCCTCGCGCAGCGGGGCGCGGGAGCGGCCCCAGTTGGGCCGCAGGACGCGGTCGACGGCGGGCAGCCGGCCGGTCTCGGCGGTGGCGATCAGCTCGCGGCAGCCGAGGGCGCGCAGGGCCCGGTCGGCGTGCCCCTCGGGGCCGTCGGCGACCGGGACGTAGCCGCGGCCGGCGGCGAGGGTGCCGAGGACCGCCGCGATGTCGCGGACGCTGTGGTGCGCGTGGATGGCCACCGGAGGGGCGCCCGCCGGGGCCCGGGTGGCCACGAGGTCGGCCACCGCCCCCGCCCAGCGGGCCAGTTGGCCGTATCCGACGGTCACCCCGTTGTCGACCACCGCGGGCCGGTCCGGGTCCGAGTGGGCGATGGCGAAGAAGGGGTCCAGCACGCTGGGCAGGATCATGGCAGGCGTCTTCCGGTCCGTCCGTGGGGTGTTCAGCGGGTGGGGGCCTCGGATGCGCCGGGCGTGTCGGGCCCGGCCTGGGTGTTCAGGAGCGTGGTGAGGGCGGCCCGGTGGCGGGCGGCGAGCGCGCTCACGGTCGCCTCCTCGTACAGGGCGGTGGAGTACCACCACTCGACGCGCAGCGTCCCGTCGTCGGTGGTGGCGATCACCTCGACCGCGTGCGGGCGCGTCCAGTGCGGCGCCGTGATGTCGCCGACCGGCTCCGGGGCGATGTCCGGCAGCAGGGTGCCCAGCGGCAGGGAGTCGGCGTCGTCGCCCTCGAAGTCGAAGGAGACGTCACTGGGCGGGGCGGCGCGCAGCACGGCGGCGATCCGCGGCCGGCCGTGCCGGGCGAGCGCGCCGTGGCCCACTCCGCCGCCGGGCATGGCGGCGAGGTGGCCCACGGTCCGGGCGAGGCGTTCGGCCGGGGTGCCGGGGGCCAGGTCCAGGCGGACCGGGACGGTGGTGGTGAACCAGCCGGTGGTGCGGGCCAGATGGCTGTCCCCGACGGTCTCCTCGCGGCCGTGGCGCAGGACGTCCACGCGGACCGCGCCCTCGCCGAGCCGCTCGGCGAGCACCTCGCCGAGGGCGTGCAGGACGAGGTCGCCGGGGTGGGCCCGGTGGACCCGGGCCGCCGCGTGGAGACGGGCGGTGAGCTCCGCCGGGAACTCCTCGCGGTGGATGGCCGCGGTGGCGGCGGTGTTCACGGCACGCGGGTCGGCCACCGGATGGTCGGGCGGCAGGGTGGCGGGGGTGCGGGCCACCTCCGTCCACCACTCGGCCTGGTCCTCCGCCTCGGGGGTGCGGGCGTGGGCCGCGAGGGCCTGCGCCCACTCCGGGTACGAGGTGCCCTCGACGGGCCACACGTCCTGCCGGCCCGCCTCCAGCGCGGTGTACACCTCCTCCAGGTCGGCGAGGAGCACGGACCACGAGACCATGTCGATCGCGAGCTGGTGGACGACGATCAGCAGCCGGCCGGGCCGGGCCGGGCCGGCGTCGAAGCGGACGAAGCGGGCCACGCGGCCGGCCCCGGGGTCCAGGGAGCCCTGTTCGACCTCGCACCGCAGGGTGACCGCGTCCGACAGCTCCGCGTCGGCGAGTTCGCGGACGTCGACGGTGTCGAGCACCGGGCCGAGAGCCGCCGCGGGCGGGCCGTCGGCGGCCAGGGCGGCGGTCTCCTGCCGGGGCCGGCGGGCCGGGCGGTCCTCGACGGCCAGGCGCAGCGAGGCGTGGCCGGCCACCAGCCGCCGGACGGCCTCGGCGAACAGCCCGGGGTCGATTCCCGGCCGGGTGGTGAAGAGCATGGCCTGGTTCCACCGGCGCCGCTCGCCGGTCTGCTCCTCCCAGGCCTGTTCCTGGGACGGGGTGAGGACGACCGGGCCGTGGGCGGTGCCGGGCGGGTCGGCCTCGGCTCCGCCGCGCCGGGCCGCCCGCTCGGCGACGGCCTCGGCGAGGCGGGCCGTGGTCAGCTCGGGCGCGAACAGCTCGCGCAGCTGCACCCGTACGCCGAAGGCCGCTTCGATGCGGCGGGCGGTGCGGATCAGGTCGAGGGAGTCCACGCCGAGGTCGCGCAGCGGGGCGGTGAGGTCCGCGTCCGGGTCCAGGACCGCTTCGGCGAGCCAGTCCGCGAGCCGGGCGTGGACCTCCTCGGCGGACGGGGCGGACGGGGTGGACGCAGCCGTGGCGGGTTCCGCGCCCGACGCGGACGGGGCGGACGGGGCGGCCGGAGCCGGGGCGGGTTCCGCGGCCGCCCCGGGACCCTGCTGCCGTACGGGGGCGGTCACGCGCCGGCCTCCCCGGGGAATCCGGCGGGGCGGCGTACCAGGAACGGGCCGAGGGCGAGGGCGTCCAGGGGCAGCCGGTGGAAGGTGGCGAGGGCGTCGCGGGGGGTGCACACGACCGGTTCGTCGCGGCCGTTGAAGGAGGTGTTCATGATGACCGCGGTGCCGGTGTGCCCGCCGACCTCGCCGATGAGGCGGTGGTAGAGCGGGTCGACGGCGGCCGAGACGGTCTGCGGCCGGGTGGTGCGGTCGCTGTGGACGACCGCCGGCATGGCCGCGGCGCCGGCCTCGGTCACCGGGGTGGTGACGATCATGTACGGCAGCGGGGTGGCGGTGCCGATGAGGGCCTCGGCCGCCTCCTCCTGCATGCTGGGGGCGAACGGGCGCCACGCCTCGCGGTCCTTGATGCGGACGTTGACCCGGTCGCGGGTGGACTCGGGGTCGGGTACGGCGACCATGCTGCGGTGGCCCAGCGCGCGGGGCCCGCCCTCGGCGCGGCCCTGGAACCAGCCGGCCACCCCGCCGGCGGCGAGCACCTCGGCGGTGGCGGCGGCGATGTCCGCGGGCTCGGTGTACGCGGTGCCGGAGGCGTCCAGGACGCGGCGGATCTCGTCGGGGGACCACTGCGGGCCCCAGGCGACCGAGCCGTTCATGGGCCGGATCCGGTCGCCCTCCTGGGCGGCGACCCAGACCGCGGCGCCGAGCGAGACTCCCTGGTCGCCGGCGAGGGGCTGGACGAAGAGGTCCTGGACCTCGGGCATCCGCATGATCTTGCCGTTGAGGGTGGCGTTGAAGCCGACGCCGCCGGCGATCAGGAGCGTGGTCTCGCCGGTCTCGCGGAGCAGGCCGCGTACCAGTCCCATGACGGCCCGTTCCAGGGCGGCCTGGGCGGTGGCGGCGATGTCGCGGTACTCGAAGGGGTCCCGGTCGGTGACCGTGCCGTAGCGTCCGGCGCGCGGGTCGAAGCGGCGCACGCCGCGGTTGGGGGCGTCCGGGAGGGTCTTCTCCAGGTGCTCCAGCCAGTACCGGATGGTGGCCGTCTCCTCGTCCGTGCTGCCCGTGGAGCGCAGGCCGGGCGGGACGACGCCGACGGTGAAGTCCTCGTCGGTGAAGCCGAGGGCGCCGCCGAAGGTGAGGTCGCCGGGGGTGCCGTAGGACGCCAGGCCCATCATCTTGCCGGCGGCGTCGGCGCCGAGGCCGGCGTACTCGCAGACGGCGGCGTAGAAGTAGCCCAGCGACCAGCCGGGGGTGTGCGCGCGCAGCGTCTTGATCTCGCCGTCGATGCCGACGGCGAGGGTGGTGCTCTCGTTCTCGCCCTGGCCGTCCAGGACGAGGATCGCGCCGCGGTCGCGCCCGGAGAGGTGGTAGGCGCTGGCCGCGTGGGCGATGTGGTGGCCGACGAAGGTCAGCCGCGGGTCGCGGGTGCGCGGGAACAGCGCCTTGGGCAGCAGGTGTTCCAGGGCCTCGGCGTCGCTGTCGAACCAGTCCAGGCCGCGGTCCGCGAAGAGCGTGGGCAGGTCCCACCCGTGGGCGACCACGTCGATGTCGTCCAGGGTGAGACCGCCCTCCGCGAGGCAGTAGGCAGCCGCGTTCAGCGGCGCCTCCCCGTAGGCGTGCTTGTGGCGGGTGAAGCGTTCCTCCTCGGCCAGCGCGACGACGTCGCCGTCCACGACGAGGCAGGCGGCACCGTCGTGGCTGGCGCCGGGCCAGCCGTTGACTCCGAGCACACGCATGGTCAGTCCCCAAAGGTCGGTCGGGATCTTCCGGTTCCGCCTCGGGCCCGCAGGGCGCTCGGCGTCCGGTCACGCCAACGGATCTTGTCGGTCCGCCGGGTTGTACACGACCTGGGAGTTTGTGCGGAGATCCGCGGCGAAGATCGCCGATGCGGCTTTCAGCACCGCGTTGGCGTGCCGCAGTTGCTCGACCTCGCTGCGCAGCCGCCGCAGTTCCGCCCGCTCGTCGGCGCTCAGCGCGTCGGGGGCGGGGCGGCGCGGGGCGGCACCGGCCGGGGCGGCACCGGCCCGGGCGGCGGTGCGGGAC
>NZ_WTFF01000359.1 GCF_019400985.1 Streptomyces bambusae
CCGCGGCGCCGGAAGACGTCGGCCAGGACGGCCGCCGCGGCCCTGGTGTCCGCCGGGGCCGGGCGCCAGGCGCCGGAGGCCAGGAGCCGGCGGGCCCGCCCGGACTCGCGCGTCAGCGCGCGGATCGACAGCGGCCCGGAGCCGCCGTCGGGGCATCCCGCGCCGGTGTCCGTATCGTTCGTCATCGTTCCCTGTCCCGTCTCCGCCCGAGTCGGCCGTGGGCGGCCGGCCTGCTATTGTCACGCGCCGCTCCGTGGGCGGGTAGCGGGGCCGAGGGAGTCGGGCGGGAACGGGTGGGGGCACGGATGGAGCGCGAGGAGGACGTGGGCGTGGGCGTGGGCGTGGTCGTGGGTGTGGACGTGGTCGGGGACGGGGCGGGTGGCGGGTTCGGGTCGCCTGCGGTGATGGCGCCGGCGGCCGATGCACAGATCCGTGGCGACGGCGGCAGCGTCATGGCGTACGAAGCGCTGCTCGACGGCGTCGTCCGCTGGTCGGCACGGGACCGGGCCGCACTCGCCGCCGCCCTCCTGCCCGTGACCGAGCGCTGGACCGGCGCCCACCGGCCGCGCACGCGCGCCGCCGAACGGCTCCTGGCCGTCGTACGCAGCGCCGTGGGCCCGGTCGGGACGGGGACGGCCGAGCCGGCCGAACAGGAGCCGGCGCGGGGCTGGTTGGAGACCTGCCAGCACGAGGCCGTGAGCCTGGTGGTCGGCGAGCGCATCCAGGAGATCTGCGCGTGGCTGCGCCGTGGCGAGACGGTGCCGATGCTGCTGGCCATGCCCAGTCGGCCCAGCGGCGCGGTCGAGCCGCGCGACCTGGTCATGCGGCTCACCGAGTACGAGCAGGCCGGCGCCCGGCCGGGCCCCGCCGATCTGGGGCAGGCGCTGCTGCGCTGCGGCGGCGGGCCGGCCGACGAGGAGGTCGTGGGCGCGGCGGCGGAGTTGACGCTGCCCGAGGCCCCGCGGGTCGTCGCCTGGCTGCGCCGCGGAGGGCTTCCGCAACCGGAATGGACCGTGGAGCGGGAGCCGGGCGCACCGCAGGCACCGAGCCGGAGGTACGGGGCCAGGGTGGGGCGCCGGATCCTGGTGGGCACTCAGACCCTTGAGGGACGGGGGGACTTCCCCCGGACCTATTGGCCGCTCTTCCGCCGCTTCGAGCCGCTGATCGGCTGCAACCACATCCTGCTCGGGCACCGGGAGCAGCACGCCGCAGCGGCGCTGCCCTGGCATCCCGAGATCGTCGCGGCGCGGTTGCTGACCGAGGTCGCGGCTGCCGCGGACCGGAACGGCGCCTCCGGCAGCCCGGAGTTCCTGCCCGCGCTGGCCCGGAGCGAGGGGCCGGCCGGGCCCGCCGTGCACCTGGGTGTGGCGTACGGGCTCGGCGCGGGGCCGGACGCCGACCGGGACGCGGCCGTGGAGGCGTTGCTGGCGCTGGCCGCACAGGGACGCCTGGACGGCGCGTTCCTGGGGGGTGAGCTCGCCCGGCTGGTCCTGCTGGGCACCCTGAAGCTGCCGACCGTCACGGCGTCCCTCCGGCTCGCCGCCGGTGCGACGGGCGGCATGACCGGCGGCGTGGCCGGCGGTGCGACCGCCGGCGCGACTGCCGGTGCGACGGGCGGCGCCGAGGCGGTATGGCCGGTCCTCGCCTCGGCGCTGCCCGAGCTGCTGGCGGCCGTCGACTCGGGCCTCCTGACCCGACTCCACCCGCCGCTGCTGGCGCTGGCCGCGGACTGCGCCCGGGACTGCGGGGCGCGCGGGACCGTCGCCGGGGTCGACGTACTCGCGGGGCGGCCGGGTTCGTCGCAGTCGGTACGGGAGGCACGGCGGCTGCGCGCCACGCTCGCGGGAGCGTAGCCACATCACGCGAAGGCCGCGGACGAGCGGGCCGACACACCGTGAAGGCCCCACCCGCCGACGCCTCCGAAGGCTGCGGAGCGGATCGAGGCCGCGTGACGCAGCCGTTCGGTCAGGAGAAGTGCGCGGTGATGCGCTGGAGCGGGACGAGCTTGAAGTTCTGGTTGCCGCTGCCGCCCGGGGTGCCGTTGGAGCCGTCCTGGCAGACGAAGACGCCCTGCGGGAAGGCCGGCCCCAGGTCGGCGGCGGTGGCGTCGATGCCGTCGGTGTCCTCGCAGTCGTCGGCGGCGGTGCCGCCCGCGACGGAGAAACGGCCCAGGTAGGCGTGGGTGGTGCGGTCGTGGACGGTGAAGTCGTCGCTGCCCTGGGACGAGACGTAGATGCGGTTGCCGGCCGCGGTGATGCCCTCGGTGTCGGCCGTGATGCGGCCGCCGGAGCCGGTGGAGTCGAGCGCGGTACGGCGGGCCCCGGCAGTCGGTTCGGCACCGTAGATCCAGACGCCCACGTCCTCCTCGCCGAGGTAGAGCTTGCCGGTGGCGTCGTCGGCGTAGCAGCCCTCCACGGCCGAGCCCGCGTCCCACAGGCGGACGGATGTCGCGGTCACCGAGTTCCCGCTGACGGCCAGCTCCCACTGCTCCACCCGGCCCGAGGTGGAGTTGGGGAAGGCGTACAGCTTCCCGGAGACGGGGGAGGTGTACAGGCAGATGCCGTGCGCGGTGACCTCGGTCGGGACGTCCTTGAGGCGCGTGAGCCGCCGCGTCGCCGGGTCGATGCGGTAGACGTGCATCGCGCCGCTGCCGCCGGCGGCCTCGTCGTCGGCGGTGACGACGATGTTCCCGCGCAGGTCGACGTTGTTGCCGTGGTCGCCGCTGATCCGCTGGATCCGCGCCCCGGTCATGTCGTAGACCTCCAGGGCGCCCTTCTTGTCGGTGCCCACGACGACCGACCTGGCCGGGTCGGTCGGGTGGACCCAGATCGCCGGGTCGTCGGCGGCGTCGCCGCTGTGGGACACCGGGGCGGTCTCCACGGTCGCGGAGACGGACGTGGAGGCGGGCGCCGTGACGGACGCGGAGGGGGACGCGGAGGTGGCGGCTGCGTGTACGGGTGCCACCGGTACGAGCAGCGCGACCGTCGCAGCGGCAGCGGCGGGGACGGCGGCTCGGCGGACGGATTCGGCGAAGGGCACCGGGTTTCCCTTCCGGTTCGGGTTGCGGACGGCAGGAGGCTGGGAAGGCCCGGAGAGCCCGGCGTGAACGCGGCCTGAACCAGGAGCGCCGAAGCCCCCGCAACGCCCACAGTGCACCGTTACTCGGCCATTATCGTGCAATTCGCCGCCGATGTCCGGACAATGTGCTGAGGTCAGGAGCGAGTGGGGCAGCACGGGCGGCATCGGCAGCAGCCCGGGCAGCACGGGCGGTCCGGGCCGGCCTGACAGAAGGAGCAGCGGTGGTACGAGGCGGTACGGTCGCGGTCGTCGGAGGAAGCATCGCGGGCTGCGCTTTCGCGGCGGCGGCCGCGCGGGCGGGCGCGGACCGCGTGGTGGTCCTCGAACGCACCCGCGGACGGCTGGCGGACCGGGGCGTGGGCCTGTGCGTCCACGACGACCGGGCCGCCGAACTCACCGCCCTGGGCGCACTGCCCGCCGGGATCGCCAGGCATCGGCTGACCCGGCGCAGGTGGGTGGTCAAGGACCCCGCCGCACCCGCCTCACCTGCCGGAAGGCTCTTCTGGGAGCAGCCGTTCCCCTTCCACTCGTACCACTGGGGCCTGCTCTGGCGCGGACTGCGCGAGGCGACGCCCGCCTCGGTGGTCCACCGGCAGGGAGCGGCCGTGACCGCGGTGGCCCGGGCCGAGGCCCACGGTCGCCGTCGGCCCGAGGTGGTCACGGCTGACGGCGCCGCCGAGGCCTACGACCTCGTCGTCGGCGCCGACGGGTACCGCTCGGTGGTCCGTGACGCGATCTGCCCCGGGTCCCGGCCGCACTACGCCGGGTACGTCTGCTGGCGCGGCAACTTCGACGCCCGGCTCCTGGACACCCTCGGCGAGGACCCCTGGCCCCCGGACGCGGTGACCACCGTGTGCTTCCCCGGCGGCAGCTGCGTCGTCTACCGCATCCCCGGCCCGGACGGCACCCGCGTGAACTGGGTCCTCTACGCCGCGCCTCCCCGGGCCGCAGGACTGCGGTTCGACGATCCGACGAGCTTCCCGCCGGGCCACCTGACACCGGAACTCGCCACCAGCCTGGCCGAGTTGCTCGCCCGCGCGTTCCCGCCGTACTGGGCCCGGCTGATCGCCCTGACGCCCCCGCAGGACACGTTCGTCCAGCCGATCTACGACCTGGAGACCGCCCGCACCGCCGCCGGTGGCATCCTGCTCGCGGGTGATGCCGCCACCGTGGTGCGCCCGCACAACACCAGCGGGGCGGCCAAGGCCCTGCAGGACGCCAGCGCCTTCGCATCCGCCTGGCGGGACGCCGCCTCCTGGGACGAGCTGGCATCCGCGTACGAGGCCGCGCGGGGCGAGGCCGGGCGTGAGCTGGTCGCGCTGGCCCGCCGCCTCGGCCGGGCCCAGGTGGAGCAGACCCCCGACTGGGCCGCCATGGACCGCCACGGGGCCGAGTCCTGGTGGCGGACCCAGCTCGGGGGCGCTCCCGGCATCGGGGGCCAGGCCATGAGCAGGCCGTGAGCAGGCCGTGACCAGGCCGTGACCAGGCCGTGACCGGGCGGGTGACCAGGCCCACGTGAAGCCCCCGCCCCGGGCGCACCCCGCTTCCGAGCGGATGAGATGCTTACCTGCCCATATCGATCAAAGCCCGTATCGATCGCAGCCCGTAACGATCGCAGCCGGTATCGATCACAGTCGGCGCACAGGCGGTAGGAAGTCCTCGGTGAACGAACAGAGCCAGCCCGCGACCGTCCGCGTCTTCGTGGCGCTCGCCCCGCCGGACGACGCGAAGGAGGAGCTGGCCAGGGCGTTGCAGCCCGCCTACGACGCCTACCCGCGCATGCGGTGGAACCGGATCGAGGACTGGCACATCACCCTGGCGTTCCTCGGGGAACTCCCGGTCGCGGCCGCTGCGCTCCTGCGGCCGCCGCTCGCGGCTCTCGCGGCGGCGCACCGGCCGCTCCAGCTGGCCCTGCGCGGCGGCGGGCACTTCGACGAACGCGTGCTGTGGAGCGGGATCGACGGGGACGTCGAGGGACTGCACCTGCTCGCCACCGAGGTCCGGGCCGTGGTCGAGGAGTGCGGGATCGCCTACGAGGGCCGGCCGCTGCGCCCCCATCTGACACTGGCCCGTTCCCGCCGGGACGACCCGTCGAGCGTCGTGGCAGCCGCTGCCGGACTCGCCTCGTTCACCGGCCGCCACTGGCCGGCGAAGCGCCTGCACCTGGTCGGCAGCAACTTCGGTCGCGGCCCGGGCCCGATCCGCTACCGCGACATGGAGTCCTGGGCCTTCGACAGCAGGACGCGCCACCCGTCGGGCGAATGATCCACCGGCCCGGCGGGTGATCCCTCGCGTGGATCACCCCCGGGACGACGAACGCAGTCTGCCACGTCTCACCGGCACAACCCGTCAGGGCCGGTCCAACGCGTCGCCATCTGCGTGCGGTTGGCGCAGCCCAGCTTCGCGAGGATGTTGCGGACGTGGCTCTCCACGGTGCGTTCGGAGATCACCAGGTCATCGGCGATCTGACGGTTCGTACGCGCCCGGGCCACCAGCTCGGCGATCTCCCGTTCGCGCGGCGTGAGCGGGTCGGTGCCGGCCCGTCGGGCAGCGATCTCGCCGACGAGGCGCGCCGCGGCGGCGGACGGGCCCGGCAGGTCGAGGTGCCCGGCGATCGCCGCGGCCTCCCCGGCGAGGGCGGCCGCTTCCACGAGGGCACCGCTGTCGCGCCGCAGGGCGGCGAGGTCCAGGCAGGTCAGCGCCACGTACGGCCGTGCGTCGAGGGCCCGGTTGCGGACCAGTGCTTCGGACAGCAGCTCCGCCGCCCGGTCCGGGCGCCCGGCGGTCAGCGCGAGCCGGCCGAGGTCGCGGCTGACCGTGCCGCAGAAGTACGCCGTGGGCGTGCCGATCGCGCCCGGGTACGGGCGGAACAGCGCGAGCTGGTCGTACACCAGCCGCGCGGCCTCCGCATCGCCGAACAGGACGATCAGGTCGACCAGGTTGAGCAGCACCGCGGGCCACCGCGGATTCGTCATCGGGATCGGCAGCAGCGGGCGCAGCCCGTCGTAGACCTCCCGCGCCTCGTCCAGCCGCCCGGCCAGGAACAGTGCCCGCGCCCGGACGGACAGCAGGATCGGGTTCCGCGGGGCGTGGTCGAGGGCGTGCCACATCTCCTCCGGCAGTTCCGCGGCGTCGCCCCGCACCGCGGCGAGGTGCTGGTGGAGTACGTGGCTCAGGGCGGTCGCGGACCGGTCTCCGCCGGCCAGGGCGAGCTCGGTGGCCTCCTCGTTGCAGCGGCGGGCCTCGGCGAAGCGGCCTTCCTGCACGGCCCGGGCGGCGCCGACGCGCAGCAGGTGCCAGCGGGTCAGCGGCAGCGGGGAGCGGGCCACGATCGCCTCGATGCCGCGGATCGCGTCGTCCACCAGGTCCAGCCGGCCCAGCAGGTACCCGGCCTGCACACGCCACTGGTGGCCCAGTACGGCGGCGAGCGGGTCGCCGAGGCGCTCGGCGCGGGACACGGCCAGCGCGCCCAGGCGCAGGCGTTCGGCGGTGTCGTCGGGGTGAGCCAGCGTCATCTGCACCGCCCGGGCCGCGTCGAGCTCGGCCCGCAGGTCGCCGGTGGCCTCGGCCAGTTCGAGGGCGGCGCGGGCCTGCCCGGCCGCCTCCTCCGGTACGTCGAGTTCGGCCGAGGCG
Organism: Streptomyces bambusae; assembly: GCF_019400985.1. Taxonomy (GTDB): domain Bacteria; phylum Actinomycetota; class Actinomycetes; order Streptomycetales; family Streptomycetaceae; genus Streptomyces; species Streptomyces bambusae_A. The sequence continues at coordinate 6,712 of NZ_WTFF01000359.1, forward strand.
GTGGCGAGCTGGGCGAGCAGCCGGGCGCGCATCGCGTCCGGCAGGTCCTCGACGGCCAGTGCCGCCCGGCACAGCCGGGTGATGGCCTGTGAGGCCTGGGAGAAGGTGATGCCCTGCAGCACGAGGGCCACCTCGGCGAGCAGGGCGGGCAGGCCGTGCGCGTTCGCGGCGTCGGACGCTTCGTCGCAGCGGCGCAGGCTGGCCTCGTAACGCCCGGCCAGGTACTCGGCACGGGCCAGCTCGATGAGCGCCGGGGCGCGCTGCGGGTCCGCCGCGTCGAGCACGGCCGCGGCGTCCGCGAGGTGCCGGGCGGCGTCGGCGTAGGCGTGCCGTTCGCGGGCCAGGGCCGCCGCGGTCCGGGACCAGTG
>NZ_WTFF01000036.1 GCF_019400985.1 Streptomyces bambusae
AAGGCTCCCAGTAGACGACTGGGTTGATAGGCCAGATGTGGAAGCCCGGTAACGGGTGGAGCTGACTGGTACTAATAGGCCGAGGGCTTGTCCTCAGTTGCTCGCGTCCACTGTGTTAGTTCTGAAGTAACGAACTCGCCATGCCCGGCAGGCTTGAGTTCAACTTCATAGTGTTTCGGTGGTCATAGCGTTAGGGAAACGCCCGGTTACATTTCGAACCCGGAAGCTAAGCCTTTCAGCGCCGATGGTACTGCAGGGGGGACCCTGTGGGAGAGTAGGACGCCGCCGAACAATCATTGTGGGAAAGCCCCGCACCGATCGTCAGATCTGGTGCGGGGCTTTTCTGCGTTCGGGGCACGGGCAGATTCCTGTAGGGTCGAGAGGCATCGTTCGCACGTTCACACTGGAGGCCCCCGGGTGGAGGTCCAGGAGACTCGGGTTCAGACTGACCGAATTTTCACGATCCCGAACATTCTGAGCATGGCGCGGCTCGCCGGCGTACCCCTGTTCCTGTGGCTGATCCTGGCGGAGCACGACGGCTGGGCGCTTCTCGTGCTCATGCTGAGCGGTGTCAGCGACTACCTCGACGGGAAGCTCGCGCGGAAGTGGAACCAGATCAGCAGCCTCGGCAGGCTGTTGGATCCCGCCGCCGACCGGCTGTACATCCTCTCCACGCTCTTCGGACTGACCTGGCGTGGGATTCTGCCGCTGTGGCTGACAGTGGCCCTGCTGGCACGCGATGCGATCCTCGCCGTCATGGTGCTGGTGCTGCGCCGGCACGGCTATCCGCCGCCGCAGGTCAACTTTCTCGGCAAGGCTGCCACGTTCAACCTGATGTACGCCTTCCCCTTGCTGCTGTTGAGTGACGGCAGTGGCTGGCTGGCGTGGCTGGCGGCTGTTTTCGGATGGGCGTTCGCCGGATGGGGTACAACCCTCTACTGGTGGGCAGGAATCCTTTACGTGGTACAGGTCCGCCGACTCGTCAAGGCGGACGCCGCGGCCGATTGAGCTCGCTCGGTGCAGGGTCGCACGGAGGAGATGCGGAACCGGGGTCCGGGACGAGTGAGATCGGCGTGAACGTCGTCTCCCAAGGAGGACTCTTCCGACATGAAGGCCGTCGTGATGGCCGGTGGCGAAGGCACACGCCTTCGCCCGATGACCTCGAGCATGCCGAAGCCGCTCCTGCCGGTGGCCAACCGGCCGATCATGGAGCACGTGCTCAGGCTGCTCAAGCGGCACGGGCTGACCGAGACCGTGGTCACCGTGCAGTTCCTCGCCTCACTCGTGAGGAACTACTTCGGTGACGGGGAAGAGCTCGGAATGGAGCTCACCTATGCCCTGGAGGAGAAGCCTCTCGGCACTGCCGGCAGCGTGAAGAATGCCGAGGAGGCCTTGAAGGACGAGGCGTTCCTGGTGATTTCCGGCGACGCCCTCACCGACTTCGACCTCACCGACCTCATCAACTTCCACAAGGAGAAGGGCGCACTCGTCACGGTGTGCCTGACCCGGGTGCCCAATCCCCTGGAATTCGGCATCACCATCGTGGACGAGGAGGGCAAGGTCGAGCGGTTCCTGGAGAAGCCGACCTGGGGGCAGGTCTTCTCGGACACCGTCAACACCGGTATCTACGTCATGGAGCCCGAGGTCTTCAATTACGTGGACCCGGACGTTCCGGTGGACTGGTCCGGCGACGTCTTCCCGCAGCTGATGAAGGAAGGCAAGCCGATCTACGGATATGTGGCCGAAGGCTACTGGGAGGACGTCGGCACCCACGAGAGCTACGTCAAGGCGCAGGCCGACGTGCTCGAGGGCAAGGTCCAGGTCGAGATGGACGGCTTCGAGATCTCGCCCGGGGTCTGGGTCGCCGAAGGCGCCGAGGTGCACCCCGACGCGGTGCTGCGCGGGCCGCTGTACATCGGCGACTACGCCAAGGTCGAGGCCGGCGCGGAGATCCGGGAGCACACCGTCGTCGGCTCCAACGTGGTCGTCAAGACCGGTGCCTTCCTGCACAAGGCCGTCGTCCACGACAACGTGTACATCGGTCCCCACAGCAACCTGCGCGGCTGCGTGATCGGCAAGAACACCGACATCATGCGGGCGGCCCGGATCGAGGACGGCGCCGTCATCGGTGACGAGTGCCTGGTCGGTGAGGAATCGATCGTCCAGGGGAACGTCCGCGTGTACCCCTTCAAGACGATCGAGGCCGGCGCATTCGTCAACACCTCGGTGATCTGGGAGTCGAGGGGGCAGGCGCACCTGTTCGGCGCCCGCGGCGTCTCCGGCATCCTGAACGTGGAGATCACCCCGGAGCTGGCGGTCCGGCTCGCCGGCGCGTACGCCACCACGCTGAAGAAGGGGTCGACCGTCACCACCGCCCGCGACCACTCGCGTGGTGCGCGGGCGCTGAAGCGTGCCGTCATCTCCGCGCTCCAGGCCAGCGCCATAGACGTGCGCGACCTGGAGAACGTACCGCTGCCGGTGGCCCGGCAGCAGACCGCGCGCGGCAGCGCCGGCGGGATCATGATCCGGACCTCGCCCGGTGTGCCGGACTCGGTGGACATCATGTTCCTGGACGAGCGGGGCGCCGACCTCTCGCAGGCCCAGCAGCGCAAGCTGGACCGGGTGTACGCGCGCCAGGAGTACCGGCGTGCGTTCCCGGGCGAGATCGGCGACCTGCAGTTCCCCTCCAGCGTCTTCGACTCCTACACGGGCTCGCTGCTGCGCCGGGTGGACACGACCGGCATCGCGGACGCGGGGCTGAAGGTGGTCGTGGACGCGTCCAACGGCAGTGCCGGGCTCGTGCTGCCCAGCCTGCTCGGGCGGCTCGGCGTCGACGCACTGACGATCAACCCCGGCCTGGACGAGACCAGGCCGACCGAGACGGCGGAGTCGCGGCGGTCCGGTCTGGTACGGCTCGGCGAGATCGTGGCCTCGGCGCGGGCGGCCTTCGGCGTGCGCTTCGACCCGGTCGGCGAGCGGATCTCGCTGGTGGACGAGCGCGGCCGGATCATCGAGGACGACCGGGCGCTGCTGGTGCTGCTGGACCTGGTCGCCGCCGAGAAGCGCAGCGGCCGCGTGGCCCTGCCGGTGACCACGACGCGGATCGCCGAGCAGGTGGCGGCGTACCACGGCACGCAGGTGGAGTGGACGACGACCTCGCCGGACGATCTGACCCGGGTGGGCCGGGCCGAGGGGACCATCTTCGGCGGCGACGGCCGGGGCGGGTTCATCGTGCCGGAGTTCAGCAGCGTCTTCGACGGCTCGGCGGCGTTCGTGCAGCTCATCGGGCTGGTGGCGCGTACGCAGCTCACGCTGAGCCAGATCGACGCCCGCATACCGCGAGCCCATGTCCTCAAGCGGGACGTACCGACGCCGTGGGCCGTCAAGGGCCTCGTGATGCGCCGGGTGGTGGAGGCGGCCGGGCAGCGGCACGTGGACACCACCGACGGGGTGCGCGTGGTCGAGGCCGACGGACGCTGGGCACTGGTCCTGCCCGACCCGGCGGAGGCGGTGACGCACCTGTGGGCCGAGGGCCCCGACGACGCGTCCGCGCAGGCACTGCTGGACGAGTGGGCGGCGGTGGTGGACGGCGCCGGCCGGTGAGCGGACGGTGACGCGCGTCCCGTGGGGCGGTCGGCTTCCGGCCGCCTTCCGTCCCACGGGACGGGCGCATTCGGTGTCGGCGCCGGCGACGTGCGACGATGTGCGGCATGTCGCAGCCGCCCACCAACCGGAGCCCGGCCGCCCCGTCGGCGCGTCCGGACGCCTCCATGTCGCTGCTGACCCATGTGATGGACCACAGCCTCGACGAGGGCTATGCGGAGGCCGCGGCCCGGCGTGAGGCGGAGGGGACGACGGGCCTGCCACGGTCCCTCAAGGCCAAGCTCGGCCTCGCGGCCGGCCTGGTGGTCGCCGCCATGGTCGTCACGCTCGGTGCGGCGCAGGCGCGGATAGAGGCGCCGGTGCTCGCCAAGGAGCGGGCGGAGCTGATCGACCGGGTGCAGCGGGCCGACGACCGGGTCGACGGCCTGGAGAAGGACATCGAGCGGCTGCGCGCCGACGTCGCGCGCCGCCAGCGTGAGGCCCTCAAGCAGCACGGCGTCGACGACCGGGGGCGGCTGGTGGCGCTGCTGTCCGGGGCGACCGAGGTGCGCGGGCCCGGGGTCAAGCTCGTCGTGGACGACGCCAAGGGCGCGTCGGCGAGCGGTGGGGGACCCCGGGAGAACACCGGCTTCTCCGACACCGGCCGGGTGCGCGACCGTGACATGCAGCGGATCGTCAACGGTCTGTGGCAGGCGGGCGCCGAGGCGGTCTCGATCAACGGCCAGCGGCTGACGGCCCTGTCGGCGATCCGGGCGGCCGGCGACGCGATACTGGTCGACAACAAACCCCTGGTGCCGCCGTACGAGGTGCTGGCGGTCGGCGACAAGAAGCGGCTGAGCACCGGTTTCCAGGACAGCGCGGACGGTCAGTACCTCCATGTGCTGCAGGAGAACTACGGCATCCGGGCCACCCTCACTCCCGAGAACGAGGTACGGGTGCCGCCCGCGTCGAGTCTGGCCGTACGGACGGCAACAGCAGGAGCAGCAGAGCCGAAGAAGGGTGCATCGTGATCGCGGTACTGGGCCTCGTGGTCGGAGTGGTGGTCGGACTTCTGGTCCGGCCCGAGGTGCCGGCCGTCGTCGAACCGTATCTGCCGATCGCCGTGGTCGCAGCGCTCGACGCGGTGTTCGGCGGCCTGCGCGCGATGCTGGACGGGATCTTCGTGGACAAGGTCTTCGTGGTCTCGTTCCTGTCCAACGTCGTGGTGGCGGCGCTGATCGTCTTCCTCGGCGACAAGCTCGGCGTCGGCGCCCAGCTGTCCACGGGCGTGGTCGTCGTCCTCGGCATCCGCATCTTCTCCAACGCCGCGGCCATCCGCCGGCACGTGTTCCGGGCGTGACACCGATGAGTACGAACGACACTCCCCCCGAGCAGCCCCAGCAGCCCGAGCAGCCGCACCGGCCCGAGCAGCCCGAGCCGGCGGTCCGGCCCGAGCAGCCCGAGAAGGCCGAACAGCCCGAGCAGACCGAGCCGCCGGCCCCGCCCGAGCAGACCGGCCGGCAGCGGCTGGCGGACGGGCTGTGGCCGCCGCGGCTGAGCCGCGCCCAACTCGTGGTCGCACTCCTGCTGTTCGTCCTGGGCCTGGGCCTGGCCATCCAGGTCAGCTCCAACAGCGAGTCCAGCGCGCTGCGCGGCGCCCGCCAGGAGGACCTGGTGCGCATCCTCGACGAGCTGGACGGGCGTACCAAGCGCCTGGAGGACGAGAAGCAGCAGCTGGAGGACCAGCGCAGGGAACTGCAGAACAGTTCCAACCAGGCCGACGAGGCCCGCAGGCAGACCGTGGAGAAGGAGCGCCAACTGGGCATCCTGGCGGGTACGGTGGCAGCACAGGGTCCGGGCATCACGCTGAAGATCTCCGATCCCCAGGGCCACGTGCAGTCGGACATGCTGCTGGACGCCATCCAGGAGCTGCGGGCGGCCGGGGCCGAGGCGATCCAGATCAACGGCGTGCGGGTCGTGGCGAGCTCGTACTTCTCGGACGAGGCCGGCGGGGTCGCCATCGACGGTAGGAAGATCACGCAACCCTACGAGTTCAGGGTCATCGGCAAGCCGCAGGATCTGGAGCCGGCGCTGAACATTCCCGGAGGCGTCATCCAGACGTTGGAGAAGGAGCAGGCCACAGCCACGGTCACCCGCTCCCCGAAGATCGTTGTGGATGCCTTGCGGCCGGCGAAGCAGCCTGACTACGCTCGGTCGTCATCGTCATGAGATGGAGTGACGTGTGGGACGACTCACGTGGGCGGATGCCTGCGGGGGGTCGGCGCACCGAACAAGTAGTGCGTGGTGGAAACTGTCTGGTGGTTACGGACGTTGTGAGTATGTCCGGGTCGGCAGGTGTGTGCAGTCGGAGTTCGTCCTGCCCCACGGGCGGGTCTGTTTCGGTCAAGGGGAATCGCCCGTGAAGTTGTTTGAGAAGTTGTTCGGCAAGAAGAACCGCGAGGAAAGCGGCGCCAGGCACCGTGCCGGGCACGGTGAGGCGGAGGGCCAGGGCGAGCGGCCGCTCTTCCGGGACGAGGTCACCGGCGCGGGTGACGTTCCCGGCGGGCACGGTGCGCCGTCCGCCGACCCGTCGGCGGCGGGCCGCATAGGTTTCGGCGGACCGTCGAGCGCAGGTGCGGGCGGTGGGTACAACCCCGACCCGTACGCCACCAGTACCTCCGCGGGGCAGCCGCGGGGCGAGGAGCCGTCGATGTCGGGCGAGCAGGTCTGCAGCAGGTGTGGCCACCGCAGCGACGCGGCCAGCCGGTTCTGCTCCAACTGCGGTGCGCCGCTGCGGGCGGGTCTGACGCCGGAGCGCGCCTCCGAGACCACGTCCACCATCTCGATCTCCGGCCTGGAGGCCTACGAGGCCGAGGCGGGCGGACAGCACGTGTCGTCGGCGCTGTCCCCCGAGGCCCAGGCCGCGGTGGAGGCCCTGCCGCCCGGCTCCGCGCTGCTCATCGTGCGCCGCGGGCCGAACTCGGGCAGCCGCTTCCTGCTGGACGGCGAGCTGACCACGGCGGGCCGGCATCCGCAGAGCGACATCTTCCTGGACGACGTGACCGTCTCCCGGCGCCACGTCGAGTTCCGCCGGACCCAGGAAGGCGGCTTCACCGTCGCCGACGTCGGCAGCCTCAACGGAACGTACGTCAACCGCGAGCCCATCGACTCGGTCGCCCTGCACAACGGCGACGAGGTGCAGATCGGCAAGTACCGGCTGGTCTTCTACGCGAGCCAGCGAGCCGTCTGACTCCCCCGGACTCTCCCCCGGCCACCGCTGGGGGACACCCCCTCCGGGGGGACATCAGGGAAGGTCCATGCTGCGTACACCGACGGGCGGTGCCGGGAACGGCGCCGCCGGCCCGGCCGGGCGGCTGGTGAGCATCGGCACGGTGCTCAACCAGCTGCGTGAAGAGTTCCCGGACGTCACGATCTCCAAGATCCGCTTCCTGGAGGCGGAGGGGCTCGTGGAGCCCAGCCGCACCCCGTCCGGGTACCGCAAGTTCAGCCCGGCCGACGTGGAGCGGCTCGGGCAGATCCTGCGCCTGCAGCGGGACCACTACCTGCCGCTCAAGGTCATCCGGGAGCAGCTCGACGGGCGGGCCCCGGGCGAGCCGGTCCGGATCCCCGCCCCGTCCCCGCACGGCGACGCCGCCTCCGAGGGGCCGGAGCGGCCCACCGCGGCGCGGGTCGGGCGGGCCGAGCTGCTGGCCGCCGCCGAGGTGGAGGAGGACCGGCTGGCGGAGTGGGAGTCGTACGGCCTGGTCGCCGAGGCCGAGGGCGGTGGTTTCGACGCCGAGGCGGTGACCGTGGCGCGCCTGGTCGCCGATCTGGGCCGGTTCGGGCTGGAGCCCCGGCACCTGCGCGCCATGAAGGCCGCCGCGGAGCGGGAGGCCGGCCTGGTCGAGCAGGTGGTGGCGCCGCTGCGGCGGCACCGGAACCCGCAGACCAGGGCGCACGCGGAGGCCACCCTGAAGGAGCTGGCCGGGCTGTCCGTGCGGCTGCACGAAGCGCTGGTGCAGTCCGCTCTCGGGGTGCGGCTGCACTGACGTGCGGGACGCGCCAGGGGGCGCGGCGCCGGCCCCGACTACCCAAACCTGCCGGGCAGGTCCTAGGGTTGCTGTGTGAACGAGCTCGACGTTGTGGGTGTCCGGGTGGAAATGCCCTCCAACCAGCCGATCGTGCTCCTGCGCGAAGTGGGAGGCGACCGGTACCTCCCCATCTGGATCGGCCCGGGGGAGGCCACCGCCATCGCCTTCGCGCAACAGGGCATGGCCCCGGCGCGGCCGCTGACGCACGACCTGTTCAAGGACGTGCTGGAGGCGATCGGCGAGGAGCTCTCCGAGGTCCGGATCACGGATCTGCGCGAGGGCGTCTTCTATGCGGAGCTCGTCTTCGCCAGCGGGGTCGAGGTGAGCGCGCGTCCGTCGGACGCCATAGCGCTGGCCCTGCGTACGGGGACGCCGATCTACGGGAGCGACGGCGTGCTGGACGACGCCGGCATCGCGATCCCGGACGAGCAGGAGGACGAGGTGGAGAAGTTCCGCGAGTTCCTCGACCAGATCTCGCCCGAGGACTTCGGGACCAGCAACCAGTAGGGCTTCCGGCCGGCCGGTCAGGGCATGCGAAACGTCCGAAATGCGGCGTTATCAGCCCATTCGAGTAGCCTTTCCCTGCAATGGGATACGTGAAACCACTCTCAGGGTGATTATCACCCGGCGTGCCGAGTGTGGCGATCGTTGACGCACCCCTGGTGACTGCCTACCGTCGAGATGGCAGGTCAAGGACGGAGGGTCGGGCGTGAGGATCACGGGCGACGGTACGACCGGGGGCACCCCCGCACGGAGTGAGGGCGGCCCGTACCCGCTGCGCGGCAATGCGGTGGGCGCCGCGCGCCGTCAGCCGGATTCGACGCCGACGGCCGGACCGGTGGGGGTCGAGCCGGCGACCGAGCAGATCGGCTACCGCGGGCCCACGGCCTGCGCCGCCGCCGGGATCACCTACCGCCAGCTGGACTACTGGGCCCGGACCGGCCTGGTGGAGCCGAGCGTGAGACCGGCGTACGGCTCGGGTACCCAGCGGCTCTACAGCTTCCGGGACGTCGTCGTCCTCAAGATCGTCAAGCGCTTCCTGGACACCGGGGTGGCGCTGCAGAACATCCGTACCGCCGTCCAGCACCTGCGCGGCCGCGGTTTCGCGGACCTGGAGCGCATGACCCTGATGAGCGACGGCGCCACCGTCTACGAGTGCACCTCGCCGGACCAGGTCGTCGACCTGCTCCAGGGCGGGCAGGGCATCTTCGGGATCGCCGTCGGGGTGGTGTGGCGGGACGTGGAGCACGCCCTGTCGCAGCTGCACGGGGAGCGGGTCGACACCGGCGAGACGCTGGTGCGCCCCAACCCGGCCGACGAGCTCGCCGCCCGGCGGAACCGGGCCGTCTGACCCGCACCGCCTGACCCGCACCACCCGCGTCGAACGTGTTTGCGGACCGTTGTCAGTGGCATGAGGCAGCATCGGACTCGTGAGAGCCGCGCCGACCATCCTGCACCTGGACATGGACGCCTTCTACGCCTCCGTGGAACAGGCGGCCAAGCCCAGCCTGCGCGGAAAGGCCGTGATCGTCGGCGGGCTGGGGCCACGCGGCGTGGTGGCCACCGCCTCGTACGAGGCGCGACGCTTCGGCGTGCACTCGGCGATGCCCACGGCCCAGGCACGCCGGCTCTGTCCCAACGGCGCGTACCTCTTCCCGCGCTTCACCGTGTACCGGTCGGTCAGCGAGCGCGTGATGGAGCTGCTGCGGCAGCTGTCCCCGCTGGTCGAGCCGCTCAGCCTGGACGAGGCCTTCGTGGACCTGGAGGCCGGCGGCTCCGCCTTCGACTCGGCCTCGGCGCGGGCGACCGGCGAGCGGCTGCGGGCGGACATCAGGGCCGCCACCGGTCTGACCGGCTCGGTCGGCCTGGCCGGCTCGAAGATGCTGGCCAAGGTGGCCTCGGAGGAGGCCAAGCCGGACGGGCTGCTGCTGATCGAGCCGGGCACCGAGCGGGAGCTGCTGGCTCCCATGTCGGTGCGGACCCTGCCCGGCGTGGGCCCGGCGACGGGGGAGCACCTGCGGCGGGCCGGGATCACATCCGTCGGGGAACTGGTGGAGGCCGGTGAGGACGAGCTGGTCCGGCTGCTCGGGCGGGCGCACGGCGTGGCGCTGCACCGGATGGGGCTCGGCCTGGACGACCGTCCGGTGGTCGCGGAGCGGGACGCGAAGTCGGTGTCCGTCGAGGACACCTTCGACGTGGACCTGCACGACCGGGTCCGGATCCGGTACGAGGTGCAGCGCCTGGCCGAGCGGTGCGTGCAGCGGCTGCGCGCCTCCGGGCACTCGGGGCGCACGATCGTGCTCAAGGTCCGCCGATACGACTTCTCAACCCTGACCCGTTCGGAGACCCTGCGCGGCCCGACGGACGACCCCGCGGTGGTCCGGGAGGCGGCGGCCCGGCTGCTGGAGGCGGTGGACACCACCGGTGGCGTCCGGCTGCTGGGCGTGGGCGTCTCGGGGCTGGCGGACTACACCCAGGAGGACCTGTTCGCCCAGGCCGAGGCCGACGCGGCCGGCACCGGCGAGGCGGCGCCCCCGGCCGACCCGCCGGCCCCCGGAGATGCCGGTGGGGCTGCCGGGACGGTTGGGCCCCCAGGGGCCCGGGAAGGGGCTGCCCCGGCCGCTGAGGGCCCTGTCGCGGAAGGGACGGGCCCGGACAGCGGGGCGGCCCCCGAGCGTCGCTGGCCGGCCGGGAGCGACGTCCGGCACGCCGTGTACGGGCCGGGGTGGGTGCAAGGGAGCGGGCTCGGGCGGGTCACCGTACGGTTCGAGCAGCCGGGGTCGGCGCCGGGGCGGGTTCGGACCTTCCGGGTGGACGACCCCGAGCTGGAGCCGTCCGACCCGCTGCCGCTGGTCGGCTCGCCGGGGTAGCCGACGCTCCCGCGGACTGTCAGTCCTCCTCGTTGGCCAGGCGGCCGAAGTCGCGCTGGAAGTCGCTCGGCAGCGACACGTCCAGGCCGTAGTGGTGGTAGAGCTGCAGTTCCTGTTCGGGGGACAGATGACGGCCGACGCCGAATTCCGGGGCGTCCTTGATCAGGGCGCGTTCGAAGGGCACCCGGAGCGCGTCGTCGACCAGCTCGCTGGGCTCCAGCGGGACGAACGCGTCCCGGCCGAACAGCCCGGTCCGTACGGCGGCCCATTCCGGCACGCCGGTGGCGTCGTCGAGGTAGACCTCGTCGATGGTGCCGATCTTGGCACCGTTGCGGTCGAACGCCTTGCGGCCGATCAGGCTGCGCGGATCGATGTCGGTCTGCACGGTCCCTCCAACTGGTCGCAGCTCCTCCGTTACGACTACAGAAGTGCATATTCGGGCAGGGGGCCACTCGAGGGAGCCCCAGGAACCGCGCTGGTAGTCTGGGTAACGGCCGCTGACCCTGTGCGGGAGAGTCCTCCGAGTGAGCTCGACGGAGGCGCCGAAGGAGCAAATCCTCCCCGGAATCTCTCAGGCAGACGTACCGCACGGACGAGGCCACTCTGGAAAGCAGGGGTGGGCGTCGGACGGCCAGTACCGATTCCCCTCCCTCACCGACGGTGAAAGCCGTGCCGGAGCGGGCGATCCCCGCGAGGGCCGGTGAAGCTCTCAGGTTGAGATGACAGAGGGGGAGGCCGTCCGGGTACCCGCGCCGTGGTACCCCTCGCAGGTCGTGCAGACCAGGAGGCCTCCGCCCATGACCGCCAACCGCATTCCGCTCTCCCAGCTGGAGCGTGGCATCCCCTTCGAGCAGCGCCACATCGGGCCCGACGCCGAGGCCCAGGCCAAGATGCTCGCCCAGGTCGGCTACGGCTCGCTCGACGAGCTGACCGCCGCCGCGGTGCCGGATGTGATCAAGAGCGCCGACGCCCTGGACCTCCCCGGTGCCCGCACCGAGGCCGAGGTGCTGGCCGAGCTCCGGGAGCTGGCCGACCGCAACCAGGTCCTGACCTCGATGATCGGCCTCGGCTACTACGGGACCTTCACCCCGCCGGTGATCCTGCGCAACGTCATGGAGAACCCGGCCTGGTACACGGCCTACACCCCGTACCAGCCGGAGATCTCCCAGGGCCGCCTGGAGGCGCTGCTCAACTTCCAGACCGTCGTCGCCGACCTGACCGGCCTGCCGACCTCCGGCGCCTCGCTCCTGGACGAGGGCACCGCCGCCGCCGAGGCCATGACGCTGGCCCGCCGCGTGGGCAAGGTCAAGGGCAACGTCTTCCTCGTCGACGCCGACGCGCTGCCGCAGACCATCGCCGTGATCGAGACCCGCGCCGAGCCGCTCGGCATCGAGGTCGTCGTCGCCGACCTGTCCGCCGGCATCCCGGCCGGGACGGCGGAGCGGGGCGTGTTCGGCGTGCTGGTCCAGTACCCGGGCGCCTCCGGTGCCGTACGCGAGATCAAGCCGGTCATCGACCAGGCCCACGAGCTCGGCGCGATCGTCGCCGTGGCCGCCGACCTGCTGGCCCTGACCCTGCTCACCTCGCCCGGCGAGCTCGGCGCGGACATCGCCGTCGGCACCACCCAGCGCTTCGGCGTCCCGATGGGCTTCGGCGGTCCGCACGCCGGCTACATGGCCGTCCAGGACAAGCACGCCCGCTCCCTGCCGGGCCGCATCGTCGGCGTCTCCGTCGACGCGGACGGCGCCAAGGCCTACCGCCTGGCCCTGCAGACCCGCGAGCAGCACATCCGCCGCGAGAAGGCCACCAGCAACATCTGCACCGCGCAGGTGCTGCTGGCCGTCATGGCCGGCATGTACGCCGTCTACCACGGCCCCGAGGGCCTGAGGACGATCGCGCACCGCACCCACCGCTACGCCGCGATCCTGGCCGCCGGTCTGACCGCCGGCGGGGTCGAGCTGGCCCACGACACCTACTTCGACACCGTCACCGCGCGGGTCCCGGGCAAGGCCGCCGAGATCGTGGCCGCCGCCCGCGACAACGGCGTCAACCTGTACCTGGCCGGCGAGGACCTGGTCTCGATCTCCTGCGACGAGACCACCACCCGCGCCGACCTCGCCGCCGTCTGGGCCGCCTTCGGCGTCACCGGCGACGTCGAGGCGCTCGACGCCGCCACCGCCGACGCCCTGCCGGCCGGCCTGCTGCGCTCGGACGCGTACCTGACCCACCCGGTCTTCCACCAGCACCGCTCCGAGACCGCGATGCTGCGCTACCTGCGCAAGCTCGCCGACAAGGACTACGCGCTGGACCGCGGCATGATCCCGCTGGGCTCCTGCACCATGAAGCTCAACGCGACCACCGAGATGGAGCCGGTGACCTGGCCCGAGTTCGGCGAGCTGCACCCGTTCGCCCCCGTCGACCAGGCCGCGGGCTACCTCCAGCTCATCAGCGAGCTGGAGGAACGTCTCAGCGAGGTCACCGGATACGACAAGGTCTCGATCCAGCCGAACGCCGGCTCCCAGGGTGAGCTCGCCGGCCTGCTGGCCGTGCGCGCCTACCACCGCGCCAACGGCGACGAGCAGCGCACCGTCTGCCTCATCCCGTCCTCCGCGCACGGCACCAACGCCGCCAGCGCCGCGATGGCCGGCATGAAGGTCGTCGTCGTCAAGACCGCCGACGACGGCGAGGTGGACACGGACGACCTGCGCGCCAAGATCGAGCAGTACCGCGACGAGCTCGCCGTCCTGATGATCACGTACCCGTCCACGCACGGTGTGTTCGAGGAGCACGTCGCCGACATCTGCGCCCAGGTCCACGAGGCCGGCGGCCAGGTCTACGTCGACGGCGCCAACCTCAACGCCCTGGTGGGCCTGGCCAAGCCGGGCCACTTCGGCGGCGACGTCTCGCACCTGAACCTGCACAAGACCTTCTGCATCCCGCACGGCGGTGGCGGCCCGGGCGTCGGCCCGGTCGGCGTCCGCGCGCACCTGGCCCCGTACCTGCCGAACCACCCGCTGCAGCCGACCGCCGGCCCGGAGACGGGCGTCGGCCCGGTCTCGGCCGCCCCGTGGGGCTCGGCCGCGATCCTGCCGATCTCGTGGTCGTACGTGCGCCTGATGGGCGGCGAGGGCCTCAAGCGCGCCACCCAGGTCGCGGTGCTCGGTGCGAACTACATCGCCAAGCGCCTGGAGCCGCACTACCCGGTGCTCTACACCGGCCCGGGCAACCTCGTCGCGCACGAGTGCATCATCGACCTGCGCCCGCTGACGAAGGCGTCCGGCGTCACCGTGGACGACATCGCCAAGCGCCTGATCGACTACGGCTTCCACGCGCCGACCATGTCCTTCCCGGTGGCCGGCACGCTCATGATCGAGCCGACGGAGTCCGAGGACCTCGGCGAGCTCGACCGGTTCTGCGACGCCATGATCGCCATCCGCGGCGAGGTCGAGCAGGTCGTCTCCGGCCAGTGGCCGGCCGACGACAACCCGCTGCACAACGCTCCGCACACGGCGGCGGCGCTGGGCGGCGAGTGGGACCACCCGTACACCCGTGAGGACGCCGTCTTCCCCGGCGGCGTCCAGGCGGCGGAGAAGTACTGGCCGCCGGTGCGGCGCATCGACGGCGCCTACGGCGACCGCAACCTGGTCTGCTCCTGCCCGCCCCTGGACGAGTACGACAACTGACGGGCCGCCGCACCGTGCGCCCGGCGTACGGCGTCAGGCACGCTCCGGCATGACACGCGGGGCCGGCCCGGGAGGTGACTCCCGGGCCGGCCCCGCGTGGCGTTCGCCGGTAGGTCAGGCCGCCGCGAGCGGGCGGTGCGGTGCGATGATCTGGCCGTCCGGCAGCAGCTCACCGGTGTCCTCGAAGAGCAGGACGCCGTTGCACAGCAGGCTCCAGCCCTGCTCCGGGTGGATGGCCACAGGCTGCGCGGCCTCCCGGTCGGCGGAGTCGGCTGAAGGGCAGGCAGGCTGGTGCTGGCACATGGATGCGTTCTTTCGCTGCGTCGTGGTGTGTGTGCTGCGGCTCGATGCGTTGATCATGGCCGCCCCCCCGTATCAATCTCGGTGTGGTCAGGGTCCCAGTGTTGCCCTCCGGACTTGAGTCCGCAGGGATTTCCCGGCAGCTGTCCTCACAGATTGATGACGCATCACTCGTGCGGGCGGTTCAGCCCAACTCCCCTGTCAGTTCGGGTGGTTCATGCCTGACCCGACAGGACTACGCCGAATGGGCCATCCGGGCGGTCCCGCCCTCGCTCACGCCGCCGGCGCCGCCAGCGAGGGCGGGACGGGCGGGGTGCGCGGGGTGAGCCGGTGGGTCAGCACCGGCAGCAGCTCGGACACCGGATGCGGACGGTACGCGGCGATCCCGGGCGGCGCCGGAGCCAGCGGGACCAGCAGGTCCGCGGCGGCCGGCAGGCCTGCGGCGGCGTCCGCCCCGACCGCGCCGTGCAGCCACAGCGTGAGCATGTACAGCTCCGGTACGGACAGCAGTCTCGGCTGGTAGTTCTTGCCCAGCCCCTCGGCCTGGCGCAGCGCCCGCTCGGTGGCGGTGACATACGGGCCCTCGAAGAAGTGGGAGAAGACCCAGCCGTCCGCGGTGAGCCGGGTGTCCGCCGCCGCCACGTACCGCTCGCCGCAGCGGATGAGGAACCGCCACCCGGCCAGCCGGGTACGAGGGGGCCGGCCGCCGGACGTCACCCGGTCCAGCACGTGGACCGGGAGCGGGAGTTCGGCGGTCTTGGGCCCCGGGAGCGCGCGGAGCGCGGGGGTGAGCACCGCCTCGTGGAGGGTGGCGGCGGAGCCGAGAGCCGCAAGGACGCTGCGCAGGGCGGGCGCGGGAGCCGGGGGGACATGCAGCGGCATGGTGGGTCGCCTCTCACTTGGGAGACCTGGGGGAGGGGTGGGCAGGTGCGGACGGCGCTGTCGCATTCTGGGGCCAGAGGGGGGCTGAGGGGCAATGGCCGCGCGCCAACTCTCTGCCTCGTTTGCGGAGTTTATACGACATGTGTTCACACAGTGTTTCGGCTAGCCGTCCCGCCTATTGCCGACAAGGCGCTTACCGGTCCCACTGTCATGGATTTCATGCCGAAGCGCGCACAGTGGTAGTGCGCTGACCTCGGAGGTTACCGGACGGGGGCTCGGCTGGAAAGCGTCGGTATTGCAGACGGGGCAAAGGCAGAGCGGAAAATGCGGCACAGGCCTTGCCAGGTGAATGTGCCCGAGCGCCGGTCGGCCAAACCGGCGCGCGCTCCCCGCCAGTCGTGCACCCCGTGCGTTATCGATCACGGCGCCGGGGCATCATCGACGGTACGCGCGCCCGGCAACTGCCCCGGACACCGCTGGGGGAGACCAGGGCCAGGCCCACTCGAGGAGGGACGCTTCGATGGGGGAGAAGGTCGTGGCAGGCGGATTCGACCTGTCCGATCGGCAGCGGTATCGGAGGAAGCTTCACGAGTGCCTGGAGGGGCTGGAGCGGCTTCTGGCCGAGAAGAGGTTCGATCGGCCGAAGAACATGATGGGACTTGAGATCGAGCTGAATCTGGCGGGTGCCGACGGCTTGCCGAGAATGGTGAATGCGCAGGTACTGGAGAGGATAGCGAGCCCAGATTTCCAGACCGAGCTCGGAATGTTCAACCTGGAAGTCAACGTACTTCCGCACCGGCTCGACGGCCGGGTATTCGACCAGCTCGCCGAGGAACTCAGCGCAGGACTGGGCTATGCCCACCGGCAGGCCTCCGAGATCGAGGCCGGCGTGGTGATGATCGGGATCCTGCCCACGCTGTCGCAGGCCGACGTCGTCGCCGCCAACCTCTCGGCGGTGGACCGCTACTCCCTGCTCAACGAGCAGATCCTGATGCTGCGCGGGGAGGACTTCACCCTCGACATCGACGGGGTCGAGCACCTCACCTGCACCTCCGGCTCGATCGTGCCGGAGGCCGCGTGCACCTCCGTGCAACTGCACCTCCAGGTCACCCCGGCCCGCTTCCCCGACGTGTGGAACGCGGCCCAGTGCGTGGCGGCCGCGCAGATCGCGGTCGGCGCCAACTCGCCCTTCCTGTTCGGCCACGAGGTGTGGCGCGAGTCCCGGCCCCCGCTGTTCCAGCAGGCCACCGACACCCGGCCGCCGGAGCTCCAGGCCCAGGGCGTGCGACCGCGTACCTGGTTCGGGGAGCGCTGGGTGGACTCGGCGTACGAGCTGTTCGCCGAGAACGTCCGCTTCTTCCCGGCGCTGCTGCCCATCTGCGACGAGGAGGAGCCGCTCGCCGTCCTCGCCGAGGGCGGGGTGCCCACGCTCCAGGAGCTGGTGCTGCACAACGGCACCGTCTACCGGTGGAACCGGCCGGTCTACGGGGTCGCCGACGGCAAGCCCCACCTGCGCGTGGAGAACCGGGTGCTGCCCGCCGGCCCCACCGTGGCGGACACCGTCGCCAACGCCGCCTTCTACTACGGCCTCGTCCGCACGCTCGCCGACGAGCAGCGCCCGGTGTGGACCCGGATGCCGTTCGCGGAGGCGGAGGCCAATTTCGACGCGGCGTGCCGGTACGGGATCGACGCCCGGCTGCGCTGGCCGCGCAAGGGCAGGTCGGCCGGGCTGGCGAGCGTACCGGCGGTGCGGCTGGTCCTCGACGAGCTGCTGCCGATGGCCGCCGCCGGCCTGGACGCGTGGGGCATCGAGCCGGCCGACCGCGACCACTACCTCGGCATCGTCGAGGAGCGGTGCAGGCGGCGGGTCAACGGGGCCAGCTGGCAGGTGGACACCTACCACCGGGCGCTCGCCTCCGGCCTGGACCGGGAGGCCGCCCTGGCCGCGACCACCCGGCGGTACACGGAGCTCATGCACAAGGGCGACCCCGTGCACACCTGGCCCACCGGACTGCGCTGACCCCTCCCGTCCCCCGAGGAGGCAGTATGGGGGGCGGAAGCGGGACAGTGGGACAGCGGGACGGGAGTCGGGTGTGCGGGCGGAGCCGGAGCCGGTGGTCGAGCAGCTGCGCCAGGACGGGCGGGGGGTGCTGCGGGCCGAGACGCTGCTCGTCCTCGCGCTGTCGCTGGGCGCGAGCGGCGTCTCCTCGCTGATCAGCTTCGTCGGCTCGCTCATCAAGCCCGGCGGACTGAAGGACCAGGCCGCCACGCTCAACGGCTCCTACGCCCCCGGCCGCCCGTGGCTCGACCTGGCCTGGCAGCTCTTCGGCATCACGACCGCGCTCGTCCCCGTCCTGCTGGTGGCCCACCTGCTGACCCGGGAAGGCGTTCCGGGACTGCGCGCGCTGGGCCTCGACCGGACCCGGCCGGGACGGGACCTCGGGCGCGGGGCCCTGGTCGCGGCCGGGATCGGCAGCGCGGGGCTGGCCTTCTACCTGGTGGCGAGGGCCTCCGGGGCCAACCTGACGGTGGTGCCGGAGGCGCTGCCCGACGTGTGGTGGAAGTTCCCGGTCCTGATCCTCTCCGCGGTGCAGAACTCGGTGGTGGAGGAGGTCATCGTGCTGGCCTACCTGCTGCGCCGGCTCGACCAGCTGGGCTGGTCCCCGGCGGCCGCGCTGCTGGCCAGCTCCCTGCTGCGCGGCTCGTACCACCTCTACCAGGGCATCGGCGGCTTCATCGGCAATGCCGTGATGGGCGCGGTGTTCGTGCTGCTCTACCGCCGCTGGGGACGGGTCGGTCCGCTGGTGGCCGCCCACGCGCTGCTCGACATCGTCGCCTTCGGCGGGTACGCGCTGCTCGCGGGCAAGGTGGGCTGGCTGCCGACGCCTTCCTGACGCCTGCCCCCGACGCCTTCCTGACGGGGGGTCTCACGGCCGGCTGAGCAGCTGCCCGTCGATGACGGTGACCGCCCTGCCGGTCAGCAGAGTGCGCCCGCCCTTGAGCGTGACGTCGACCAGGCCGGTGCGGGCGCCGCCCTGGAGGCCGGTGAGCTCGGTGCGGCCGCCCAGACGCGCGGACCAGAAGGGCGCGAGCGCGGTGTGGGCGCTGCCGGTGACCGGGTCCTCGTCGATGCCGAAGGCCGGGAAGAAGCCGCGGGAGACGAAGTCGTAGCCCCCGCCGGGATCCGCGGCGGGCGCCGTGACGATGACGCCGCGCCGGGCGTACGCGCGCAGGGCCGCCAGGTCGGGGGTCAGCTCGCGCACGGTGCGCTCGTCGGCCAGCTCGACGATCAGGTCGCCGATGTGCTCGGCCGTGTCGTGCACGGACCGGATCTCGACCCCGCCCAGGGCCCGGCCGACATCGGCGGGGGTCTCCACCGGCGTCAGCGAGGACGTCGGGAAGTCCAGGGTGATCGTGCCGTCCGGGGCCGCCTCGGCGGTGAGGACGCCGCACCGCGCGGAGAAGCGGATCAGGCCCTCGGCCAGTCCGCTGCTCGCCAGCACGTGCGCGGTGGCCAGGGTGGCGTGCCCGCACATGTCCACCTCGGCGGCGGGGGTGAACCAGCGCAGCGCCCAGTCGGCGTCACCGCCGGGCGGCAGCGGGTGGGCGAAGGCCGTCTCGGAGAGGTTGACCTCGGCGGCGACCTGCTGGAGCCAGGCGTCCGGCGGGAAGGCGGAGTCGAGGAGCAGGACCCCGGCGGGGTTCCCGTGGAAGGGGCGGTCGGCGAAGGCGTCCACGATTCGAATGCGCATGGACCCGACCGTAGAGGGACCGTGCGATCAGCGGCCAAGGCCAATCCGGGACGACTGGCCTTGTCGTCGTCCTGGACCGGTCGGCGAGCACCGGCCGAGGAGCACCGACCGGGCCGGGGCCGCCGCCGGGGGCGGTCAGGCGACCAGGCCGGCCAGCTTGCGCAGCGACTCGTTCAGGGCGGCGGTGGCGGAATCCTTGAGCTTGCCGGCCATCAGCGAGACGGCCGCGCCGGTGAACTCGCCGTCGATCCGGACCGTGGTCGCCCCGCCGTCGGGGACCAGGGTGTACCTGGTGCCGACGACCACGCCCATCGGGCCCTTGCCCCGGATGGCGAGGACCCGCTCGGCCTCCAGCTCCTCCACGGTCCAGGTGACCTCCGCCGGGAAGCCCATCATCTTCATGTTCTCCTCGTAGGTGGCCCCGACCTCCAGGGTCTGCGGGCCGCCCTTGGGGAAGCTGGTGTGGGTCATGCTCCACTCGCCGTACGCACCCCAGTCCGTCAGCTGGGACCAGACCTTCGCGGCGGAGGCCTCGATGCGGGATTCCGCGGTGACTTCGGCCATGACGACCACCCCTTCTCGTCGGGTACGTGCGGCGGAACGTAGCTCCGGGGGACGGAACATTCAATACTGACGGCCTGTCAGATGTAGCGGCGTCATCTCAACAGGTGTCTCGGGCGTGACGCTCCTGACAAGGGCTGTCATGATGGCCGGATGCAAGCGACAGGGAGACATGCCGGACTGGGCCTCGCGCTCGTCTCGGCGTTCGCGTTCGGCGGTTCGGGAGTGGCGGCCAAGCCGCTGATCGAGGCGGGTCTGGACCCGCTGCACATGGTCTGGATACGGGTGGCCGGGGCGGCGCTGGTGCTGTCCCCGCTCGCCTGGCGCCACCGCGGCCTGCTGCGCCGCAAGCCGGCCCTGCTGGCCGGGTTCGGCCTGGTCGCCGTCGCGGGTGTCCAGGCCTGCTACTTCGCCTCCCTGTCCCGCATCCCGGTCGGCGTCGCCCTGCTGCTGGAGTACCTCGGCCCGGCCCTGCTCCTGGGCTGGATCCGCTTCGTCCAGCGCAAGCCGGTGACCCGGGCGGCCGCGACCGGTGCGGCGCTGGCCGTCGTGGGCCTGGCCTGCGTCGTGGAGATCTGGTCCGGGCTCAGCCTCGACCCGCTCGGAGTGCTGCTCGGCCTTGCCGCGGCCTGCTGCCAGGCCTTCTACTTCGTCTTCGCCGACCAGGGCACGGACGGCCAGGACGTCCCCGACCCGCTCGGCGTCACCGCGTACGGCATGCTCGTCGGCGCCCTCGTCATGACGGTCGTCTCCCGCCCGTGGGAGATCGACTGGACGGTGCTGGCCGGGCAGGCCTCCATCGCCGGGACGCAGCTGCCCGCGCCCGTGCTCGTCGGCTGGGTGGTGCTGGTCGCCACCGTCTTCGCGTACCTCACCGGGGTGGTCTCGGTGCGCATGCTCTCGCCGCAGGTCGCCGGCGTGGTGGCCTGCCTGGAGGCGGTCGTCGCCACCGTGCTCGCCTGGGTGCTGCTCGGGGAGCACCTCTCGGCGCCGCAGATCGTCGGTGGTGCGCTGGTACTGGGCGGCGCCTTCGTCGCACAGACCTCCCGGGCCGCCGCTTCGACCGCGTCGCCCGCCTCGACCACGTCGACCGCCGCGCCCGCCTCGACCGCCGGCGCTGCCGAGGAGCCTGCGCGGCAGGCGGCGGTGGACCGCGAGCGGACGAGCGCCTAAGGTGGCGATCATGTACTCGACCGTGCTTTCGCCGCCCGCCGCCTGACGCGGGCGGCTGCCACCGTCGGAAGAACCGGCCCGGGGAGTGCCCCGGGCGGTTCCGCGCTGCCCGCGAAGCGATGACCTGAACCCTTTTCATCCTTCTCGCACGCGCGGAGACACACGTGTCGCATCGTTCGGCTGCCGGACGCAGCCTTGTCCAACTCGTCGTCGCCGGAGCCGCCTGGGGCACCGCCGGGGCGGCGGCCTCCCTGCTCTTCCTGGCCAGTGACCTCGGTCCGCTGGCGTTGTCCTTCTGGCGCTGTGCCGGCGGGCTGGTCCTGCTGCTGGGCGTGCTCGCCGTACGCAGGTGGCGCTCGGAGCGTGGGCGCGCAGCGGCCACGCCGACCACGCCGACCGCGCAGGCCGCAGTCGTCGCGGCCCCGTCGGGCAGGCTGCCGCGGCTGCGCCCGTTGCTGTTCACCGGGCTGATGTTCACCGTCTTCCAGTCCGCGTACTTCGGCGCCGTACGCGAGACCGGGCTCGCCGTCGCCACCGTGGTCACGCTCGGGGCCGGCCCGGTGCTGATCGCTCTCGGGGCGCGCTACGGCATGGGCGAGCGGCTCGGCCGGGGCGGCGGCGTCGCCGTGTGCGGGGCGCTCGCCGGGCTGGTCGTCCTCGTGCTGGGCGGCGAGGGCGGCGAGGTCCGCCCGCTCGGCGTCGGCTGGGCCGTGCTCTCGGCGGCCGGGTACGCGGCGATGACCCTCCAGACGCGCCGGCTCGGCCGGCGCGGCGCGGGCGGCGACGCACTGCTCACCACCGCGTGGTCGTTCGGGGTGGGCGCGGTGTGCCTGCTGCTGCCGGCCGCGGCGGAGGGGCTGCTGCCGCACACCGCCGAGCCGGCGCGCGTCGTGTGGCTGCTGGTGTACATGGCCGGTGTGCCCACGGCGCTGGCCTACGTCCTCTACTTCACCGGCGCGGCCGCGGTACGCGCGGCGACCGTCTCCGTGATCATGCTGATCGAGCCGGTGAGCGCGGCCGTGATCGCGGTCCTCGTGCTGGGGGAGCGGCTGACCGGGGCCGTGGTCCTCGGGACGGCCCTGCTGCTGGCGGCGGTGGTCCTGGCGGCGGGCGCGGTCACGGGCTACTGGCTGCTGCTCGCCTTCGGCTGGCTGATCGCGTACGCCTCGCGGGTGCTCGGCCCGACCGAGAAGAAGTGGGCGGTGTTCGGCCTGCCCGGCGCGGTGTTCGCGGTCGCGGTGATCTGGGTGTGGGGTCGGCTCGACGGCCGGTGGGGCGAACCCCTGCTCGACGACCAGCTCGGCTCGGCCTTCCAGGGCCTGTGGCCCTGGATCGTCCGCGGCGCAGCCATCGCCTCCGCCCTCTACCTCACCTGGCGCGCCCGCCGCCCCTGACGCGCCCGGCGATGTGCCGCGCCCGCCGCCCCTGACGCGCCCTGGCGCTGCCGCGCCCGGCCCGTTGCGGGCCGTGGTGGTGTCGCGCCCGGCCCGTTGCGGGCCGTGGTGGTGCCGTGCCCGGCCCGTCCCGGGTCCCGGCGGTGTCGCGCCTGACCCGTTCGGGGCCGTGGTGGTGTCGTGCCTGGCCCGTTGCGGGCCCTGGTGGTGTCGTGCCTGACCCGTTCGGGGTCCTGGTGGCGTCGCGCCCGGCCCGTCCCGGGTCCCGGTGGCGTCGCGCCCGGCCCGTCCCGGGTCCCGGCGGTGTCGCGCCTGGCCGGTTCGCGGCCTTGGTGGTGCCGTGCCCGGCCCGCTGCGGGTCGCGGCGGTGTCGCGCCTGACCGGTTCGCGGCCTTGGTGGTGCCGTGCCTGGCCCGTCCCGGGTCCCGGCGGTGTTGCGCCTGACCGGTTCGCGGCCTTGGTGGTGCCGTGCCCGGCCCGTTGCGGGCCTTGGTGGTGTCGTGCCTGGCCCGTTCCGGGCCTCGGCGGTGTCGTGCCTGGCCCGTTGCGGGCTTTGGTGGTGTCGCGCCTGACCCGTTCGGCGCCTTGGCGGTGTCGCGCGCGAGCCGTTCCGGGCGTCGGTGGTTACGCGCGCCGGGCGCGCCGGGCGGCGGGCTGGTCGGTGGTGACGGGGGTGCCTGACGGACGTGTGCCGGCCGGCACCGGTGCTGCCTGACGGACGTCTGCGGGCCGGCGTTGGCGATGTCCCGCCGGTTGCGTGCCGGGCGTCGCCCGGCGCTGCCTGTTCCGGGCGCCGGTGGTGGGCGCTGTTCGGCGGACGTGGGTCGGCCGGCATCGGTGGCGGCGTCGGGCGAGGGGATGAGCGGAGGGCGGGTGGGGGTCATGCGGTGTTCACCGGCCGTCAGGGCGGGTCTGCACAATGGGGGCATGACGCCGCAGTTCTCCCCCCATGGTCTGACCGTCGGGTTCGATCTGGACATGACGCTGATCGACTCCCGCCCGGGCATCAAGGCCACCTACGAGGCGCTGTCGGCCGAGACCGGTGCGTACATCGACGCCGACGAGGCGGTGACGCGGCTGGGGCCGCCGCTGGACGAGGAGCTGGCGTACTGGTTCCCGCAGGAGCGCATCCCGGAGATGGCCGACCGGTACCGGGAGATCTACCCCACCCACGCCATCGCCGCCACGCCCGCCATGCCCGGTGCCCGCGAGGCGATCGAGGCGGTCCAGGCGCTCGGCGGCAAGGCGATCGTGGTCACGGCGAAGCACGAGCCGAACGCCAAGCTCCACCTGGAGCATCTGGGCATCGTGCCGGACATGGTCATCGGCTGGCTGTGGGCCGAGGCCAAGGCGGGTGCGCTGCGCGAGCACGGCGCTCAGGTCTACGTCGGCGACCACGTGGGCGACGTACGGGGAGCCCGTACGGCCGGTGCGGTGTCGGTGGCGGTGCCGACCGGCCCGTGCCCGGAGCCGGAGTTGCTGGCGGCTGGCGCGGACGTGGTCCTGCCGGACCTGACCGCCCTGCCGGCCTGGCTGACGCGGTACGCCGCCACCCGCGAAATCTGCCCCCAGAGCTGACCTGCTCGCGAGATCTGCCCCCAGATCTGACCCGGGATCGGACCCCACCCGCGAGATCTGACCCGGGATCGGGCACACCTACGGAGTCCCACCCCGCGGAGCCCCCCGGCCCCTACCGGGCCGTCTGCGCCGCCTGCGCCGCTCGCCGCTGTGCCGCGATTCCGCGGAGTACGCCGGCGGCCGAGACGGCGAAGCCGACGCCCATGAGCATGCAGACGGCCCAGGCGTACGACGGGAAGGGGTCCATGTCGAGGAACAGCGGGGCCATGGTCACCAGCGTGGCGATCGCGCCGACGATGAAGATGATCCCCCCGGCCCTGACCAATGCGTCGCCGGGCCGTGCTTCGTCGGTGCGAGGAGTAGCAGTCACCCCACCAGGGTAGTTCCCTGGCCGAAGCGTCCTCCCCGGAAGGACCGGGGGACGTCTTGTCAGCCGCCCCGGGACCATTAGCCTGGAGGTGGCGGGTCACGGATGACCCGCTGCACTGCTATCCGGAGCCGTTTCCACGGGGCACACCGGACGGCGAATTCGGATCCCACGAGCACAAGGACAGAGGACGGACGTGCCTACCGGCAAGGTCAAGTGGTTCAACAGCGAGAAGGGCTTCGGCTTTCTCTCCCGGGACGACGGCGGTGACGTCTTCGTCCACTCGTCGGTGCTCCCTGCCGGGGTCGACTCCCTCAAGCCCGGCCAGCGCGTCGAGTTCGGTGTCGTCGCCGGTCAGCGCGGCGACCAGGCGCTTTCGGTGATCGTCCTGGACCCGGCGCCGTCCGTCGCGGCCGCGCAGCGCCGCAAGCCGGACGAGCTCGCCTCGATCGTGCAGGACCTGACGACCCTGCTGGAGAACATCACGCCCATGCTGGAGCGCGGGCGCTACCCCGACAAGGTGCAGGGCGCGAAGATCGCCGGCCTGCTGCGCGCGGTCGCGGACCAGCTCGACGTCTGAGCCGCCGCCGACCACAGTCGTCAAACACCCGCACCCCGTCACTCGAAAGAGTGGCGGGGTGCGGTCATTCGGCCGTCGCGAACGCCCTACGGGAACGCCAGCGCGTCCGGTGCGATGGCCGGAACGAGACCCTCGGCCGCCGCCCGGGTCAGCAGCCCGCGCACGGCCGCGTACCCGGCATCGCCGAGCTCCGCGGTGAACTCGTTGACGTACAGGCCGATGTGCTGGTCCGCCACCGCCGGGTCCAGCTCCTGCGCGTGCGCCCGTACGTACGGCCGCGAGGCCTCCGGGTCGTCCCAGGCCATCCGTACCGACGTCCGGGCGGCCTCGGCCAGGGCCCGCAGGGTCCCGGGGCCCAGCGTGCGCTTGGCGATGATCGCGCCGAGCGGGATCGGCAGGCCCGTCGTCACCTCCCAGTGCTCGCCCATGTCGGCCAGGCAGTGCAGACCGTAGTCCTGGTAGGTGAAGCGGGCCTCGTGGATGACGAGGCCGGCGTCCACCCGGCCGTCGCGCACGGCCGGCATGATCTCGTGGAACGGCAGCACGACCACCTTGCCGACCGGTTCGGGCAGCACGTCGGCGGCCCACAGCCGGAACAGCAGGTAGGCGGTCGAGCGTTCGCTCGGCACGGCCACGGTCTTCCCGGCCAAGTCGGCCGGGTCGAGACCCGGCTCGCGGGTCAGCACCAGCGGTCCGCAGCCGCGCCCGAGCGCGCCGCCGCAGGGCAGCAGGGCGTACTCGTCGAGCACCCAGGGCAGGACCGCGTACGACACCTTCAGTACGTCGAACTCGCCGCGCTCGGCCATCCCGTTGGTGATGTCGATGTCGGCGAACGTCACGTCGAGGGCGGGCGCGCCCGGGACGCGGCCGTGCGCCCACGCGTCGAAGACGAAGGTGTCGTTGGGGCAGGGCGAGTAGGCGATCCGCAGCGGGTCGCGGCCGTCACCGGTCGGCATGACGTTCTCCATGGCGCTCTCCATGGCGTTCTCCATGGCGTTCTCCCCAGTTCGCGAGTACGGGCCCCAGCGCGCGGAAGCCCGCGGTCAGGGCCGCGAGTGCGTCGCCGATCCGCCAGGCGTCGCGGTCGCGGGGGCCCACGGGGTTGGACACCGCCCGGATCTCCAGGACCGGCAGCCCGTGCGCGGCGGCGGCCTCGGCCACCCCGAAGCCCTCCATGGCCTCGGCCCCGGCGAGCGGGTGCAGGGCGGCGAGCTCGGCGGCGCGGGCGGCGGTACCGGTGACGGTGGAGACGGTCAGCACGGGGGCGAGCAGCGCCCCGGTGGCCTCGGCGGCGCGGGCGGCGAGCCCGGCGGGCGGCAGGTGCACGTCGGTGCCGAAGCCGAGGGCGTGGACGCCGACGAAGCCCTCGTCCGTCCGGGCGCCCAGGTCGGCGGCGACGATCGCGTCCGCGACCACGAGGGAGCCGACCGGGGCGGCCGGCTGGAAGCCGCCGCCGATGCCGGCGGAGACGACGAGGGTGTAGTCGGCCAGGGCCAGGGCGGTCGCCGCCCCGGCCGCGGCGGCGGCCGGTCCCACGCCGCCGACGAGGACGTCGACGGCGAGGCCGGGGAGGTCGCACCGGACGGCGGCGTAGCGTCCGGTCAGGGTGCGCGGCTCGGGTGCGGGGGTGTCCGGATGAGGAGTCAGACCGGCGACGACGGAGTCGGCCTCCGCCGTCACCGCGGTCACCACGAGCGCGCGCACGGGGTTACTGGCGCTTGAGGTTGAAGGACCAGATCGCGATCGGCTTGCCGGACTCGCCGAACTGGGCGATGTGCACCGGCACCTCGGAGGGGCCCTCGCCCTGGCCGCCGGTGGCGAACGGGTTCATGCCCCGGAAGCTCTGGTACGTGTTGTCGGTCAGCTCGCCGAGCGACTGGGTGCCGGCCACGGCCAGCCACTTCTTGCCGTCCTCGACGATCTCCGGCTCCACGCCGAGGCGGAGGGTGTCGCCCTGGCGGTAGTCGACGGACTTGATGTCCTTGGAGTCCGGGCTGAGGCACTTCTCCAGCTGCTCGGCCGAGAGCTCCTTGGCGTCACCCTCCGGGAGGCAGGTGGCCTCGGCGGAGACCGACGAGGTGCCGACCGTCACGGTCGCCAGCGGCGTCGGCTTGTCGTTGGCGCAGGCGGACAGCGCGAGGAGGCCGGCGGACACGGCTCCGAGGGCGGCGACGGTGCGTCGGGCCCTACCCGAGAAAAGCGGTGCGGTCATGGGCCGAAGGCTATCGGGCCGCCCGCCCGCGCCGCCGCACGGGGTCCCACGCCCCGCCGGGGCACCCCCGACGGCCTACCGGGGCCGGCCCGGCCGGCCCCCCGTACGGCCCCCGCACGGCCTCCCGTACGGCTTCCCGTACGGCCCCCCCGTACGGGAAGCCGTACGCGGCGCCGGCCGGGCATCCCCGACACGCGGGTCGGCGTGTCCGCCGTACGCGGCCCGGAGTCTCCCGTACGCGGCCCGGGGCGTCCCGTACGCCCAGCCGCCGTCGCCCCTACGCCACCCGCGGCCGGGACGGGTCGGGCCGGTGTTGGTGGCGGGGGGCCGTGAGGGCGCCGCGGACGGCCATCGTGGTGCCCGCGGCGGCGATCGCCGCGGCCACCGCCATGCCCAGCACCCCGTTCAGCGGCAGCGCGATGCCGATGGCGCCGCCCGCCACCCAGGCCATCTGGAGCAGCGTCTCGGACCGGGCGAACGCCGACGTGCGCACCGCCTCCGGCACGTCGCGCTGGATCATCGCGTCCAGCGACAGCTTGGCCAGCGCCTGGCAGAACCCGGCCGTGGCGGCCAGCACGGCCACCATCAGCCCGGAGAAGAAGACCGCCGCCACGACGGCCACCCCGAGCGTCAGCGAGAGCACCGCCGCGACGATGGCCTCGGGCGCCCGCGCCCGCAGCCAGGCCCCGACCGCCGTGCCGCAGGCATTGCCGACGCCCGCCGCGATGCCGACGATGCCCAGCGAGACCGCCGCGCTCTGCCCGGCCAGCGGGTGCACGCGCAGCAGGAACGCCAGGAAGAAGATCAGGAAGCCGGACAGCCCGCGCATCGCGGCGTTGGCCATCAGCCCGCACAGCACCGACCGGCTGACCGTGCGCAGGCCCGGCCGGCGCGAGCGGGCCTCGTGCGTGGACAGCCGGGCCCGCGCCTCCCCCTTGGCGTCGTCCACCTTGTGCGGGAGGGTGAACGCCGCGTACGTGCCGAAGGCGAAGATCGCGCAGGCCCCGTACAGCGGCCACTCGGGCCCGATCAGGTGCAGCAGCGCGCCCACCGGCGCCGCGGCCCCGGTCGCGAGGAGTCCGGCGAGCGTCACGCGGGAGTTCGCCTTGACGAGTGAGAACTTCGGCGGGAGCAGCCGCGGCACGACCGCGCTGCGGACGACGCCGTACGCCTTGGAGGCGACCAGCACGCCCAGGGCCTCCGGGTACAGCTCCAGGCCGCCCGTGGCGACCGCGCTCGACATCATCACCGCCAGCAGCGCCCGGGTGAACATCGCCCCGGCCATGGCCGCCCGCCGCCCGTGCGGCAGCCGGTCCAGCAGCGGGCCGATGACGGGGGCGAGGACGGTGAACGGTGCCATGGTGACGGCCAGGTACAGGGCCACCCGGCCGCGGGCCTCGTCCGTCGGCACCGAGAAGAACACCGTCGAGGCCAGCGCGATCGTGATCATCACGTCGCCGGCGCCGTTGATCGCGTGCAGCTCGATGAGCTTGCCCAGGCCCGACTCCCCGGCCCCGTGGGCGTGCGTGGCCCGCCGGATCCCCCGCGCGGTCCCCGTGATCGGCAGGTGCAGGACGCGCCCGACCGACCGGCCGGCCCGCCAGACCCGGCTCGATCCGTCGTCCGACGACCGTACGGATGCCACGTGGCCATAGTGCCCCACGAAGCGCTCCCGGGCCCGGGTCCGGCAGGCCCGGACAGGTCCCGGCATCCCGGCCCGACGCACTCCTGCGTCCCGGTCCGGCCGGCCCCGGCATCCCGGTCCGACGGACCCCGGCATTCCGGTCGGGCAGCCCCGGCAGCCCGGTCCGGCGGGCCCGGGCATTCCGGTCCGGCGGGCCCTGGCGTCCGCGAATCGGACCTTGCATGTGGGCCCAGGGCTGCGGAGGAGGTAGCGTGCGTAGCGCGCCACCGGCGGTTGCTCTTGGCCGCGCGCCTTTTTTCGATCCTGGACAATGGATCGTAGGAGTGTGCGCCCGAGGCCGATCGGGTGTGGACGTCGACGCGGCCCCCAGGTCCGCTCCGCCCGCACCACGTGACGACAGGACCGACGGGTCGTTCAGGACGACAGTACGGACGGCGCACTCGTGAGACGGCGTAGGAGAGAACGAGACAGTGAGTGCTGCGACGACGCGAAGCCGTACCCCGCGTACCCCTGACCGCCTGTGCGCCGAGGCGGTAGAACTCGCCCGTGCCGCGGCCGACGAGGCCGCCGCCCCCGGCGTGGTGGGCGAGCACGTGTCCGTGGTCGCCGAAGGTGATCGGGTCGTCACCCACTTCTTCGAGTGCGAGGAGCAGGGCTACCGCGGCTGGCGCTGGGCCGTCACCGTCACCCGCGCCTCCCGCGCCAAGGTCGTCACCCTGGACGAGACGGTGCTCCTGCCCGGCCCCGACGCGCTGCTGGCCCCCGAATGGGTGCCGTGGAGCGAGCGCCTGCGCCCCGGCGACATGGGCCCCGGCGACCTGCTGCCCACCGACGCCGAGGACCTGCGGCTGGAGCCCGGCTACTCCGGCGAGGACACGCCGCCGCCGAACTCCGTCGTCTCCGCGGAGATGGCCGAGCTGGTCGAGGCCGAGGACGCCGACGTCACCGACCGGACCGTCGTGCCCGAGCGCGGCTCCATCACCTCCGTGGCCGAGGAGCTCGGCATGCGGCGGGCCCGGGTGCTCTCCCGCTACGGCCTGCACACCGCGGCCGACCGCTGGGACGAGGGCTACGGCGCCAAGACGCCGATGGCCCAGGCGGCCCCGGCGTCCTGCGCCACCTGCGGCTTCCTGGTGAAGATCGGCGGCTCGCTGGGCCAGGCCTTCGGCGTCTGCGCCAACGAGTTCGGCCCGGCCGACGGCCACGTGGTCTCGCTGTCGTACGGCTGCGGCGGCCACTCCGAGGCCGCGGTCATGCCGAAGCCGCCGCGGCCGGCGCCGCCGGTGCTCGACTCGATGCACGCCGACGAGTTCCCGCTGCGCCCGGCCGCCGACACCGGCTCGGTGCCGCTGGCGGACCTGCCGGCGGCGGACCTGGGCCACTCGTAGCGCCGCGGGGCGCGACTCGTAGGCGCGGCGGGCCACTCGTGTGCGCGGCGGGTGACTCGTCAGCGCCGCGGGCCGGCTCGTAGGCGTCGCCGGCCACTCGTGAGCGCCGCCGGCCACTCGTAAGCGCCGCGGATCGCTCGTAGGCGCTGCCGGCCACTCGTAAGCGCCGCGGGTCGCTCGTAGGCGCTGCCAGCCACTCGTAGTGCCGCGGGCCCTGCGGGGTACCGCTGGGCAAGCCCCGCGGGGCCCGCGGCAAGCCGCGCAGGGGTGGCGGCGAACGGAGCAGAGGCGGCGGGGTGACCGGGTCGCGACGGGGCGGCCCGGGGCCGGATCTTCCGGTTGTTGCGCAGACCCGAACCATGACGGGTCTATGGCCGGAAGTGCTCGGCGCGGGACATTCGAGGGACGGACCGACCGGGGGTCCGCACGGCACCCGGCCCACCCCTCAGCGAGGCACCCATGACACACCCCGACCCGTCCGGGATCACCCATGTCCTGGTCGGTTACAGCCCCGTGATGCTCGGCAAACTCGACGCAGCGCTTCCGGCCGACTCCGTCCTGGTCGTCGAGGAACCTGCGGTCATCGCCGCTCGGGGCATCAACGACCTGGCCGACAAGCACCGTTGCGTGGGAGCCCTGCTGGCGGCGCCCAGCCAGGACGAGGAGCACCCCGAGCGGGTCGTGGCGGCCGTGCCGCGCCCGCCGGGCGTACGCGCCGTGGTCCCGGTCGTGGAGTACGGCGTCGTCGCCGCGGCCGCCCTCGCCGAGGCCTGGGGCCTGCCCGGCGCCGGCCCCAAGGCCGCCCGCGTCCTGCGGGACAAGGCGTTGCTGCGCGCCACCGTGGCCGCCAGCACCGACCTGGCCCAGCCGGCCTGGGCGGACGCGCGAAGACCCCAGGACGTCGATGCCTTCCGCGCCCGGCACGGCGGCGCCTGTGTCCTCAAGCCCGCCAACCGGCAGGCCAGCCTCGGCGTCCAGCTGCTCGACGCCGGCGACGACACGGCCGCGGCCTGGGCCCACACCACCACCGCGGACGAGGCGGCCCTGCACGCCGGTTACCCCGACGCCGCCCGCTTCCTCGTCGAACAGCGGCTGCACGGACCGGAGGTGAGCGTCGAGGCGGTCGTCCACGAGGGCGCCGTCGGCTTCACCAACATCACCGCCAAGTCCGTCCAGGACTCCCGCCACCCCGTCGAGATGGGCCACGCCCTGCCCGCCGCCCTGCCCGGGGAGGTCGCCGACGCGCTGCGCGACGCGATGGGCGCGCTGGTCGCCGCCACCGGATTCCGCTCGGGCGTCCTGCACGCGGAGTGGATCCTCCAAGGCGGCCGCCCGCACCTGGTCGAGTGCGCGGGCCGGCTGCCCGGCGGCGGTATCACCGTGCTGATCGACCTCGCCTACGACACCGACATCCTGGCCCTCCTGCTCGGCGTGCTCGACGCACGACAGCCCGTTGCGGCACCGCTGCGCCCCGCCGTCGGCGCAGCGGCCGTACGGTTCCTCAGTGCGCCCGCCGGCCTGGTCACCGACGTCCGCGGCGCCGCCGACGCGCGCACCGCGCCGGGCGTGCACGAACTGCACCTCTCCGTCGCCCCCGGCCACACGCTGGAGGCCGTCACCAGCTCCTGGCAGCGCGCCGGCTTCGTCATCGCCACCGGCGCCGACGCCGCCGAGGCCGCCCGCCGCGCCGAGCACGCCGCCGGCCTGCTCACCCTCACCACCGCCACCGCCACCGGGACCGGGACCGGGGCCGGGGCAGGGACCGGGGGTGCGGCGTGAAGCGGCGCGTGTCCTTCTCCGACTACGTCCCCGCCACCGCAGCCGGCCGCACCTTCGCCCTCACCACCCTCATCAACGCGGTGGGCACGGGCCTCTTCCTCGCCGGCTCCACCGTCTTCTTCATCCGCTCGGTCGGCCTGTCGGCCGGTCAGATCGGTGCGGGCCTCGCGGTGTCGGGCATCGTCGGCTTCCTCGCCACGGTCCCGATCGGTGCGCTCAGCGACCGGATCGGCGCCCGGCGCACCCTGGTGGGGCTCCAGCTGTGGCGGGCCGCCTTCTTCGTGGCGCTGGCCTTCGTCCACGGACCGCTCGGCTTCACGCTCGTGGCCTCCTGCCTTGCGGCGGCCGAGGGCGCGACCATGCCGATGACCCAGGCGGTCGCCGCCGACACCACCGAGGAGTCCGACCGCACCCGGACCATGGCGATCGTCCGTACCGTCCGCAACATCGGCTTCTCGGTGGGCGCGCTGCTGGCCGCGCCGCTGCTGTCCGCCGACAGCGTGTGGGCGTACCGCGGGATCGTGCTCGGCACCGCGGCCGCGTTCGTGCTCTCCGCCGCGATGCTCGGCCGGCTGAAGCTGGCCCGCAGGAGCGCCGCACAGCGCAAGGTCTCCCCGCTGACCGCGCTGCGCGGCTTCCGCGACTGGCGCTACCTGGCCCTGGCCGGGCTCAACGGCGTGCTCAACCTGCACACCACCGTGCTGTCGGTGGGCCTGCCGCTGTGGGCGGTGCAGGCCACCGGGGTGCCCGCCGGCTACGTACCGGTACTGGTTCTGATCAACACCGTGCTCTCCATCGTCCTGCAGGTGCCGATCTCCAAGGGGGCGGAACGGCCCGGCGGCGCGGCCCGGGCGCTGCGGCTGGGCGGTGTCGCGCTGGCCGGCTGCGCCGTGGCCATGGCGGTGGCCGGTCAGCTGCCGCCGCTCGCGGCCGGGGCGCTGCTGCTGGTCGCCTGCGCGGCGCTGACCTTCGGTGAGATGTGGCAGGCGGTGGGCGGCTGGGACCTGTCCTACGAGTTCGCCCCCGAGGACCGCCGGGGCATCTACCTGTCGGTGTTCAGCCTGGGCAACACCGGCCAGCGGATCGTGGGCCCGGCCCTGGTCACGGGCGTGGTCATCGCCGCCGGCCCGGCCGGCTGGCTCGGCCTGGGCGCGGTGTTCTGCCTGGCAGCGGCCCTGGTCACCCCGGTCACCCGGGCCCTGGAACGTCAGCACACGGCCGCCGCCGCGGCGACCGGAGCCACGGCGACCGGAGCCGCGCCGTCCGGCGACGCGGAGGCCGGCACGGGGCCGGCC